>NZ_JBSGAH010000002.1:0-436884 GCF_053600675.1 Streptomyces sp. NPDC005004
AGGGCTTGTCTGACCATTCCCGTCGTCGCCCGGAGGGCGGCCGCGCGGCGTCAGGTGCGTGCTCTCGGCGTGTCGGCCCCAGGCCCCCGTACTGGACGTACGGGGGCCTGGGGCCGGCGCGGCGAGAGTGCGTGCACGGCGTCGCGCGGCAGACGAGAAGTGTCAGACAGGCCCTAGCCGCTCAGGTACCGACCATGTCCTCCACCGGGTCGTGCCGTATGCGGACGTCCGGGACGCCGAGGGCGCGCAGGGCGGCGACTCCGCTGCGAATCATGCCGGGCGGTCCCGCGAGGTAGGCGTCGTACCCGTGCCAGGGTCCGCCCGCCCGGATGACGTCGGGCAGCCGTCGGCGGTCCTGCCAGTCGACGACGGGCCGCACCGAGATCCAGGGGTGGCTCGCCCGGAGCCTCAGCAGCGTGTCGATGTCGTACAGGTCGTGGTCGGCGCGGACACCGTAGAACACCTCGACCGGGCGGCGGGCGCCGTGTCCGGCGATCTCCTCGACCAGGGCCTTGATGGGTGCGATACCGGTGCCGCCGCCCAGGCAGAGCAGCCCCCCGTCGCCGGTGTGGTCGACGGTCATCGAGCCGACCGGCGGCCCGAGGCGTACGGCGTCCCCGGGGCGGGCGCGATGCACCAGCGCGTTGGACACCCAGCCCGCCGGAACGGCCCGCACATGGAAGGTCAGCAGTCCGTCGGCGCGCGACGCGGAGGCGAAGGAGTAGTGCCGCCAGACGCGGGGCCACCAGGGCGTCTCCACGCTTGTGTACTGCCCCGCGCGGAAGGGGTACGGCTGGTCGGGGCGCAGGGTGAGGACGGCGATGTCCGGGGTTCTCAGGTCGTGCGCGATGATCTCGGCTCCCCACCAGGGCGGGGCGTCGAGCGCGTCCTCCGCCGCGGCGGAGATCATCACCTGGGAGAGGGCGGCGTAGACACGGGACCAGGCCGCCTCGGTCTGCGGGGTCCAGGTGCGGACGGCGTACGTGCTCAGGGCGCCGATGAGGCAGGCGCCCACGGCCGGGTAGTGGGCGTCCAGCGCGCCGTACTTGCGGTGTCCGCGGCCCAGGTCGCGCAGGTAGTCGACGAGGACGGGGGTGTCGTCGATGTGCTCGGCGGCGGTGAGGAGCGCGCGCAGCAGCCGGTCCCGCTGGGTGTCCATCGCGGGCGGGAAGAGAGAGCGCAGCTCGGGGTGGCGGACGAAGAGGAGCGCGTAGAAGTACGAGGTGACCTTGTCGGCGACGGGCGCGATCTCGGCCAGTGTGCGACGGACGAGGAGCGCGTCCGGCGACGCCTCCCCGGCGGATTCCACCGGGCGGCTCCCCTGCCCCTCGCCCGGTGTCCCGTTCCCCCCCGACATGACGGCCGGAGCGTCCATGGTGTGCCCTCGCCTCGAACATCCGACAACACTCGTTCCGCAGCCTTCCACCGGGTTCGGGGACCGCAGCGGTGTACCCGAAAAAGCGGTTCTTCGGAGCGTTCGTCCGGTTAGGCTGTTCGTTCCTCAAGTGGCGGACAGAGTCGGGCATTTGATCCAGTACCTCCCAACATGACTGTTTCACGTGAAACAGTCATGCGACTCGGTCGCCCGGAGGCACGAGGGCCGCACCGGGGTTTTCCTAAACAGGTGGACGCCGCGCCCCCGATCCGACAGCCTGGCCCGCGTGCCGACGCCTTCTCCCGCCGCTCTGCCCATCCGTCGACTGACCCCGCGCGATCTGACCGCCTGCGCCGATCTCTCCGAGAACCGGCAGTGGCAGCGTGAGGAACACAAGTGGGGACTGCTCCTCGCCGCCGGACAGGGATACGGCATCGACGACCCCGAGGGCGGCCTCGTCGCCGCCTGTGTCGTGACCGAGTACGGTCCCGAAGGGTGTCCGGACCTCAGGGCCATCGGGATGGTCCTGGTGGCCGAGCGCCATGCCCGCCGAGGCGTGGGGCGGCACCTGCTGCGGCACGTCATGTCGGCGGCGGGAACCACACCGCTGGCCCTGCACGCCACCCCCATGGGACGGCCGCTCTACGAGGAGCTGGGCTTCAAGGTCGTGGGCGAGGCCGACATGCTCATGGGCGACTTCGTCCCGTCCGGGGTGCCGGAGCGGACACCGACCCGCGCCGCGACCGCCGAGGACCTTCCCGAGATCCTCCGGCTCGACGCGGAGGTCTTCGGCACCGACCGCACCCCGCTCCTCGCCCGCCTGCCCGCGTTCGCGGACCAACTGCGCGTGGCGGAGAAGGCGGGACGGATCACGGGCTACGCCGCCGCCTGGCCCAACATGGACACCCACGTGGTGGGGCCGTTGATCGCCCGCGACACGGAGACGGCGAAGGCGCTCGTCACCTCGCTCGCTGCGCACACCGAACGCCCGCTGCGCACCGACATCGACATGCGCCACGACGAACTGCGCACCTGGCTCAAGGAGCGGGGTCTGGCGTCGGTGGCCGCCAATGCCGTCATGACCTGTGGAATCCCTGATCTGCCGGGCGACTGGACGCGGCGGTTCGCCCCGCTGACGGTGGCAGCGGGCTGATCGCACGACGCGGGCGGGCCCCCGCTGCGTCCAGCAGGGGGCCCGCCCGCGTCACGTCGTGACGGCTCCGTCAGGCGTCGAGCGCGCGCACGGCCTCGGTCGCGAAGCCGTGGTCCTGGTCGGGGGCGCCGCCGCCGACACCGATGGCGCCGATGAGCCGGCCGTCGCGGTGGACCGGGACACCACCGGCGATGAACAGCAGGGGGCGGTCGAGCGCGGTGGGCAGCGTGTGGAACGGCGCGCCGGGCTGCACGGCCTCCACCAGGTCGGCGGTGGCCGCGTTCAGCTGGAGCGCCGTGTATGCCTTGCGGGTGCTGGTCTCGCCGGAGATCAGCACCGCCCGGTCGTCCCGGCGGAAGGCGAGCAGGTGACCGCCCGCGTCCAGCACGGTGACGCTGACCGTGACGCCGGCGTCCTCGGCGGCGCGTCGCGCCGTCGCGATGAGCAGCTCGGCGTCCTCGGTGGTGAGCGGGGTGATGGTGGTGGTGCTCATGGTGGGGTTCTCCTTGGATCTTTCTGAGGTGCTGCCGTGCGGTCCGGGAGAGGTGCGACGTCTCCGGTGCCGACGGCGGTCCGGGGGGGGCGGCTCAGTGGTGGACGGCCGCTCGCTGCGGCACGGCCGCGTCGGGAGCGACCGGGGTGCCGGTGGTGCCGTCGCGGCGCTCCAGGGCGGCCGACAGGAAGGCGAGGACCAGGGCGGCGGCCGCGAGGGCGGCGCCCACCCAGTTCGGGGCGGTGTAGCCGAAGCCGGCCGCGATGACCACGCCGCCGAGCCAGGCGGAGAGGGCGTTGCCCAGGTTGAAGGCGCCGATGTTCACGGCCGAGGCCAGGGTCGGGGCGCCGTGGGCCTGGTCGAGCACGCGCTTCTGCAGGGGCGGGACGGTCGCGAAGCCGAGGGCGCCGATCAGGGCGATGGTCACGGCAGCCGCGATCTTGTTGTGCGCGGTCAGGGTGAACAGCGCGAGGACGACGGCCAGGGCGCCCAGGGAGATGTACAGCATCGGCATCAGGGCGCGGTCGGCGAACTTGCCGCCGACCAGGTTGCCCCCGACCATGCCGAGACCGAACAGGACCAGCAGCCAGGTCACCGAGCCGTCGGCGAAACCGGCGACGTGGGTCATCATCGGGGCGATGTAGGTGACGGCGGCGAAGACCCCGCCGAAGCCGAGGACGGTCATCGCCATGGCGAGCAGAACCTGGGCGTTCTTGAAGGCGGCCAGCTCGTGGCGCAGACGCACACCCTCGGGGCGCGGCATCTCGGGCACCAGCCTGGCGACGCCGGCGAGGCCGACCACGCCCAGCGCGGCCACGATGCCGAAGGTCACCCGCCAGCCGGCGTGCTGTCCGACGAGCGTGCCCAGCGGCACTCCGACCACGTTCGCGACCGTGAGGCCGGTGAACATCATCGAGATGGCGCCGGCCTTCTTGTCCGGGGCCACCAGGTCGGCGGCGACGACCGAGCCGATGCCGAAGAAGGCACCGTGGGCGAGCGACGCGACCACGCGCCCGGCGAGCATGAGCCCGAACACCGGGGCCACGGCGGAGAGCAGGTTCCCGGCGATGAACAGACCCATGAGGATCATCAGCATCCGCTTGCGCGAGACCTTGGTGCCGAGCACGGTCATCAGCGGGGCGCCGATCACCACGCCCAGGGCGTAGCCGGTCACGAGCATGCCCGCCGTGGGGATGGAGACCCCGAAGTCGCCCGCGACCTGGGGCAGCAAGCCCATGATCACGAACTCGGTCGTCCCGATTCCGAAGGCCCCGATCGCGAGGGCCAGAAGCGCGAGAGGCATGAGGGGGTACACCTTCCCAGACGATTGCAGGAGCGCTTTGCGCGCTTCGACAATAGTTGCAGACGCGGGTTAAACGCAATCGCTGGATATTGCGTGTGATGCTCTACCCTGGAAGCCGGCCGCCGGGATGGAGGAGAACGCCCATGACTGCGACGGACCCCGCGCTCACTGCCCTGTCCCAGGGCTGGTACGCGCTGTCTCTCCTGCACGGGAGGATCGAGGCGCACATCGAGCGCGCCCTCCAGACGCCGCACGAGCTGAGCGTGCGCGAGTACTCCCTGCTCGACGTGCTCAGCCGCCAGCACGACGGCGAGGGCGGCCATCTCCAGATGAAGCAGGTGGCCGACGCGGTCGTGCTCAGCCAGAGCGCCACCACGCGTCTGGTGACCCGCCTGGAGGACCGGGGCCTGCTGGAGCGCTATCTGTGCCCGACCGACCGCCGGGGCATCTACACCAACGTCACCGAAGCAGGTCTGACCCTGCTGGAGCAGGCGCGCCCCACCGCTGACGCCGCCCTTCGCGAGGCGCTGGACACCGCCGCCCTGAAGCCCGAACTGGCGCCCCTGGTCAAAGCAGTGGAGTCCCTGCACACGCCCGCCTAGGGTCAGGAATCATGGAACAGACGGACATACGGCGCGCCCGACCGGACGACATCCCCGCGATCGTCGCCATGCTGGCCGACGACCCCCTCGGCGCCCAGCGGGAATCACCCGACGACCTGGCGCCCTATCTCGCCGCGTTCGAGCGTCTGGCCGCCGACCCGAACCAGCACCTTGTCGTCGCCGTCCTGGAGGGACGCGTGATCGGCACCCTGCACCTCACGATCATCCCCGGGCTCTCCCGCAAGGGCGCGACCCGCGCGCTCATCGAGGCCGTCCGCGTCCACGCCGACCAGCGCGGCAGCGGACTGGGCAGCGAACTCATCCGCTGGGCCGTCGCGCGGTCACAGGAACTCGACTGCGCCCTGGTGCAGTTGACCTCCGACAAGACCCGCACCGACGCGCATCGCTTCTACGAGCGCCTCGGGTTCACCGCCTCGCACGAGGGCTTCAAGCTGAACCTCTGAGCGCCCGCATCCAGCGAACGCCCCCACCGACAGCGATTCGGCCCCGTTTCACGTGAAACAGGGCCGAATCCTCGCAACTACCGCCGCGTTTAAGCCTGCTTACTCCCTCGCCAGCCGCCCTCGTCCACGCCGCCGGGCACCGACACCTCCGAGTCGTACGGCTGCCGGGTGAACACGAAGGAGCCGACGTCGAGGTGGCTCGGCGTCCCGTCCGGACCCCGCACGGCGCGCAGCAGCTCACCGGCGTAGTAGCCCTCCAGGCCGGTCCAGGTACCGTCGCCGTTCGGCCGGAACCGCGCACGACGGCCAGCTCCGGAAAGCGGGCCGAGCAGGAGGCCGTCGGCGGACACCCGCAGCCCGAAGGCGTATGTCCCCCAGTACCACTGCCCCGCCAGCTCGAGGACTTCCTGGTCGACCTCGGGCAAGGGCTGCCACGGCTCAGGGATGCGCGGCTCCGCCTCGGCGACGATGCGGACGAGATCGGCGCCCACCGAACCGACCAGCGGGCCGCTGGTGGCGTTGGCCAGCACGATCGCCGCCACGTCGTCCTCCACGCTGATGACGAGGTTCGCTACGAAGCCGGGCAGCGAACCGGAGTGGCCGACGAGGAGCCTGCCGCCGCGGTGCTGGATCTGCATCCCGAGGCCGTAGGCAGCCCCGTCCGCCACATCCGTGGCCTCGGCGGGCGCGGCGGGCGTCCGCATCTCCCGGACCGACTCCGCACTCAGCACCCGGTCGTCCCCCTCGGCCAGGAAGACGGCGAACCGGGCGAGGTCACCGGTGGTCGACCAGAGCTGTCCGGCCGGTGCCATCCGGCCGAGGTCCTCCAGCGGCTCGGGCAGCATGACGTCCGCCCAGGGATGCACCGCCCAGCCGCCGGCGTGTGGCGCCTGGGGCTGGGTGCTCGTGCGGTGGAGGCCGAGCGGTTCGAGGATCTCCTCGCGCAGCACCTGCTCCCAGGGGGCGCCGCGCAACTCCTCCACCAGCGCGCCGAGCAGGGTGTAGCCGGGGTTGGAGTAGTGGAAGCGCCGTCCCACCGGGTGCAGCAGGGGGTGCTCACCGAGCACGTCGCTCAGCTCGGGACGCAGCGAGCCCGGGGTGCGCTCCCACCAGGGACCGGGCGACTCGGCCGCCAAGCCCGCGGTGTGGGCGAGCAGTTCGGCGACGGTCGCCTCCCCGGCACCGGTGCCCGGCAGATGCTTCTCCAGCGGATCCCCGAGGTCCAGCAGCCCCTCGTCCCGCAGCCTCATCACCAGGACGGCGGTGAACGTCTTGGTGATGGAACCGATCCGGTACTGCACGTCCCCGTCCGGGGCATACCCGTCCACCGAGGACCGCGCCCCCTGCCACACGACCCGCCCGCCCCGCACCACCGCGGCGACCAACGACGGCGCCCGGCCCTCGGTCTGCGCGACGGCGATCCGGTGCAGCAGCGCCCGCCGTGTCCCCGGCAGCAGCTCTTCATGAGATGTCGTCATGCGCCCAGTCCATCCGCTGAAGGGCGGCACGTCGAATTCATTGTTGCGGTCCGCCCCGAGAGCCGCGCGTCACTTGGCGATGCGGGCTTCGATGCCGTCGAGCAGGAAGTCGAGGCCGAGCCGGAAGGTGTGGTCGGCGTCCAGGTGGTCGGCGTCGCGCACCACCGTGGACAGGGCGGGGAAGCGGCCGGTGGCGAAGGTCCGTGTGAGATAGGGACCGAGCTCGGCCTGCCAGCGCCTCTCGTCCATCCCGCTGGCCCGCTCGGCACGACGCTCGGCGATCTCCCGGCGCACCGCTCCGATCACGTACGCGCTGACCGCGGCGACCACCGGCATGACGGCGTCCACGCCGAGGTCGCCCAGCGCGGCCGCCACGGTCTCCCCGTTGGCCAGCGCGTGCGGCCCGAGCTGCGGCCGTCCACCGAGCAGGTCGGCGAGCCATTCGTGCTCGTGCGCGGCCTGCCTGGTGGTCTCGGCGAGGGAGCGCAGCATCTCCCGCCAACCGTCTCCGGTCGGCCGGATCTCGGCGTACATCGCGTCGACCATCAGGTCGAGCAGTTCCTCCTTGCTGTCGATGTAGCCGTACAGCCGCATCGGCCCGACGCCCAGCACGGCGGCGACCTTGCGCAGCGACACCGCCTCCAGACCGTCGGCGTCGGCCAATTGAACGGCCGCCCCCACGATCCGCTCCCGGTTCAGCGCGGCCGGAACGGGTCGATTCGCAGGCTCCGGCCTCTCCCACACCAACATGCGCCCACAGTACCCAGCACTCAGCGATACAGTGTATCGCTCAATACGGTGTATCTAAGGGGAGGCATCCATGACCATCGCCATCGTCGGAGCCGGACTGGGCGGCCTGGCTCTCGCCCGCGTGCTGCGCGTGAACGGCCTGGATTCCGTCGTGTACGAGCGTGAGCCGTCACGCGAAGCACGCGGGCAGGGCGGAATGCTCGACATTCACTCCGGCCAGCGGGCGCTGCGCGAGGCCGGTCTGATCGACCGGTTCCACGCGATCGCCCGCGGCGAAGGCCAGGACATGCGTCTCCTGGAGGCGGACGGCACCCTGCTGCTCCAGGAGGACACCCCCGACGACGCTCCGCTGGCGCGCCCCGAGGTCGACCGCGCCGATCTGCGCGACCTGCTGCTGGACTCGCTCCCCGAGGGCACGGTGCGCTGGGGGCACGCGTTCACCTCCGCCGACGACGGCCTGCTGCGCTTCACGGACGGCAGCAGTGCCCCGTACGACCTGCTGGTCGGCGCGGACGGCGCGCGGTCCCGGGTCCGCCCGCTGCTCACCGACGCCCGTCCGGAGCACATCGGTCAGAACGTCGTCGAGGTCGGCATCCCCGACATCGACCGCACGCACCCCGACCTCGCGGCGATGGTCGGGCGCGGCAACTACTGGGTGTTCGGCGACGGCATGTGCCTGGCGGCGCAGCGCAACGGCGACGGCCGCGTCCGCATCGGGCTCAGTTTCTACAACACTCCCGAGGACTGGTTCGCCACCGCCGGCATCCCGTTCGACGACCCGGCCGCCGCCAAGGCGCGGCTGATCGAGCTGCTCTCCGGCTGGGACACACGGTTCGCCACGCTGATCGCGGCCTGCGACGACACGGTCGTGCCGCGGTCGATCACCACGCTTCCGGTCGGCCTGACCTGGCCGTCGGCGCCGGACGTCACGCTGGTCGGCGATGCCGCGCACCTGATGCCGCCGGCGGGCGAGGGCGCCAACATGGCGCTGCTGGACGGAGCCGTGCTCGGCCTCGCACTGGCCGGGCACCGGGACGACTTCCCCGCCGCCGTCGAGGAGTACGAACGCGAGATGTTCGCACGCACCGGCGCCGCCGCCCGGCAGTCCGCACGCGTCCAGGAACTCCTGACAGCGCCCGACGCCGCCCGAAAGTTGCTCGCGTTCTTCCAGCCGGACTGAGGAACCGCCGCCGCACCGGGCGCGCGGATGGGCTGGTCAGGTCTGGGCCATGTCCACGAAGCGGGAGTAGTGGCCCTGGAAGGCGACCGTGATCGTGGCCGTGGGGCCGTTTCGGTGCTTGGCGACGATCAGGTCCGCCTCGCCCGCGCGCGGGGACTCCTTCTCGTAGGCGTCCTCGCGGTGGAGCAGGATGACCATGTCCGCGTCCTGCTCGATGGAGCCGGACTCACGCAGGTCGGAGACCATCGGCTTCTTGTCGGTGCGCTGCTCGGGACCACGGTTGAGCTGGGACAGCGCGATCACTGGGATCTCCAGCTCCTTCGCGAGGAGCTTGAGGTTACGGGACATGTCCGAGACCTCCTGCTGACGACTCTCGGCACGCTTGGAGCCGCCGGACTGCATGAGCTGGAGATAGTCGATGACGACCAGTTTCAGGTCGTTGCGCTGCTTCAGACGGCGGCACTTGGCGCGGATCTCCATCATCGACAGGTTCGGGGAGTCGTCGATGTAGAGCGGTGCGGCCGAGACGTCCGGCATCCGGCGGGCCAGCCGGGTCCAGTCCTCGTCGGTCATCGTGCCGGAGCGCATGTGGTGCAGGGCGACCCGCGCCTCGGCGGACAGCAGACGCATGGCGATCTCGTTGCGGCCCATCTCGAGCGAGAAGACCACGCTAGGCAGGTTGTGCTTGATCGAGGCGGCCCGCGCGAAGTCCAGCGCGAGCGTCGACTTACCCATGGCGGGACGCGCGGCGATGACGATCATCTGGCCGGGGTGCAGGCCGTTGGTGAGCGAGTCGAAGTCCGTGAACCCGGTGGGCACGCCGGTCATCTCGCCGCTGCGCGAGCCGATCGCCTCGATCTCGTCGAGGGCGCCCTCCATGATGTCGCCGAGCGGCAGATAGTCCTCGCTGGTGCGCTGCTCGGTGACCGCGTAGATCTCGGCCTGGGCGCTGTTGACGATCTCGTCCACGTCGCCGTCGGCCGCGTATCCCATCTGCGTGATGCGCGTGCCGGCCTCCACCAGGCGGCGCAGCACCGCACGCTCGTGGACGATCTCGGCGTAGTACTCGGCGTTCGCCGCCGTCGGCACGGTCTGAACGAGGGTGTGCAGATACGCCGCGCCACCGACCTTGTTGATCTCGCCGCGCTTGGTGAGTTCGGCCGCGATGGTGATCGGGTCGGCCGGCTCGCCCTTCGCGTAGATGTCGAGGATCGCCTGGTAGATCGTCTCGTGCGCGGGCTTGTAGAAGTCGTGACCCTTGAGGATCTCGACCACGTCGGCGATGGCTTCCTTGGACAGCAACATGCCGCCGAGGACGGACTGCTCGGCGTCCAGGTCCTGGGGCGGCACCCGCTCGAAGGAGGAGCCGCCGCCGTCCCAGTCGCCGTTGTCACGGCCCCGGTCGTGCTGCTCGCCACGGTTGCGGCCGGTCTCGCCGCGGCGGCGGGAGGCAGGCAGACGATCGCTGGGCCCGCTGTCCGCCCACGGATCGTCCAAGGGCTCGGAAATGCTCACCGAGCCACCTCCTCCCGTCCGCACGGCGGACCTCGCCGAGCCTCTGTTGTACGGCACGGCACTGACAAAATGAGAGGCCCGGATCCGGTTCCGGCGCGTCGATGGGACGACGTTTTCCAGGGCCGGGGCAGGAGCGGGCGCCGGACCACGGTAGGCCCCTCGGCACCTTCAGCCAATCTGGTTATCCACAGGCCATGTGGACGACGGCCCAGATGCTGTGGAGAACTCGCCGAAACCTGTGCACGACCCGGTGGACAGCCCTGTGAACAAGACCTCGATCCCCCGAGCAGGACGACGCTGACCTGCATCTTTACCGTCCACCGGCTGTGCAGAACAAAAAAGTCCCCAGCCGGACCAAGATCACCTCGAACAATGCGCGAACGTACGCGATCCAGGACCGACTGTAAGGGTCGCGCGATAATTGCATCGCTTACCTGTGGACGGATACATTGGCGCCCATGACACAGGCTCCCGCGATCCCCCCGGCCACCCGCCGACGGCACGACCGAGAGATCGTCGCCCTGGCGGTTCCGGCCTTCGGCGCGCTCGTCGCCGAGCCTCTGTTCGTCATGGCCGACAGCGCGATCGTCGGCCACCTCGGCACCGCGCAGCTTGCCGGTCTCGGCGTCGCGACCGCACTCCTCACGACCGCCGTGAGTGTGTTCGTCTTCCTCGCCTACGCCACCACGGCCGCGGTGTCCCGGCGGGTCGGCGCCGGGGATCTCCCGGCGGCCCTGCGCCAGGGCATGGACGGCATCTGGCTGGCCCTGCTCATCGGCGTGGCGGTCATCGCCGTGGTCCTGCCCCTGGCGCCGGACATCGTGCGCCTCTTCGGCGCCTCCCCCACGGCGGCGCCCTACGCCACCACCTATCTGCGCATCTCGGCGCTGGGCATCCCGGCCATGCTCACGGTCCTGGCAGCCACCGGCGTGCTGCGCGGGCTCCAGAACACCAGGACCCCGCTGTACGTCGCCGTCGGCGGCTTCGTCGCCAACGCCGTCCTCAACGCGCTGCTCGTCTACCCGGCCGGGCTCGGCATCGCGGGCTCGGCCTGGGGCACGGTCGTCGCCCAGTGGGGCATGGCCGCCGTCTACCTCTTCGTGGTCGTGCGGGGGGCGCGGCGGCACAAGGCGTCCCTGCGGCCGGACCTCGCGGGTATCAGGGCATCGGCTCAGGCGGGCGTTCCGCTGCTGGTCCGCACGCTGTCCCTGCGGGCGATCCTGATGATCGTCACGGCGATGGCGGCCCGGCTCGGAGACGCGGACATCGCCGCCCACCAGATCGTTCTGTCCCTGTGGAGTCTGCTGGCCTTCGCTTTGGACGCCATCGCGATCGCCGGGCAGGCGATCATCGGCCGGTACCTCGGCGCCTCCGACGCCCGGGGCGCCCGGGAGGCGTGCCGCCGCATGGTGCAGTGGGGCATCGCGGCCGGTGTCGTCCTCGGGGTGCTCGTCGTGGCCGCCCGGCCGCTCTTCCTGCCGCTCTTCACCGGCGACCCCGTCGTGCGGGACGTGGCGCTGCCCGCCCTGCTGATGGTGGCGCTCTCCGAGCCGATCTGCGGGATCGTCTTCGTCTTGGACGGCGTCCTGATGGGCGCGGGGGACGGACCCTATCTGGCCTGGGCGATGGTGGTCACTCTGGCCGTGTTCACGCCGGTGGCGCTACTCGTCCCCGTGGTGGGCGGCGGACTCACCGCCCTGTGGGGCGCCATGACGCTGATGATGACGGTTCGCCTGCTCACGCTGTGGCTGCGGGCCCGGTCGGGCAAGTGGATCGTGACGGGCGCGAGCCGCTGAGGCACGCGCCGGCCCTCAAGACCGGTGGTCGGCGCACCGAAGCCGGCGCCCGGGGATCAGACCACTGTTGTCCCGGTTTCACGTGAAACACGGGGGTCGAACACCTGAAGGCCGGACGCCTGCCGACGCCCCGTTGTTTCCCGCCCCCGCACGCGAAGAAGGGCCGCCCCAGAGGGACGGCCCTTCTCTCAGCTATTCAGCCGCACGGCGTCAGGCCGCGACAACCTCGACGCTGACCTTGGCGGAAACCTCGGGGTGCAGACGCACCGAGGTCTCGTGAGAGCCCAGGGTCTTGATCGGGGAGGACAGCTCGACACGACGCTTGTCGACCTCGGGGCCACCGGAAGCCTTGATCGCCGAAGCGACGTCGGCCGGGGTGACGGAACCGAAGAGACGACCGGCGTCGCCGGAGCGAACGGCCAGACGGACCTTCACGCCCTCGAGCTGGGCCTTGATCTGGTTGGCCTGCTCGATGGTCTGGATCTCGTGGATCTTGCGGGCGCGGCGGATCTGCGCCACGTCCTGCTCGCCACCCTT
Organism: Streptomyces sp. NPDC005004; assembly: GCF_053600675.1. Taxonomy (NCBI): domain Bacteria; kingdom Bacillati; phylum Actinomycetota; class Actinomycetes; order Kitasatosporales; family Streptomycetaceae; genus Streptomyces; species Streptomyces sp. NPDC005004. Next base: position 12,647 of record NZ_JBSGAH010000002.1, read on the forward strand.
GGTCCAGCGGATAGCGAACTTCCGCGGGATCAGGTAGTTGCGGGCGTAACCGTCCTTGACGTCGACGACATCGCCGGCGGCACCGAGGCCAGAGACCTCGTGGGTGAGGATGATCTTCATGTGTCGGTCACCCTTCCCTTATCGCGCGGTGGACGTGTAGGGCAGCAGCGCCATCTCACGGCTGTTCTTCACGGCCGTGGCGACGTCACGCTGGTGCTGCGTGCAGTTGCCGGTCACGCGGCGGGCACGGATCTTGCCGCGGTCGGAAATGAACTTCCGCAGCATGTTCGTGTCCTTGTAGTCCACGTACGTGACCTTGTCCTTGCAGAAAGCGCAGACCTTCTTCTTAGGCTTGCGCACAGGCGGCTTCGCCATGGTGTTTCTCCTGTGTGATCAAGAAGTGGGGGTGCGAGCCCCTTAGAAGGGGGGCTCGTCCGAGTAGCCACCGCCGCCGCCGGAACCACCGGAGCCGCCGCCCCAGCCGCCGCCACCCTGGTTGCCACCGGCAGGAGCGCCGGAAGCCCACGGGTCGTCGGCGGGAGCGCCGCCCTGGTTGCCGCCGGAGCCACCGCCCCAGCCGCCGCCACCGCCACCGCTGTATCCGCCCTGGCCGCCGCGTGCGCCGCCGCCACCGCCACCGGAGGTCTTGGTGACCTTCGCCGTCGCGTTGCGCAGGCTCGGGCCGACCTCCTCGACGTCCAGCTCGAAGACCGTGCGCTTGACGCCCTCACGGTCCTCGTAGGACCGCTGCTTCAGCCGGCCCTGCACGATGACGCGCATGCCGCGCTGGAGCGACTCCGCGACGTTCTCCGCCGCCTGACGCCAGACCGAGCAGGTCAGGAACAGGCTCTCGCCGTCCTTCCACTCGTTGGTCTGCCGGTCGAAGGTGCGGGGAGTGGACGCGACGCGGAACTTCGCGACCGCCGCACCGGACTGGGTGAAGCGCAGCTCGGGGTCGTCGACAAGATTGCCGACGACCGTGATGACGGTCTCGCCTGCCATGGGGGAACCTCTCGGCGGGTTTGCTGCTCTGGCTGCTTGGTTGCTACTCGAATCCCGAGATCAGTCGAGCCGAAGGCTCAGTGCATCTCGGGGCGGAGGACCTTGGTCCGGAGGACCGACTCGTTCAGGTTCATCTGGCGGTCGAGCTCCTTGACGACCGCAGGCTCGGCCTGCAGGTCGATGACCGAGTAGATGCCCTCGGGCTTCTTCTTGATCTCGTACGACAGACGACGACGGCCCCAGGTGTCGACCTTCTCCACCTTGCCGCCGCCATCGCGGACGACAGAGAGGAAGTTCTCGATCAGCGGGGAGACCGAACGCTCCTCGAGATCGGGGTCGAGGATGACCATCACCTCGTAGTGACGCATGTGGAACCCACCTCCTTTGGACTCAGCGGCCACGGTCGTTCCGTGGCAGGAGGGTCGTGATGCGTGCGCAACGGTATCGGCCGCCACTGACAATCGGAGGCTTCGAAGGAAGTTCCGCGCAGTGACCTGGAAAGGTGCGGGCAGACACCGGTGCAGACGTTACAGAGTACCCGCACACCGGCTTCCGGTTGAAATCAGGCGGTGGGGGCAGCCAATCTGTACACATCGGGTGTGTAAGGCGCTACCGTGCGCCGCCGCTATCCGCAGGAGGTGCCCACATGGCACAGGCATCGTTCCCCAACATCGCCGGCTCCCTGTTCGCCACCGACGGCAAGCCCCATCCGGTTCAGGACACCCTGACGGTGGCGACGCTGGTCCTCGGTCTGCTCTCCTTCATCACGTCCTTCTTCACGGGTCTCCACCTGCTCGCCTCCTGGGCCGGCCTGATCGGGCTCGTCGGCGGCGCGTACGGGCAGTGGATCTCGGTGACCACACGCGAGCGTTTCGGCCTGATCCTGGGGCTCGGCGCCTCCGGCATCGGCTTCCTGATCGGCATGGCGAACGGCGGTCTGTTCGGCGGCGTGATCGGCAGCTGACCGACCCCTCACCCCGCGCACAGCACCCCTTCACCGCATCCACGAAGACACCCGGGGGCACCTTCCCGGCCACCGGCCGGGAAGAAGGTGCCGTACGCCCCAGTCGGCGCGCTCGCACCGGGCAGTAGGCTTCGCGCGAGAGCCGGAGCCCCTGTACCCATGGGGACACACCAGCCCGAGGAGCGCCCCGACATGAGCCTGACCCTGAGGACCATCAGCCGTGAGCAGCATCTGGCCTATATCCAGAGCCTGCCGGCGGCTAGCCACATGCAGGTCCCGGCCTGGGCAGATGTGAAGGCCGAGTGGCGCTCGGAGAGCCTGGGCTGGTTCGACGAGCGCACCGGCGAGATGGTCGGCGCCGGCCTGGTCCTCTACCGCCAATTGCCCAAGATCAAGCGCTACCTCGCCTACCTTCCCGAGGGTCCGGTCATCAACTGGTTCGCGCCGAACCTGGAGGAGTGGCTCCAGCCGATGCTGGCCCACCTCAAGCACCAGGGCGCGTTCTCCGTGAAGATGGGCCCGCCGGTGATCATCCGCCGCTGGAACTCGGAGACCATCAAGAAGGGCATCCAGAGCCCGGACGTGAAGCGCCTGCGCGACATGGAGGCCGACTTCATCGAGCCGCGCGCCTTCGAGGTGTCCGACAAGCTGCGCCGCATGGGCTGGCAGCAGGGTGAGGACGGCGGCGCCGGATTCGGCGACGTGCAGCCCCGCTACGTCTTCCAGGTGCCGCTCGCCAATCGCTCCCTGGAAGAGGTCCACAAGAACTTCAACCAGCTCTGGCGCCGCAACATCAAGAAGGCCGAGAAGGCCGGCGTCGAGGTTGTCCAGGGCGGCTACCAGGACCTGGCGGAGTGGCAGCGGCTGTACGAGATCACCGCCGTGCGCGACCACTTCCGGCCGCGCCCGCTGTCGTACTTCCAGCGGATGTGGACGGCCCTCAACACCGAGGACCCCAACCGGATGCGGCTGTACTTCGCCCGCCACAACGGCGTGAACCTGTCGGCGGCGACCATGCTGATCGTCGGCGGCCACGTCTGGTACTCCTACGGCGCCTCCGACAACATCGGCCGTGAGGTCCGCCCCTCCAACGCCATGCAGTGGCGCATGCTGCGCGACGCCTACGCGCTCGGCGGCACGGTCTACGACCTGCGCGGCATCTCCGACTCCCTGGACGAGACGGACCACCTGTTCGGCCTGATCCAGTTCAAGGTCGGCACGGGCGGCCAGGCCGCCGAGTACCTCGGCGAGTGGGACTTCCCGCTGAACAAGCTGCTCCACAAGGCTCTCGACATCTACATGTCGCGCCGCTGAGCAGCGAACCTTTGATTCCATAGCCTTCGAGCGGCCTTCACCGGCCGCCGGGCTCACCCCTTGATCCACCCCAGCCACGAGAAAGGTTCCGGTCCGGCCATGGCGCTCACGCTCTACGTCGACACCGCGCGCTGGCGGGCGCACCACAAGCACGTGCAGGAGCAGTTCCCGGGACTCGTCCCGGTCTGCAAGGGCAACGGCTACGGCTTCGGGCACGACCGGCTGGCGGAGGAGGCCACCCGGCTGGGCTCCGACATGCTCGCCGTCGGCACCACGTACGAGGCCGCGCGCATCAAGGACTGGTTCAGCGGCGACCTGCTCGTCCTGACGCCGTACCGGCGCGGCGAGGAACCGGTGCCACTGCCGGACCGCGTGGTGCGGTCGGTGTCGTCGGTCGACGGCGTGTACGGCCTCGTGGGCGCCCGTGTCGTCATCGAGGTGATGTCCTCGATGAAGCGGCACGGCATCAGCGAGCAGGACCTGCCGCAGCTCCACCAGGCCATAGAGAACGTCCGCCTGGAGGGCTTCGCCATCCACCTGCCGCTGGACCGCACCGACGGCACCGACGCGGTCGACGAGGTCATCGGCTGGATGGACCGGCTGCGCGCGGCTCGGCTGCCGCTGCACACCATGTTCGTCAGCCACCTCAAGGCCGAGGAACTCGCGCGGCTCCAGCAGCGGTTCCCGCAGACCCGGTTCCGCGCGCGCATCGGCACCCGGCTGTGGCTGGGGGACCACGACGCCACCGAGTACCGCGGCGCCGTCCTGGACGTCACGCGCGTGGCCAAGGGCGACCGCTTCGGCTACCGGCAGCAGAAGGCGGCCTCCGACGGCTACCTGGTGGTCGTGGCGGGCGGTACCTCGCACGGAGTGGGCCTGGAGGCCCCGAAGGCGCTGCACGGCGTCATGCCGCGCGCCAAGGGCGTCGCACGGGCCGGCCTGGCCACGGTGAACCGGAACCTCGCCCCGTTCGTCTGGGGCGGCAAGCAGCGCTGGTTCGCCGAGCCGCCGCACATGCAGGTGTCGATCCTGTTCGTGCCGTCGGACGCCCCGGAGCCGCAGGTCGGTGACGAGCTGGTGGCCCATCTGCGGCACACCACCACGCAGTTCGACCGGATCGTCGACCGCTAGAGCACGAGGCTGAGACGGAAAGGCCGTGTACGAGCAGCTCGTACACGGCCTTCCCGCTGTCCGGTGCCTCGCTCAGGGCGCGGGCTCGCCCGGTACTCCCCACTCCATCCGGAGCATCTCGTCGGGCTCGGCGGCCCGCCTGTCGTGGGCGGCGCCGCCCAGGACGAACACGTCCGGCGCACCGTCGAGAACGCCGCCCGAGGGGTCGTCGTCCCCGGCCCGGCGCACCACGTCCCGCTCCGGCAGGAGGATGTCGCGGACGACCACGGCGCACAGGTACAGCGTGCCCAGCAGGTGCAGCGCGATCGCCCACTGGTAGCCGTGCGTGGGCAGGCCCTTGTGGGCGTCGCCGCTGGTCGTGTACGCGAGGTACATCCAGATGCCCAGGAAGTACGCCACCTCGCACGCCTGCCAGATAAGGAAGTCCCGCCACTTGGGCCGGGCCAGCACGGCCAGTGGCACCAGCCACAGGACGTACTGCGGGGAGTAGACCTTGTTGGTGAGGATGAAGGCGGCCACCATCAGGAAGGCCAACTGCGCGAAGCGCGGGCGGCGCGGGGCGAAGAACGTCAGCGCCGCGATCCCGAGGAAGGCGAGCACGACCAGCGCACTGGCCGCCGTGTTCACGAAGTCGATGCTGGGCGGGTTGCTGGAGTTCTGCGACCAGATCAGCCAGAACGAGCCGAAGTCGACGCCCCGGTCGTGGCTGAACGTGTAGAACTTCGACCAGCCCGGGAAGGCGAACAGCATCACCGGCAGGTTCACCACGAGCCAGGCGACCACCGCGCCGCCCACGGCCTGGAAGAACGCCCGCCATTTGCCGGCCCGCCAGCACAGCACGAGCAGCGGCCCGAGCAGGAAGACCGGATAGAGCTTGGCGGCCGTGGCAAGCCCGAGCAGCACCCCGAAGGCGATGGGACGGCTCCGCGACCACATGAGCATCGCAGCGGCCGTCAGGGCCACCGCGAGCAGGTCCCAGTTGATGGTGGCGGTCAGGGCGAAGGCGGGCGCGAGGGCGACCAGCAGACCGTCCCAGGGGCGTCGGCGGTGCGTGCGGGTCACGCAGACGGCGATGACCGCTGCGCAGACCATCAACATTCCGGCGTTGGCGAACCAGTACCACTGCTCCTGCTGCTGGATACCGCCGCTGCCCGGCGTGAGCCACGCGGCGACCTCCATGAACACGCCGGTCAGGACCGGGTACTCCAGGTACTCCATGTCGCCCGGGAGCCTGTCGAAGTACGGCACGAGTCCATCGGCGAAGCCGCGCCCCTGATAGAGGTGCGGGATGTCCGAATAGCAGGCGTGCGTGTACTGCGAGCTGGCTCCGAAGAACCAGGCGCCGTCGTAACAAGGCGCCTTCTGGACGAGGCCGAGGGCGAACATGCCGATCGCCACGAGGGCGATGACCCTGACCGGCGTCCACCAGGACGTCCCGAGCAGGGCACGCCGCCCGACCGGGCCACCGATCAGCTCACTGCCGACCGCGGCGATCTCGTCCTCCCGACTCGGTCGCACCGTCTCCGGCTCGGGCACACGCACGGGCGTCGTTTCAGCACTGGGCATGGGGCACATCCTGCCGTACGCACCCCGGAAAACGCCGTGGGCCGCCGCACCTCGTAGGTGCGGCGGCCCACGTTTCACGTGAAACACGCTTACCGGCCGTCAGGGACGGAACCGGTCATTCGGACGGTCTAACCGGTCTGACCTCCGAAGAAGCCCCCGTTTCCATTTCCTCGGGTGGTACCGGTACCGCTCGTTTCGGAGAGAGTCGGACTCGGATCGGTCCCTCCGGGGCCACCGTCGGCGCCTCCGTTGTCGGTGCCACCGTTCTGGTTACCGCCGTTCTGGTTACCGCCGTCACGGCATCCGAAGAAGCCGCAGGTGGCGCTGTTCGTCGGCGACGGCTGCACCTCGGACTCACTCGGCGACGGGCTCGACGAGGGGCTCGAGGTCGGGCTCTGCGTCACGGTCGGGGTGGGCGAGGGGCTCGGTTCGACGTTGAGCGCCTTGCCGTACGGGATGGGAGTCGGGAACTTCTCCGCCGGCTGGCCCTTCAGTGCCTCGATCATGTAGTCGTGCCAGATCTCGGCGGGGAACGAGGCACCGTGGATCTTCGCCTGGCCGCCGGTCCCGTACATCTTCAGGAATTTGCGGTCCTTGGGCTTCGCCTGGTCGTCCATCCGGAACATGTCGATCGCGGTGGACAACTGGGGGGTGTACCCGACGAACCAGGCCGACTTGTTGCCGTCGGTGGTACCGGTCTTGCCGGCCACATCGCGACCCGGGAGTTGGGCAGCGGTACCGGTGCCCTTGTCGACGACAGTCTTCAGAACGTCGGTGACGTTGTCGGCCACCTTCGATTCGAAGGCATCCGTGGGCTCGTCCTTGTGCTTGTAGACGACCCCGTCCTTGCCGCTGACCTGAGCCACCGAGTACGGGTCTCGCTGCGTTCCGCTGTTTGCAAAGGTCGCGTAGGCGCCGGCCATACGAATCGCGCTGGGGTCCGAGGTTCCGATGGAGAACGACGGGAAGCTGGAGCTGGCCAGGCTGTTCTCAAGGACGCCCGCGTCCAGGGCACTCTGCTTGACCTTGTCCAGGCCGACATCCATACCCAACTGGACGTAGGCGGAGTTGACCGAGAACTGCATGGCGTAGCGCAGATCGATCTTGTAGTCGGGAGGGTTTCCCTCCGACTCGCCTCCGTCATTGGTCTGGAGCCACTCCTTGCCCTTCCTGTCCTTCCAGACCGCTCCGTCGTAGGTCCGGATCTTGAGCTTGTTCTGGCCGCTGTACAGGCTCTTCGGCGACGCCGGGGTGCGCTCGTCCTGCGGTTGATTCTCAAGGCCGTGCGGATTCCGCACGCCCCACTTCATCGCCGCGGCCAGCACAAACGGCTTGAACGTCGAACCCACCTGGGCACCGGTGGCATCGGCGTTGTTGGTGAAGTGCTTGGTCCAGTCCTCGCCGCCGTAAATGGCCCTGATGGCACCGGTCTTGGGCTCGACCGACGCTCCGCCGAACTGGACGTACTTGTCGGTGGCTGGACGCAGCTTGGTGTTGATGTTCTTCTTCCGGACGTTCTCGACGGCCTTCTCGAGCTGCTTGACCTTCTTCTTGTCGAAGGTCGTCCGGATCGTGTAACCGCCCTGCTGGAGATCGTTCGCCGTGATGTGCGTGTCGTCCTTGTGGGCGATCAGGTACCCCTTGGCCAGGTCGACCAGGTAGCCGACCTGCCCGCTCAACTGGCCGTTCGCGTGCGGGCTCTGGACCTTGGGAAGCTTCGTGTACTTAGCCCGCTCCGCCGCGCTCAGATGGTGGTACTCGACCATCTTGTTCAGCGTGTCCTGCATCTGGCGCGTGGCCCTGATGGTGTTGGCGGTAGAGGTGGCAGCCGGGTCGATGGAGACCGCGCCAGCGGGGTCGTAGTACGTGGCGCCCTTGAGCATCGCCGCGAGGAACGCGCACTGGCCGGGATCGAGCTTCTTGGCATCCTCGTTGAAGTAGGCCCGAGCCGCCGCCTGGATACCGTAGGCCCCGCGACCGAAGTACGCGGAGTTCAGATAGCCGGCCATGACTTCCGGCTTGGGGACCTTGGCGCCCACCTTGACGGCGACGAGGATCTCCTTGAACTTACGGGAGATCGTCTGGGACTGGTCGTCGAGCATGGCGTTCTTGACGTACTGCTGGGTGATGGTGGAGCCACCCTGTGTCTGGCCGCCGCGGGCCATGTTGAGGAAGGCGCGCGCGATGCCCTTGGGGTCGACACCGCTGTCGTTCTCGAAGGTCTTGTTCTCCTGGGAGATCACGGCATAGCGCATCTCCGGCGGGATCTGGGCGTAGTTGAGGTTCTGCCGGTTGATCTCGCCACCGGTCGCGACCATGACGGAGCCGTCGGACCACTCGAAGACGTTGTTCTGTGCCCTGGCGGTCTTCGCGATGTCGGGGATACCGACCATCGCGTAGCCGATGCCCGCCACGGCCACCAGACTTCCGAAGAGGGCGACGCAGACGGTGGCCACGAGCTTCCACGACGGCAGCCAGCGCTGCCAGCCGTCCTTACCCGCCCGGGGGTAGTCGATGAATCTCGGGGTGGCGGGGGCCGCGGCGCGGCCCCGGCCGCGTCCCGGGCCTGTGTTGTCGGGACCTCGGCGGCGGCCGCCGCCTCTCTGGGTCGCGCGGCGCGCCTCGGCGCGACTGCCGTAGGCAGGCTCGTCACCATAGGAGTCGGCAGGGGCCTCGTTGGTGCCTCGCGGGGCCGCTCGGCGGCCGGAGGACGGGCCGGGCTGGCCGCGTCGGGCCGCGGCACGTCCGCCTCCCTGCGGCGGCGGCGGTTTGCGACGGTGCTCGCTCATCGAACGATTACTCCTCGGGCAGGCGCACCCGTGCGCGCCTGGAAACAGCGGCTGGTTTCCGGTCCCCCCGAAGTACGGATGCGGTCGTTGCTGCATTCACCCGTACTGCACCGAGGACCATGACGCCCCCCAAGCGCCCCTTGGTTCCCGGTGGTGTGCATGGCGCACAGACTACGCACCGCCAAAACCTTCCCAGCCCCGAAGTTCACCCCAAATCAGGCAACTTGCCGCGTACGAATCAGTGATGTGATCCCGTTCACCATCTGCCCTCTTGTCGCACACCGGAGGCCGTTCTATCGTCGGGATGTATCGAGTCGATACATCAGCGCGCGATAAAGACGCTGTGTGCCGAGAGGAGGCGATCATGAGCCGGCGTTCCGGCATCCTTGAGTTCGCCGTACTCGGGCTGCTGCGCGAGTCTCCGATGCACGGCTACGAACTGCGCAAACGACTCAATACATCCCTGGGTGTGTTCCGGGCCTTCAGCTACGGAACGCTGTACCCCTGCCTCAAGACGCTGGTCGTAAACGGCTGGTTGATCGAGGAACCGGGCAACACCCGCGAAGACGCTCTGGCGGCCCCCCTCACCGGGCGCCGCGCCAAGATCGTCTATCGGCTGACGGCCGAAGGTAAGGAGCACTTCGAGGAGTTGCTCTCGCAGACCGGGCCGGACGCGTACGAGGACGAGCACTTCGCCGCGCGGTTCGCCTTCTTCGGGCAGACCTCACGCGATGTGCGGATGCGTGTGCTGGAGGGCCGGCGCAGCCGCCTGGAGGAGCGTCTGGAGAAGATGCGCTCCTCCCTGGCACGCACGCGGGAGCGGCTCGACGACTACACGCTTGAGCTCCAGCGCCACGGAATGGAGTCCGTGGAGCGCGAGGTGCGCTGGCTGAACGAGCTCATCGAAAGCGAGCGGGCCGGGCGCGACCTCAAGGGGTCGGAGTCCGGGGAGTCCGCTCAGCAGGACACCACATCTGGATCGACGGGCGGCCTGCCCCGTCCCAGGGACCTCCCGGGGACGGATACGCCCGGCGACACCGCCACGTGACGGCCCACTCAGGGCCTCACTCGTACACACAGGGAGCAACCGGAATGGGTTCGGTTCGCGTAGCCGTCGTCGGCGTGGGCAACTGCGCCGCGTCGCTGGTGCAGGGCGTCGAGTACTACAAGGACGCCGACCCGGCGGCCAAGGTCCCCGGCCTGATGCACGTGCAGTTCGGTGACTACCACGTGCGGGACATCGAGTTCGTCGCCGCGTTCGACGTCGACGCCAAGAAGGTCGGCCTCGACCTGTCGGACGCCATCGGCGCCTCCGAGAACAACACCATCAAGATCTGCGACGTCCCCACCACCGGTGTCACCGTCCAGCGCGGCCACACCCTCGACGGCCTCGGCAAGTACTACCGCGAGACCATCGAGGAGTCGGACGCCGAGCCGGTCGACGTCGTCCAGGTCCTGAAGGACAAGCAGGTCGACGTTCTGGTCTGCTACCTCCCGGTGGGCTCCGAAGACGCCGCGAAGTTCTACGCCCAGTGCGCCATCGACGCCAAGGTCGCCTTCGTCAACGCCCTCCCCGTCTTCATCGCGGGCACGAAGGAGTGGGCGGACAAGTTCACCGAGGCGGGCGTCCCGATCGTCGGTGACGACATCAAGTCCCAGGTCGGCGCCACCATCACGCACCGCGTCATGGCGAAGCTGTTCGAGGACCGCGGTGTGATCCTGGACCGCACGATGCAGCTCAACGTCGGCGGCAACATGGACTTCAAGAACATGCTCGAGCGCGAGCGCCTGGAGTCCAAGAAGATCTCCAAGACGCAGGCCGTCACCTCCCAGATCCCCGACCGGGACCTCGGCGAGAAGAACGTCCACATCGGCCCGTCCGACTACGTGGCCTGGCTGGACGACCGCAAGTGGGCCTACGTCCGCCTCGAGGGCCGCGCCTTCGGTGACGTCCCGCTGAACCTGGAGTACAAGCTCGAGGTCTGGGACTCCCCGAACTCGGCCGGCGTCATCATCGACGCCCTGCGCGCCGCGAAGATCGCCAAGGACCGCGGCATCGGCGGCCCGATCCTCTCCGCGTCCTCGTACTTCATGAAGTCCCCGCCGGTCCAGTACTTCGACGACGAGGCCCGCGAGAACGTCGAGAAGTTCATCCGCGGCGACGTCGAGCGCTAAAGCCCTACCGCTCGTACGCGAAAGCTCCTGCCAGGGCGAGGAAGGTCCCCGGGGTCGTCTCCCGGGGACCTTCCGCATGTGTGAGGCTGTCTCCCATGCCCGTCGCCCAGGACCTGCACCGGTTGCTGCGGGTACCGGACTTCCGGCGCCTGCTGGGTGTCCGTCTGCTCTCCCAAGGCGCCGACGGTGTCTATCAGGTGGCCCTCGCCACCTACGTTGTCTTCTCCCCCGAACGGCAGACCTCGGCCGCGGCGATCGCCTCGGCGATGGCGGTACTGCTGCTTCCGTACTCCCTGGTCGGTCCCTTTGCCGGGGTACTCCTCGACCGCTGGCGGCGACGGCAGGTGTTCGTTTACGGCAACGCGTTGCGCGCCCTTCTGGCAGTCGCCACCACACTACTGATGGTCACTCAGGCACCCGGTTGGCTCTTCTACGCCTCCGCGCTGTGCGTCACGGCCGTCAACCGGTTCGTCCTCGCGGGGCTGTCGGCCGCGCTGCCGCGCGTGGTGGACACGGAACGTCTGGTGCTGGCCAACTCGCTCTCCCCGACCGCCGGGACACTCGCCGCGACCGCGGGTGGCGGTCTCGCCTTCGTCATACGCATGGCGGGCCCGGACTCGGACGCCACCGTGGTGCTGACGGGCGCGATCCTCTATCTGTGCGCGGGTCTCACCGCCCTGAGTCTGCCGCCCGACCGGCTCGGCCCCGACCGGGCACCGGCCCACCCTCGCCTGCGTGCCGCGCTCGTGGACACCGCACGCGACCTGGCCGCCGCCGTCCGGTACCTCTCCGCCCCCGAACGCCGTGCCGCGGCGTGGGCACTCACCTCGATGACCCTGATGCGCTTCTGCTACGGCGCGCTGCTCGTTCTGCTGCTCATGCTGTGCCGGTACGGCCTCGCCACGACACCACGCGAGGGTCTCGGCCTGCTCGGTCTGGCACTGGCACTGTCGGGTGGGGGCTTCTTCGTGGCGGCGGTGATCACTCCATGGGCAACGGGGCGGCTCGGCCCGGGGCGCTGGATCGCGGTGTGCGCGGGCGCAGCTGCGGTGCTGGAGCCGTCCCTCGGGCTTCCCTTCGCCGCCGTACCGCTGATGATCGCGGCCTTCGTGCTGGGTCTGACCACCCAAGGCGCCAAGATCGCCACGGACACGGTCGTGCAGGAGTCCGTCGAGGACGGCTACCGGGGCCGGGTTTTCTCCGTCTACGACGTCCTCTTCAACATCGCTTTCGTCGGGGCCGCCGCAGCCGCCGCCCTGATCCTCCCGGCGGACGGACGCTCACCGGCGCTGGCGATCCTCGTCGCCGGCCTCTACGGCGGGGTTGCCGTGTCGATGTACCGAGCCCCCTGGCACCCGGACGGCACGAGGGGCGGTGTTTCACGTGAAACACCGCCCCTGCGTTGAACCGTGGTCCGCGTTTCACGTGAAACAGGGACGCTCGACCGACCTCAGTTCTGGCCGGCCCACCACTCCTTGAGGGACGCCACCGCCGCCTCGTGCTCCATCGGACCGTTCTCCAGCCGCAGCTCCAGCAGGAACTTGTACGCCTGACCGATGACGGGACCGGGCCCGACGCCGAGGATCTCCATGATCTGGTTACCGTCGAGGTCCGGGCGGATCGCGTCCAGCTCCTCCTGCTCCTGAAGCTGGGCGATGCGCTCTTCCAGGCCGTCGTAGGCCCGGGACAGCGCGGCGGCCCGGCGCTTGTTCCGCGTGGTGCAGTCGGAGCGGGTCAGCTTGTGCAGACGCTCCAGCAGCGGGCCCGCGTCACGGACGTAGCGGCGCACGGCCGAGTCCGTCCACTCGCCGGTGCCGTAGCCGTGGAAGCGCAGGTGCAGCTCGACGAGCTGCGAGACGTCCTTGACCAGCTCGTTCGAGTACTTCAGGGCCGTCATGCGCTTTTTGGTCATCTTCGCGCCGACCACCTCGTGGTGGTGGAAGGAGACGCGGCCGTCCTTCTCGAAACGGCGCGTGCGCGGCTTGCCGATGTCGTGCAGCAGGGCGGCCAGCCGCAGCGTGAGGTCGGGGCCGTTCTCCTCCAGCGCGATCGCCTGCTCCAGCACGATCAACGTGTGGTCGTAGACGTCCTTGTGCCGGTGGTGCTCGTCACGCTCCAGGCGCAGCGCCGGAAGCTCGGGCAGGACGTACTCGGCGAGGCCCGTGTCGACCAGGAGGGTCAGGCCCTTGCGCGGGTGGGCCGAGAGGATCAGCTTGTTCAGCTCGTCCCGGACGCGCTCGGCCGAGACGATCTCGATGCGCCCGGCCATCTCCGTCATCGCGGTGACCACACCGGGGTCCACCTCGAAGTCCAACTGCGCGGCGAACCTGGCCGCCCGCATCATGCGCAGCGGATCGTCCGAGAAGGACTCCTCGGGGGTGCCAGGGGTGCGCAGCACGCGGGCGGCGAGATCCTTCAGGCCGCCGTGCGGGTCGATGAACTCCTTCTCCGGCAGCGCGACGGCCATCGCGTTGACCGTGAAGTCGCGGCGGACCAGGTCCTCCTCGATGGAGTCGCCGTACGACACCTCGGGCTTGCGCGAGGTGCGGTCGTACGCCTCAGACCGGTAGGTGGTGATCTCGATCTGGAAGCGCCGGTCAATGTCGCCGACGCGGGCGTCCTTCTGCACGCCGACCGTGCCGAACGCGATCCCGACCTCCCATACGGCGTCCGCCCAGGGCCGGACGATCCGCAGGACGTCCTCGGGGCGCGCGTCGGTGGTGAAGTCCAGGTCGTTCCCGAGCCGGCCGAGCAGCGCGTCACGGACCGAGCCGCCCACCAGGGCGAGCGAGAACCCGGCCTCCTTGAAACGGCGGGCCAGGTCGTCGGCGACGGGAGCCACCCGCAGCAGCTCGCTCACCGCGCGCTGCTGCACCTGGCTCAGGGCAGCGGGAGTGTCTTCGTTGGGGTTCGGCACAACAGAAAAGGGTACGTGGCTCGGCCGACCGGCCGCGCCTCCTTAACCGGCGGCAGCCGTCGGCGACGGCGTCCGGCATACCCATACAAGGAGCAGTTCTTGCGGCGTACGCCACTGCTGCGCTCGATAGTGGATATAGGGGACAGGCCATCGCCGTACCCGATCTTGGAGAGCGGTCCGCGGCACTTCCCCTCAGCGGTCATCGTTACCATGCGGGGACGCACATTCCGACGACCACTGACGACGAGAGACGGGTTAGCGCGTGGCCGAGGCGGCAGACTTCCAGGGGACCAGTGCCTCACCTGCCCGCCGGTGGCTCCGGCGCACCGGGGCGCTGCTCGCGGGCGCGCCGCTGGTGGCCGGGCTGCTCCAGTTCTCCGCCGCGTCGCCCGCACAGGCCGCGTCGTCGGACTCGGTCTCCGTGGCGCTGGACTCGCTCAGCCCCAGCGCGCCGACGGACGGCGACACCGTGACCGTGTCCGGCACCGTCACGAACAACGGCAAGCAGACCGTGACCGGCGCCCACGTCGGCGTACGGCTGGGTTCGCTGCTGAACACGCGCTCGGCGATCGAGGCGATCGCCCGGCATCCGCACTCCCTGCAGGGCGGCACCGGGACCGAGGTCGGCGGCAAGTACACGGAGAAGTTCCCCAAGCTCATCCCGGGGATCGCCGAGCACTTCAGCATCTCCGTCCCGGTGGACAAACTCGACCTCAAGAGCGACGGCGTCTACACGTTCGGGGTCGCCGTGTCCGGCCAGACCCCCGCGCGCCCCTGGGACCAGGTGCTCGGTGTCGAGCGGACCTTCCTGCCCTGGCAGCCCTCGGATGCGGACTCCACCACCAAGACCACGTTCCTGTGGCCCCTGATCTCCTCCGTCCGCATGACCGCACGCACCGGTGCGGGCGAATCGCAGACGCCGGTGTTCCGCGACGACGAGCTGGCCAAGGAGATCGCGCCCGGCGGGCGTCTCGCGCAGATGGTGGAGCTGGGCAAAGACCTCGACATCACGTGGGTGATCGACCCCGACCTGCTGGCCTCCGTGGAGGCCATGGCGAAGGGTTACCGGATCGACGCGCCCGGCGACACCACCACGCCCGGCCCCCGCGAGCACCAGCAGATCGCCCGGCAGTGGCTGGCGGACCTCCAGAAGGCCGTCACGGGCGAGGAAGTCGTCGCGCTGCCCTTCGGCGATCCGGACCTGGCCTCGCTCGCCCACACCGGCACCAGCGTCACGGGCTCGCTCAGCCACCTCAAGGACGCGACCGACGTCGCCGCAACGACCGTGAAGACCGTGCTCCATGTCACGCCGAGCACCGAGTTCTCCTGGCCCGTCGAGGGCGCCGTGGACCCGTCGATCATGAAGGTCGCCACCTCCGCCGGCGCGGACCGGGTGATCGCCCGCAGTGACAGCCTCCGCGAGAACTCGGGGTTGTCCTACACGCCGTCGGCCGCCCGCCCGGTCGGCGGCGGCACCACCGCGGTGGTCGCCGACGCCCGGCTGTCCACGGCCTTCGAGGGCGATCTGACCAGGGCGGACTCCACCACGCTCGCCGTGCAGGAGTTCCTGGCCCAGAGCCTTGAGGTGAACGCGCAGACGGACAAGCAGCGCAGCATCGTGGTGGCCCCGCAGCGGACGCCCACCGCGAGCCAGGCCCAGGCGATGGCCACGGCGCTGACGGCGCTCGAGAGCGGCACCTGGTCCGACGCCCAGGACCTGAGCGCGGCGGCCAAGGTCAAGCCCGACCCGAACGCCACCACACGCATCCCCTCCACCTCCGCCTACCCCTCCTCGCTGCGCAGGCAGGAGCTGCCGAAGTCGGCCTTCGAGCAGATCGCGCGCACGCAGGACAAGCTGGACAACTTCCAGGTGATCCTCTCGGACCAGTCCCGCGTGGTCACGCCGTTCGGGCTGGCCATAGACCGCGGGATGTCCACGTCGTGGCGGGGCCACCGTGCCGACGGGGACAGCTTCCGCGGCGGCGTGGAGGGCTGGCTCGACGACCTCGCGGACCAGGTCAAACTGATCGACAAGTCGGAGACCAAGCTCTCCGGGCGCAGCGCGACCATCCCGGTCACGGTGCAGAACAACCTCGTCCAGCCCGTCGGTCACCTGTATCTGCGGCTCACCTCGACCATGCCGACCCGCCTGAAGATCGGCGGCAAGGCGTACTACGAGCAGCGCGTCGACGTCTCCGGCGGCCACAGCCAGTCCGTCAAGTTCACCACCTCGGCCAACGCCAACGGCCGCGTCGGCGTCATCGCGCAGCTCTACACCGAGGACGGCCAGGAGTACGGCGACCCCGTCAACTTCGACGTGAAGGTCACCGAGGTCACGCCCACCGTGATGCTGGTCATCGGCGGCGGTGTGCTCCTGCTGGTGCTCGCCGGGTTCCGGATGTACACCCAGCGCAAGCGCGCGGCGGCCCGTCGGGCCGAGCAGGAGGGCACGGCCGAGGACGGTGCCGACGACGCGCCCGAGCAGCCCGGCACCCCCGAGGACAGTCCCGCTGCGGAGCCCGCCTCCCCGTCCGTGACGGACACGCCGGACCAGCCGAGTGACCCTTCACCGGACACCGCACCGGAAAGCACCGACCCGTCCGGCACGGGTGAGAGAGTGGACCGTTGAGCGATGTCGTGGCCGGTGTGGCCCGGGACGATGAGGTGGGGTAACCATGAACGCGCCGTACGACGGTGACCGCGGCCGGGGCGCCGCCGACTCGGGCCATCCCGAGACGTCGCCCGAGCCGGGCCAGGTGCCGCCGCAGCCCGCGGCGGACATGTACCTCCAGGACGCCTACGCCCAAGACCCCTACCGGGAGCACGACCTGTCCGCCCAGGATCCGGTCGCCGAGGCGCTCTACGACCGCGCCGCGCACCCGCCGCCCCCGCCGGGCACCTACGAGCGGCCGCTGTACGCCCAGCCCTCCCAGTCGCCGTACGCGCCCGACCCCCGTGTGTGGGCCAACACCCCGGCGCCCGAGCCCGACGGCGACGCCACCCAGCACCTGCCCTACGGCGACAATCCGCGCACGACCCAGTTCGTGGGCGTGGACGACCTGGTCTCGCACTCCGGCGAGGAATACCACGAGCCGGACGCCTTCGCGCATCTGCTGAAGGACCAGCAGCACGGCGGCGCCGCAGCGGCCACGGGCGCACGGACCGCCGCCGGACCGTCGGCGCCCGGCCAGGCCGGACCTGGCGGCACGCGGCCTCCCGCACCCGGGAACCGCACGCAGCCGCCGGCCCCCGTGCCCGGGCCCTCGGGGCCCGCCGAGGGTCCTTCGGCCCCCGCCCCGGCAGCCGCGCCCAAGAAGGGCGGCCTGCTCAGTTCCAGCGCCGTCATGGCGGCCGGCACGATGGTCTCCCGCCTCACCGGCTTCGTCCGCTCCGCACTGATCGTCTCCGCGCTGGGCCTGGGCTTCCTGGGCGACTCCTTCCAGGTCGCCTACCAGCTCCCGACGATGATCTACATCCTCACCGTCGGCGGCGGCCTGAACTCGGTCTTCGTGCCCCAGCTCGTGCGGGCCATGAAGGAGGACGAGGACGGCGGCGAGGCGTTCGCCAACCGGCTGCTGACCCTCGTGATGGTGGCGCTCGCCGTGCTCACGGGCGCCGCGATGTTCGCCGCCCCCCTCCTGGTCCGCCTGCTGTCGGACTCGGTCGCGACCAACCCGGCGGCCGACGACGTTGCGGTCACCTTCACCCGTTACTTCCTGCCCTCGATCTTCTTCATGGGCATCCACGTGGTGATGGGGCAGATCCTCAACGCGCGCGGAAAATTCGGCGCGATGATGTGGACCCCGGTGCTGAACAACATCGTCATCATCGTGACGCTCGGCACCTTCATCTGGGTCTACGGCACCTCGGCCAACTCCCACATGACCGTCGCCAACATCCCGGTGGAGGGCCAGCGGCTGCTCGGCATCGGTGTGCTGCTCGGTCTCGTCGTGCAGGCACTGGCGATGATCCCCTACCTGCGTGAGACGGGCTTCCGTATCCGCCCGCGCTTCGACTGGAAGGGCCATGGCCTGGGCAAGGCCGCGATGCTCGCCAAGTGGACGGTCCTCTTCGTGCTCGCCAACCAGGCCGGCGCGATGATCGTGACCCAGCTCTCCACCGCGGCGGGCGAGGACTCGGACGCCAAGGGCACCGGCTTCGCCGCCTACGCCAACGCCCAGCTCATCTGGGGCCTGCCGCAGGCCATCATCACGGTGTCCCTGATGGCCGCGCTCCTGCCGCGCATCTCGCGCTCGGCCGCCGAGGGCGACGCCGGCGCGGTCCGCGACGACATCTCGCAGGGCTTGCGGACGACGGCCGTGGCCATCGTGCCCATCGCCTTCGGCTTCCTGGCGCTCGGCATCCCGATGTGCACGCTGATCTTCGGCTCCTCGGGCACCGGCGCGGCCACCAACATGGGCTACATGCTGATGGCCTTCGGCCTGGGCCTGATCCCGTACTCGGTGCAGTACGTCGTCCTGCGCGCCTTCTACGCCTACGAGGACACCAGGACGCCCTTCTACAACACCGTCATCGTCGCGGTGGTCAACGCGGGCGCCTCGGCTCTCTGCTTCGTCCTGCTGCCGTCCCGCTGGGCGGTCGCGGGCATGGCGGCCGCGTACGGTCTCGCCTACGCCATCGGTGTCGGTGTCGCCTGGCGGCGGCTGCGCAAGCGCCTGGGCGGCGATCTGGACGGCTCCCGGGTGCTGCGTACCTACGCCCGGCTCGGCATCGCCTCGGTGCCGGCGGCCCTCCTCAGCGGTGCGGCCTGCTACGGCATCGGGCACACTCTGGGCCAGGGCGTGTTCGGATCCTTCGTAGCGCTCGTGGTCGGTGGTGCGGTATTGCTTGGGATCTTCTTCGTCGCCGCGAGGAGGATGCGGATCGAGGAACTCAACTCGCTCGTGGGGATGGTCCGCGGGCGTCTGGGACGCTGAGGCGGGGTAGGCGCACAACCATCGTCCGTCGCCGCGTGTCGTGCATAGCGGCGGACTGTGGGCACAATTGGTTTCGGCGTCGGACAGCGTGCAACGGATGGGGAGGCAGGGACGACGGTGGCGGAACGGAGCACGGCTGCCGTCGACGTGGCAGACAACAGTGGCGAGCAGCCACTGACCGCCAAGGCGGGCCAGTCCACGTCCGACGGGACGGCCAAGAACCCGGAGCTGGACACGGACAGCACCGAGGCACAGGGGAGCAGCGCAACGGAAACCATCGGAACCACGCCCGCGCCCCCGGACCTGCACAGCGGTCACAAGCTCGCCAGACGCTACCGTCTCGAGGAGTGCGTCACCCGTCTGGACGGATTCAGCAGTTGGCGCGCGGTCGACGAGAAACTTCGTCGCGCCGTCGGCGTGCACATCCTGCCGGCCCAGCACCCTCGGGCCCGTTCCGTCCTGGCCGCGGCCCGCGCGGCGGCACTCCTGGGTGACCCGCGGTTCGTCCAGGTCCTCGACGCGGTCGAGGAGGACGACCTCGTCTACGTCGTGCACGAGTGGCTCCCCGACGCCACCGAGCTGACCACGCTGCTCGCCAACGGCCCGCTGGAGCCGCACGACGGCTACCAGATGGCCAGTCAGATCGCTTCCGCCATGGCGGCGGCGCACCGTGACGGCCTGGCCCATCTGCGGCTGAACCCCAACGCCGTGCTGCGCACCTCCAGCGGGCAGTGGCGCATCCGCGGACTGGCCGTGAACGCGGCGCTGCGCGGCATCTCCTCCGACACCCCGCAGCGCACGGACACCGAGGCGATCGGTGCGCTGCTGTACGCGGCGCTGACGCAGCGCTGGCCGTACGAGAGCGACGCCTACGGCCTCACCGGCCTGCCCAAGGACGTGGGCCTCGTCGCACCCGACCAGGTACGCGCGGGCGTCCACCGGGGGCTGTCCGAGCTGGCGATGCGGGCGCTCGTCAACGACGGTGCCACCGCCTCCCGGCACGAGTCCCCGTGCACCACGCCGGAGGAACTGGTCAAGGCGATCGGCGAGATGCCCCGCATCCGCCCGCCGGAGCCCGCGTTCACCGCCCCGCCGGAGTACCAGCGCACCACGTACCAGCAGGGCACGTATGGGCGCCCGGCGCCCTACCCCGGTGTGACTCAGCCGCTCACCGCCCCGCCATCCCCCCTGCAAAGCCGCACCGGCAAGGCCTTGAAATGGGCTGTCTCAGCCCTCCTTATCGCGGCCCTGGGCTTGGGTAGCTGGCAGTTGGCGGACGCCCTGATGGACCGGGGGGATAAGCCGAAGGACACCAACAAGTCGAAAACGACAGACGGTGGCGACAAGGGGACTAAGAAGCTGACGGTCGGTGCCCCAATCGCCATCCAAGGCGCCCGCGACTTCGACCCGTTCAGCGCGGACCACTCCGAGAAGCCCAACAGCGTCAAGAACGTATACGACAACAGCCTGGCCACTTACTGGCAGACCGACTTCTACTTGAGTCCAAAATTCGGAAACCTGAAGCCGGGCGTCGGTGTCATCCTCGACCTCGGCAAGGTTCAGCAGGTCGGAAAAGCGACCGTTTCATTCGTGGGGGACACCTCGGTCGAACTCCGTGCTGCGAAGCCGGATGAGGGTTCGGAACCGACGTCGTTCGACGCCTACAGCCGTACCGCTGAAGGCTCGGGCACAACCGTGAGTCTCAAGCCCGAGAAGCCCATCACTACGCGGTACATCCTCGTGTGGCTGACTCAACTGCCCGCAGATAGCACGGGCAGTTGGCGGGGCCGCGTGACCGATATCAAGGTGACCAGCTGAAAGGCGCACTGATTCACAGACCAGGCAGGCGCAAGCCCTCTAACAAGGTGATCTGCCATCACTGGAATGTTGACACTACTTTCGCCTAGTTCTCCATACCGCATGAGGCGAACCGCTCCGGGTTCGAGGTATATGTGAATCACGCGTCCGCCGATGACAGCTTCCAGTCCCTCGAATCTGACGAGGTTCTTCTCGCCCAGCACGTGGACGGCGACCCCGATGCCTTCGGCGAGCTGGTCCGGAGGCATCGGGACCGGCTCTGGGCCGTGGCCCTGCGGACGCTGGGGGACCGGGAGGAAGCCGCGGACGCGGTCCAGGACGCGCTGGTCTCGGCCTACCGGGCCGCGCACACCTTCCGGGGCCAGTCGGCTGTCACGACCTGGCTGCACCGCATCACGGTGAACGCCTGCCTGGACCGCGCCCGCAAGACCGCCTCCCGGAGGACGGCTCCGATGGACGACACCGAGCGGCTGGAACAGTTGCTGGAGCCGCACGAGTCCGCCTCCGCCCCGGCCGAACGGAACGACCTGCACCGGCAGCTCATCCAGGCGCTGGGGACGCTCCCGAAGGAGCAGCGCGCCGCGCTGATTCTGGTGGACATGCAGGGCTATCCGGTGGCCGAGGCCGCGCGCATTCTCGACGTGCCCACGGGGACGGTGAAGAGCCGTTGTGCCCGGGGCCGCGCCAGACTTCTTCCGCTGCTCACCCATCTGCGTTCCGACGCCCCGGGTGAGGGGAAAGAACCCGCGTCAGGACGGAACCGGGTGCACGGGGCATCCGTCCCACCTGCGACAGATTCTCCGGGTGACGACTCACGGAGCGGTGACGCCTCACGGAGCGGTGACGGGTCACAGGACACAGGACCGAGCGATTCGGCCGTCGTGAAGGGCGGAGGTGGACGGGCATGACGTCCTTGACAGACACGGCCGGACATCCGGACGTCACCGAGCTTTCCGACCTCGCCGAAGGCATCCTCGCGCCGACCCGCAGCGCAGACGTCCGTCGGCATCTGGAGGGCTGCGAGCCGTGCGCCGACATGCAGGCATCCCTGGAGGAGATCCGGACACTGCTGGGCAGTGTGCCGGAGCCGTCTCCTATGCCGCAGGACGTCGCGGACCGAATCGACGCCGCCCTGGCCGCCGAAGCGGAAGCCCCGCCGCATGTTTCACGTGAAACCGAGAAGCAGGTTTCACGTGAAACAACGGCACCGGGCCGCCCCACTGGGCGTCCGTCCGCCGCCACCGGTCCCGGACGCAAGGAGCGCGGCCGCAGTCGCCGCCGGACCGTCGCTCTTGGCGCCGTCCTCACCGCTGCCGTAGTGGGAGCCGGTTCGTTGCTCCTGCAGTCGCTCGGCAACGACTCCCCCAACACCTCCGCCCGCACCAAGCCCGCCCCGGCCGTCACCACGTTCTCCGGGGCCAGCGTGCAGAGCCAGGTGAAAGGTCTCCTCACCGCGCAGAAGGGGCTTCAGCGAGGAACGCAGCGGCCGCACGAGGAGAGTGCGACGCTGTCGCCCGGCGGCCCGACGCAGAGCGCGAACACTCTGATCCAGACCGCCGTCCCGGTGCCCTACTGCGTACGGCAGGCGGTGGACTCCCGCAACGACGTCCTCGCCGCCAAGACAGGCACATACGCCGGGAAGAAGGCCTATCTGGTCGTGCTCCCCGACACCGCGGACGGCACGCGGGTTCTCGTCTATGTCGTGGACGCCTCTTGCACCGTGCACCGGCCCGCGTCCTCCGGCAACGTCCTGTTGAAGCAGTCCCTACCACGCAACTGAGGCGCCACAGGCGTCGTTCGGTCCCCTGCGGTCATCCGGAGAGTAGATGCCTCCCCGTGCCGCCTCCGTGTGCCCAGACAACGGGGGAATGCGCGGCCCGTAGGATCGGTTGGGTGGGGTGAGAGTCCCGAAAGGGGCTCTCACCGGTCGACTGACACAGACCAGAGACGAGGAAACAAGCCGTGAGCGACGTCCGTAACGTGATCATCATCGGCTCCGGGCCCGCAGGCTACACGGCGGCGCTCTACACAGCGCGCGCGTCCCTGAAGCCTCTGGTGTTCGAAGGCGCCGTCACCGCCGGTGGCGCGCTGATGAACACCACCGAGGTGGAGAACTACCCGGGCTTCCCGAGCGGCATCATGGGCCCCGACCTGATGGACAACATGCGGGCACAGGCCGAGCGCTTCGGCGCCGAGCTGATCCCGGACGACATCGTGTCGGTCGACCTGACCGGTGAGATCAAGACCGTCACCGACACCTCGGGCACGGTCCACCGCGCGAAGGCCGTCATCGTCGCCACCGGCTCGCAGCACCGCAAGCTCGCGCTGCCGAACGAGGACGCTCTGTCGGGTCGCGGCGTCTCCTGGTGCGCCACCTGTGACGGCTTCTTCTTCCGGGACCAGGACATCGCCGTGATCGGCGGCGGCGACACCGCGATGGAGGAGGCCACCTTCCTCTCGCGGTTCGCCAAGTCCGTGACGATCGTCCACCGCCGTGACACCCTGCGCGCCTCCAAGGCGATGCAGGAGCGTGCCTTCAACGACCCGAAGATCAAGTTCGCCTGGGACAGCGAGGTCGTGGAGATCCTCGGCGAGCAGAAGCTCACCGGTCTCAAGCTCCGCAACGTCAAGACGGGCGAGGTCTCGGAGCTTCCCGTCACTGGTCTGTTCATCGCCATCGGCCACGACCCGCGCACCGAGCTGTTCAAGGGACAGCTCGACCTGGACGCGGAGGGTTACCTGAAGGTCGCCGCTCCCTCGACCCGGACCAACGTGCCCGGCGTCTTCGCCGCGGGCGATGTCGTCGACCACACCTACCGTCAGGCGATCACCGCGGCCGGCACCGGCTGTGCTTCCGCCCTCGACGCCGAGCGCTACCTGGCCGCGCTGCTGGACACCGACCAGGCCGAGCCCGAGAAGACCGCGGCCGTCTGACATCCCCACCCCCACCGTACGAGCAGAGAAGAGGAGCCCGCTGTGGCCGGCAACCTGAAGACCGTGACCGATGACAACTTCGAGCAGGACGTGCTGAAGAGCGACAAGCCCGTCCTGGTGGACTTCTGGGCCGACTGGTGCGGTCCGTGCCGCCAGATCGCTCCGTCCCTCGAGGCCATCGCCGCCGAGTACGGCGACAAGATCGAGATCGTCAAGCTCAACATCGACGAGAACCCGAACACGGCCGCCAAGTACGGCGTCATGTCCATCCCGACCCTGAACGTCTACCAGGGTGGCGATGTCGTCAAGACGATCGTCGGCGCCAAGCCGAAGGCCATGCTCGTGCGCGACCTCGAAGAGTTCATCGCCGAGTGACGTTTCACGTGAAACACGAAGGGGCCGGCCCTGATGAGGGTCGGCCCCTTCGTGCATCCCGCTACAAAGGCCGGAGCGCGGGCTCCTTCTGTACAGCCCCCAGCAACCGGTCGATGGCCATCTCCACGTCTTCCTTCCAGGACAGCGTCGAACGCAGCTCCAGCCGCAGCCGAGGATGCTGCGGGTGCTGCCGTACCGTCTTGAAGCCGACCGCGAGGAGATGGTCCACGGGGAGCAGACAGGCCGGTTCCTTCCAGCGGGTGTCGCCGAAGGCCTCGATGGCCCTGAAGCCGCGCCTCAGCAGATCCTTGGCGACCGCCTGGACCAGTGTCCGACCGAGCCCCTGTCCCTGATAGCCGGGCAGCACGAACGCGGTGATCAGCTGTACGGCGTCCGGCGAGACCGGACTGGTGGGGAACGCCCCCGAGCGCGGCACATAGGCGGGCGGCGCGTAGAGCACGAAGCCCACCGGCACGTCGTCCACGTAGACGGTGCGGCCGCACGAGCCCCAGTCGAGCAGGACGGCGGAGATCCATGCCTCCTTCTCGCCCGCGGCCGTCCCCGCCTTCACCGCGGCTTCTCCGCTGACGGGGTCCAGTTCCCAGAAGACGCACGAGCGACAGCGCTGGGGCAGGTCCTTGAGGTTGTCCAGCGTGAGCGGTACGAGCCGACGCCCCATGAAGGCTGTTCCTCGCTTCCTAAGGCCGTGCATCGCGAGCGGCTGTCAGAGCGCTCCGTCTCCTGAGCAGCCCACCGGCGAGTCCGCCGACCGCTGCGCCATACCCGTTCGCATCGTATCCACGAAGCGATTCCCTCGATACCGGCTCAAAGCAAAGAGCGGACCGTGTTCCGGTACACACCGGACACGATCCGCTCCCGCGCTGTCGTCGGTCGGGCCGCCGTGGGTCAGGCGTCCTGGCCCTCGTCCTCCTGGAGACCCGTGGAGAGCAGGGGCCCCTCGCCCGGGGCGAGCGTGCCAAGGATGCGCTCCAGGTCCTCGACCGAGGCGAACTCGACGGTGATCTTGCCCTTCTTCTGCCCGAGGTCCACCTTCACCCGGGTCTCGAAGCGGTCCGACAGCCGTGTGGCCAGATCGCTGAGGGCGGGAGACACCAGGGCTCCGGCGCGCGGACCCTTGGAGCGTGAGGTCTTCTGCGGCCGCGAGCCCATCAGGGTCACGATCTCTTCCACCGCACGCACCGACAGCCCCTCGGCCACGATCCGGTGCGCCAGGCGGTCCTGCTCCTCGGAGTCCTCGACGGACAGCAGCGCCCGGGCGTGACCGGCCGAGAGCACTCCGGCCGCGACCCGCTTCTGCACGGTCGGCGAGAGGCGCAGCAGACGGAGGGTATTGGAGATCTGCGGGCGGGATCGCCCGATCCGGTCGGCCAACTGGTCGTGGGTGCAGTTGAAGTCTTTGAGCAACTGATCGTAGGCGTGTGCCTCTTCGATCGGGTTGAGCTGAGCGCGGTGCAGGTTCTCCAGCAGGGCGTCCAGGAGAAGCTTCTCGTCCTCCGTGGCGCGGACGATCGCCGGGATCGCCTCCAGGCCCGCCTTGCGGCTGGCGCGCCAGCGGCGCTCACCCATGATCAGCTCGTAGCGGTCCCCTCCCAGCTCGCGCACGACGACGGGCTGGAGGAGCCCGACCTCCTGGATGGAGGTCACCAGCTCGCGCAGCGCGTCCTCGTCGAAGATCTCACGGGGCTGACGCGGGTTGGGCGTGATGGAGTCGAGCGGGATCTCCGCGAAGTAGGCGCCCATCGGCGGGGCAGGCAGCTCCGCCACCGGGTTCGCAGCTGAATCCTCGGGCTCCTGCGCGGGCCCCGGCACGGTGGGCGACTCGGCGACTCCCCGGTCGGCCGTCAGCAGCGGAGCCGCAGCGGGAGACGCGGGTGCCGCGCTGCCCAGCGCACTGGACGCCAGGGTCTTCTCGGTCGGGGCAGCGGGAATCAGTGCGGCGAGACCACGACCCAGCCCCCTCCGTCGTTCGTTCACTGTGACCCCTCCACCATGTTCCGGTCGTTCTGGGTGCCGACATGGGCGTGGGTCGGGTCGTAACCGATTCCCGCACCCCTCAGCGCGATCTCTCGGGCCGCCTCAAGGTAGGAGAGGGCCCCACTCGAACCTGGATCGTAGGTCAGTACCGTCTGCCCGTAGCTGGGGGCCTCGGAGATACGGACCGAACGCGGAATGCTCGTCCGCAGAACCTCGTCACCGAAGTGGGTACGGACCTCTTCGGCGACCTGGGAGGCGAGACGGGTCCGGCCGTCGTACATCGTCAGCAGGATGGTCGACACATGCAGTGTCGGGTTGAGGTGACCCCGCACCAGATCGACGTTGCGCAGCAACTGTCCCAGGCCCTCCAGCGCGTAGTACTCGCACTGGATGGGGATGAGGACCTCCTGGCCGGCGACGAGCGCATTGACCGTCAACAGGCCCAGCGACGGCGGGCAGTCGATGAGGATGTAGTCCAACGGCTGTTCGTACGCCTGGATCGCGCGCTGGAGTCGGCTCTCGCGCGCCACCAGGGACACCAACTCGATCTCCGCACCGGCGAGATCGATGGTGGCCGGGGCGCAGAACAGACCCTCGACGTCCGGGACCGGCTGGACGACCTCGGAGAGCGGTCGGCTCTCCACCAAGACGTCGTAGATGGACGGCACTTCCGCGTGGTGATCGATCCCCAGTGCCGTGGACGCGTTGCCCTGTGGGTCGAGGTCGACCACCAGGACCCGGCCGCCGTGCAGCGCCAGGGAAGCGGCAAGGTTGACGGTGGTCGTCGTCTTGCCCACGCCTCCCTTCTGGTTGGCCACCACGATGACGCGGGTCTGCTCGGGCCTCGGCAGGCCCTCTCCGGCGCGGCTGAGGGCCTCCGCCGCTAGCTGGGCAGCGCGACCGATGGGAGTGTCGTCCATCGGGGGCGGTGTTTCACGTGAAACATCTGCCCCCATCGACTCGGTTCGGGGACCGGGGACCGGATCGGTCATCGGTCCCGCGATATTGGCGTCGGACCGCACGGATTCACTCTCCTCGACTTCAGGCTCGCAATGAACAGAGCCTCCCATGCCTTCGGTGCCGCGAACCAGTGAGCCCTGGCCTTCTGTGGAGAAATCCACCTCTGTGGACACCTGCGATACCTCTCCCAGTGAACCGAGCGGCTTCCGGTCCCTGGGTTCGGCCGCAGCATGACTCCGGCCGATGATGCCGTGCAGCAGTGAGCGACGTTTCACGTGAAACACGATGCACAGCCACGGCGACCGGGTCCTCGCGACACTCCGGCCCGCCCGGCTTTGGCAGCTTGTGTGGAGTACGCCGCCCGAACACGACAGATGGGGTGCGCTCCGGGTTCTCCGTCCCGGGGCACACCCCATCCCATGCGATCTGACCTCAGCGGCGCCTGCGCGTCCGGCCCGTCCGCGCCGCCTTGGCCCGCTTGGCCGCGAAGCGGACACCGCCCGGGCTTTCACCGACCTCCACCCGCACGACGGTCGACAGGGGGTCCACGACGCCCTCGCCCACCTGGAGGACGGAGGTCGAGACCGCACCGAGCTTGGCGAGCGCGGTGGACGCCGCCTTCAGCTCCTCCTCGGCGGTGTCCCCCTTCAGCGCAAGCATCTCGCCGTACGGCCGCAGCAGCGGGATACCCCAGGCGGCCAGGCGGTCCAGCGGGGCCACGGCGCGGGCCGTCACCACATGCACCGGCGGCACCTTGCCCAGCATCTCCTCGGCCCGTCCGCGCACCACGGTCACATGGTCCAGGCCCAGCAGCTCCACGACCTCGGTGAGGAACGTGGTGCGCCGCAGCAGCGGCTCCAGCAGGGTGATGTTGAGGTCGTCCCGCACCAAGGCCAGCGGGATGCCCGGCAGACCCGCGCCCGAGCCGACGTCGCAGACCGTCACTCCCTCGGGAACCGCCTCGGAGAGCACCGCGCAGTTCAGCAGATGACGCTCCCAGAGCCGGGGCACTTCCCGGGGACCGATCAGGCCGCGCTGCACACCTGCCTCGGCCAGCAGCTCCGCGTACCGCACGGCGTCGTCGAAGCGATCGCCAAATACTTCCCGCGCCTGTTCGGGCGCGGGGGGAAGCTCCGCTGCCTCCGTCACGGGGACCGTCCTTCCGTACAGCGCCGACGCATCCCGCGCCGGCCACCAGAACTACAGGCTGACAAAGTTCGGCCCCGTCTGCGCCTCAGACGCAACAGACGGGGCCGGTGGAACAGGGGCCGATCAGGCGGGCAGCACGACGACGAACCGCTGCGGCTCCTCGCCCTCGGACTCGCTGCGCAGTCCCGCACCCTTGATCGCGTCGTGCACGACCTTGCGCTCGAAGGGGGTCATCGGCTTGAGCTTCATGGGCTCGCCCGAGTTCTTGACCTCGGCGGCCGCCTTCGCTCCCAGCTCGGCCAGCTCGGCGCGCTTCTTGGCCCGGTAACCCGCGATGTCGAGCATCAGACGGCTGCGGTCACCGGTCTCCCGGTGCACGGCCAGGCGCGTCAGCTCCTGCAGCGCCTCCAGCACCTCGCCGTCCCGGCCGACCAGCTTCTGGAGGTCGCGGCCACCGGCGTCGCTGATGATCGAAACCGAGGCGCGGTCGGCCTCGACGTCCATGTCGATGTCGCCGTCGAGGTCGGCGATGTCGAGCAGACCCTCCAGGTAGTCCGCGGCGATCTCACCCTCCTGCTCGAGGCGAGTCAGGGTGTCTGCACCCTCGGCAGCGGCGGAGGTGGTGGTGCCTTCCGTCACGGGATGGGCTCCTTCTTACTTCTTGGACGGGGACTTGGGCCGCTGCGGACCACCCTTGCTCTGCCCGGACTGGGCCTTGCTGCGGGTGCCGGAACCGGACTTCTGGGGCTGCTTGGCAGCGGCGGGCCTGGCGTCGTCCTGAGGCTCGTCGGAGCGAGGCTCGTCGGACTTCTCCAGCGAGGTGGTCGCGGTGGCGCCACCCGGCTGCTTGGTACCGCCCTGGTGACGCTGGGCCTTGCTCTGCCGCTTGGGCTGCTGGCGCCGGGGGGTGGCCGCGGCGGTGGTCGCCGTACCGTCCTCGGTCTGGGCCACGGCCTGGGCGTCGCTCTTGACCACGGACCCGTCCGCCTGGGCGGCCAGACCGGCCTTGCTCAGCGCGTTGATGAACTTCCGCTCGGCCTCGTTGCGGTCGCGGCCCTTGGCGACGATCGCCTTGACGATCGTGCGCTCGCTGCGCCGGCGGACCTTGCCGTGGTGCGTGACGTGCTTGGTCAGACGCTCCAGGTACGCGGCCTGAGCCTTGGAGCCCGGGTTCGGGTTGTTGCGGATGACGTACATCTGCTGACCCATGGTCCACACGTTGGTGGTCAGCCAGTAGACGAGGACACCGACCGGGAAGTTGATGCCGAAGACGGCGAACATGACCGGGAAGACGTACATCAGCATCTTCTGCTGCTGCATGAACGGCGTCTTCACCGTGGTGTCGACGTTCTTGGTCATGAGCTGGCGCTGCGTGTAGAACTGCGACGCCGACATCAGGACGATCATGATCGCGGTGACGACGCGCACGTCGGTGACCGAGGCGTGCATCGCCGCGATGGTGTCGGCGCTGTCCTTGAACTTCGCGGCGAGCGGGGCGCCGAAGATGTGCGCCTTGCGGGCGCTCTCCAGCAGCGAGGTGTTGATGACACCGATGGTCTTGCCCGACGCGATGCCGTTGAGCACGTGGTACAGGGCGAAGAAGAAGGGAGACTGCGCCAGGATGGGAAGGCACGAGGAGAGCGGGTTGGTACCCGACTCCTTGTACAGCTTCATCATCTCTTCGGACTGACGCTGCTTGTCGTTCTTGTAGCGCTCCTGGATCTTCTTCATCTCAGGCTGGAGCGTCTGCATTGCGCGCGTCGCCTTGATCTGCTTCACGAAGAGCGGGATCAGGCAGATGCGGATCAGAATCACCAGGGACACGATGGACAGGCCCCAGGCCCAGCCCGTGTCAGGACCGAAGATCGTCCCGTACACCGTGTGGAACTGGACGATGACCCAGGAGACGGGTGTCGTGATGAAGCTGAAGAAGCTGGCAATCGTGTCCACTAATCATGCTCCTTGGGCATGGGACGAGGTCTCTGCGGCCGGGCTCGAAGGAGGCTCGGATAGCTTCGCCTCGGTGGCCGGTTCGGCGGCGGAGGTTCCGCCCCTGCGTGCGCTCCAGGCGCCGCGCAGCATTTCGTGCCACCGCGGACGCTTGCGCGGGGGGACATGGTCCACTCCGCCCAGCGACCACGGATTGCACCGGAGGATGCGCCAGGCGGTCAGAGCCGTTCCCTTGATCGCACCATGCCGGTCGATGGCCGTGTAGCCGTAATGAGAGCACGACGGGTAGTACTTGCACACCGGCCCGAGCAGTGGACTGATCGTCCACTGGTACAGCTTGATCAAGGCCAGCAGTGGGTACTTCATCGCGCGCCCCCTCCCAGTAGCCGCTCCAGGGCGGCGTCCAGGTCTCGGGCCAGCAGTGCGTGGTCAGCGTCTCCCGATCCGGGCAACGCTCGTACGACTACCAGGCTACCGGGGGGAAACAGGGCAACTCGGTCACGCATCAAGTGACGAAGTCTGCGTTTCACTTTGTTGCGCACGACCGCGCCACCCACAGCCTTGCTCACGACGAAACCCGCACGCGTCGGGGGAGCGCTCTCCCCAGGCGCGTGCGGGTCCGTGGCACCGCTACGAAAGTGGACGACGAGGGTCGGGCGGCCTGCCCGGCGCCCTCGTCGTACCGCGGTCGCGAAGTCCTCGCGCCGCCTCAGCCGGTGGTCGGTGGGCAGCACGACGTCACGACCTGGTCAGGATCAGGCGGACAGGGCGGCGCGACCCTTGCTGCGGCGGTTCGCGAGAATCGCGCGGCCGGCACGGGTACGCATCCGCAGGCGGAAGCCGTGGGTCTTCGCGCGACGACGGTTGTTCGGCTGGAAGGTGCGCTTGCTCACTCGGGGGCTCCAGAAAGAATCGGTAGTTGGCGGGGTGCCGTCCTGGCTGTCACCGTGCGCCCACGAGTAGCTCGCGTCACGCCCGAGTGCACCGCTTCCCGATCACCTGTAGCGATCTGTGCCCATCGGAGGCAGGCGGCAGCAGCCATCGACAACTCGACCTGGTTACGGTACGCGCGGCTACGCCATCCGGTCAAACCGGCGCCCACCGAGGGACACTGTCCACAGGCTGGGGACAACAACTTGAACCCTACCCGCCACGCTGACTACCGTGGCTGAACTCCGATTCGTTCCCTTATCCCCGCCCGAGCGGGATTGCCCGGCCCATCCACCCGATTTTCATCCCGACCCATCCCACAACCACACGTTCGTGGGATCTGCGAGAGAGCGTGCCCTGTGGCTGACGTACCTGCCGATCTTGCCGCAGTGTGGCCACGCGTACTGGAGCAACTGCTCGGCGAGGGTCCGGGTCAGCGTGTGGACGCCAAGGACGAGCACTGGCTCCGGCGCTGCCAGCCTCTCGCGCTGGTCGCGGACACCGCCCTGCTCGCCGTGCCGAACGAATTCGCCAAGCGCGCCTTCGAGGACCGTCTCGCCCCCGTCGTCAGCGAGACCCTCAGCCGGGAGTGTGGCCGCCCCATCCGGACCGCGATCACCGTCGACGACTCCGCGAGCAGCAGGCCCGCGCCCGCCGCGCCCAAGCCGCAGCCCCCGCACGAGAGCGCCGACCGGCCCCGCTACGAGGAGCCGGAGCTGCCCTCCGCCCCGTACGAGGGCTACGGCCGCCACCGTGCCGACGACCGGCAGCTCCCCGACGAGGGACCGGCCGCCCGCGCCGAGCGCCCGCCCACCGAGCTGCCCACCGTCCGTCCCGCCTACCCGGCCGAGTACCAGCGCCCCGAGCCGGGCGCCTGGCCGCGCACCGGACAGGACGACTACGGCTGGCAGCAGCCCCGGCTCGGCTTCCCCGAGCGCGACCCGTACGCCTCGCCGTCCTCTCAGGACTCCTACGGCGGCTCCGGTCGCGACACCTACGGCACGTCGCCCGAGTACCGCGCGAGCCGCGAGCGCCCCGGTTACGAGCAGCGCTCCGACTACGAGACGTCCCGCACCGAGTACGACCAGCGCGACCCGGTCCGCCGCGAGCTGCCCGACACTCCGTCAGGCGGGGGCGCCCACCGGGGCGGACCCTCGCTGCCCGCCGCCGGGACCGGCCGCGGCGGCTCGTCCGGCGGTTCCTCGACGCCCTCGGCCGGCGGACCCGGCGAGCCGACCGCGCGGCTCAACCCGAAGTACCTCTTCGACACGTTCGTCATCGGCGCGTCCAACCGCTTCGCGCACGCGGCCGCGGTGGCCGTCGCCGAGGCACCGGCCAAGGCGTACAACCCCCTCTTCATCTATGGGGAGTCGGGCCTCGGCAAGACGCACCTGCTGCACGCGATCGGGCACTACGCGCGCAGCCTCTACCCGGGCACGCGCGTGCGCTACGTCAGCTCGGAGGAGTTCACCAACGAGTTCATCAACTCCATCCGCGACGGCAAGGGCGACAGCTTCCGCAAGCGCTACCGCGAGATGGACATCCTGCTCGTGGACGACATCCAGTTCCTCGCGGACAAGGAGTCGACGCAGGAGGAGTTCTTCCACACCTTCAACACGCTCCACAACGCCAACAAGCAGATCGTGCTGTCCTCCGACCGGCCGCCCAAGCAGCTCGTCACGCTGGAGGACCGGCTGCGCAACCGCTTCGAGTGGGGCCTGATCACCGACGTCCAGCCGCCCGAGCTGGAGACCCGGATCGCGATCCTGCGCAAGAAGGCGGTCCAGGAGCAGCTCAACGCCCCGCCGGAGGTGCTGGAGTTCATCGCCTCCCGCATCTCGCGGAACATCCGCGAGCTGGAGGGCGCGCTGATCCGGGTGACGGCGTTCGCGTCGCTCAACCGGCAGCCGGTGGACCTCGGACTCACGGAGATCGTCCTCAAGGACCTGATCCCCGGCGGCGAGGACAGCGCGCCCGAGATCACGGCGACGGACATCATGGCGGCCACCGCCGACTACTTCGGGCTGACCGTGGACGATCTGTGCGGCACCTCGCGCGGCCGTGCGCTGGTCACCGCCCGGCAGATCGCCATGTATCTGTGCCGCGAACTGACCGACCTCTCGCTGCCGAAGATCGGCGCACAGTTCGGCGGCCGCGACCACACGACCGTCATGCACGCCGACCGCAAGATCCGCGCGCTGATGGCCGAGCGGCGCTCGATCTACAACCAGGTGACCGAGCTGACGAACCGCATCAAGAACGGCTGAGTACGGCCGTCCGGCGGCTTTGTGCCGCGCCGGCCGCGTGAGCGCCCTCGGGGGATCCCGGGGGCGCTTTCCCGTGCCCGCCGGATCGGGGGATCGAGGCAATCGACGCGGACGCCCGAGCACCCCGGTGCGCCCCCCATCGCACCCGGGACCGGCCACCCGCCGCGCGCTGCCCACAGCCCTGTGGAACGCCCTCGCGCGAGCGTCCGTGACACGACCCGAGGCGCCCGGGACCCCCTCCGACCCCCTCCCGAAGCCTCGACCGACCCCTTGGCGACCCCCTCGCGCCCCCTCCGGTCCCACCCCGACCCGTCGCCCGACCGCCCCCGGGTGTTCGATTGGCCCTCGGGTTACGGCCTTCCTCCACAGATTCGGCGAGTTTCTTCCGTCCACATCATGGGGACGGCGAAGTTGTCCCAAGCTGTGTCCACAGGGCAGCGAGGGAAGGAGCGTCCGTGCAGCTCAGAGGGCTGTGGATTCGTGGACGAAGGATCTCCACAGGGTGTGGAAAACGTCCCCGCCCCCAGGGTGTGGAAAAGGTTGTCCACCGAGAACCCACAGGCTGGGGGCGGTTTTCCCCAGCGATCGGGCCCTTCTCCACACGGCTGTCCACTGTTCGGCAACTCCACGGCCCCGATCGCCGCATCGAGTGAAAGCCGTCACACGAAGCTGCCGGGTTGGGCTGTGGGAAACGTGGGTAAACCTGGGGACGCACCTGGGGAGAACTCGGCCCTCCCTGGGGACGGTGTGTGCAGAACTTTCTGTTCTCCACAGAACACCCGAGTTATCCACGGGCTCCGCCCACAGGCCCGGTGGATAAAATTGTGGCCCTGAGCTGGGCAAACGAGGTTATCCACGGTATCCACAGGCCCTACTACTACTCCCAACTAGAGAGAGCCTGGAAACCGTTTTGAAGCGGGGGCTGTGCACAACTCGCCCTCGGTGGCCCGACCGCCCCTCGGTCCGACTTGACCCCGACCGGCACCTGATGTCAGCGCGGTGCGTCAGACTGGTCCCCGGTGTCCTTCCCCTCGTGATGGGCGGCGACGCCGAGTCGGAGGACTCAGAAGCAACAGCAGGAGGCGGCTTACGGTGAAGAT
Organism: Streptomyces sp. NPDC005004; assembly: GCF_053600675.1. Lineage (NCBI taxonomy): Bacteria > Bacillati > Actinomycetota > Actinomycetes > Kitasatosporales > Streptomycetaceae > Streptomyces > Streptomyces sp. NPDC005004. Next base: position 46,920 of record NZ_JBSGAH010000002.1, read on the forward strand.
CCGGGTGGAACGCGACGTACTCGCGGAGGCAGTGGCGTGGGCGGCACGCAGCCTCCCGGCCCGTCCGCCGGCGCCTGTCCTCGCCGGCCTGCTGCTCAAGGCCGAGGACGGCCAGCTCAGCCTGTCGAGCTTCGACTACGAGGTCTCCGCCCGTGTCGGCGTCGAGGCCGAGGTCGAGGAGGAGGGCACGGTCCTCGTCTCCGGCCGCCTGCTGGCCGACATCTGCCGCGCGCTGCCCAACCGGCCGGTGGAGATCTCCACCGACGGCGTGCGGGCGACCGTGGTCTGCGGCTCCTCGCGCTTCACGCTCCACACCCTGCCCGTGGAGGAGTACCCGGCGCTGCCGCAGATGCCCACCGCCACCGGCACCGTCCCCGGCGAGGTCTTCGCGGCCGCCGCGTCCCAGGTGGCCATCGCCGCCGGGCGTGACGACACGCTGCCCGTCCTCACCGGTGTGCGCATCGAGATCGAGGGCGACACCGTGACCCTCGCCTCCACCGACCGCTACCGCTTCGCCGTCCGCGAGTTCCTGTGGAAGCCGGAGAACCCGGACGCCTCCGCGGTCGCCCTGGTGCCCGCCAAGACGCTCCTGGACACCGCCAAGTCCCTCGGCGCCGGTGACAGCGTCACGCTGGCGCTGTCCGGCTCCGGCGCGGGCGAGGGCCTCATCGGCTTCGAGGGCGCGGGGCGTCGTACGACCACGCGTCTGCTCGAGGGCGACCTGCCGAAGTACCGGACGCTCTTCCCGACCGAGTTCAACTCCGTCGCGGTGATCGAGACGGCGCCGTTCGTCGAGGCCGTCAAGCGTGTCGCGCTGGTGGCGGAGCGGAACACGCCGGTGCGGCTGAGCTTCGAGCAGGGTGTGCTGACGCTCGAGGCCGGGTCCAGCGACGATGCACAGGCTGTGGAGCGGGTCGAGGCGGCGCTGGAGGGTGACGACATCTCGATCGCCTTCAACCCGACGTTCCTGCTGGACGGGTTGAGCGCGATCGACTCTCCGGTGGCGCAGTTGTCGTTCACGACGTCCACGAAGCCGGCGCTGCTGAGCGGGAAGCCCGCGGTGGACGCCGAGGCCGATGGGGCGTACAAGTACCTGATCATGCCGGTGCGGTTGAGCGGCTGACGTTCTCCACAGGTGTGGACAGTGCCGGGCGCCTCTTGTGGGTGTCCGGCACTGTCGCTCTGCGGGGGGTTCGGCCGGGGTGGGGAACGCTTGCGGCGCCGGCCCGGTGCCGCTGCGCCCACCCGTGCCGCCCCAAGCGGCACGACTGCCCGCAGCGGGGGCGACTACGACCGTCCGCAACTACGGCGGCGACGGGGAACGTATGAGCGCCTATGCCCACAGTTGTGCAGGTCAGGGCGGGGCTAGGCTCTGGGGTCGGGCACGTCGGTGTCCCCTCTGCCACACAGCGAACTAAGGAACCAACTGATGGAGCTCGGTCTCGTCGGTCTCGGCAAGATGGGCGGCAACATGCGCGAGCGCATCCGCCGCGCTGGCCACACCGTCATCGGATACGACCGCAACGCCGACATCGCGGATGTCCACAGCCTGGAAGAGCTGGTGGGCAAGCTCAGCGGGCCGCGCGTGGTGTGGGTGATGGTCCCGGCGGGCGAGGCCACCCAGGGCACGGTCGACGCGCTGGCCGAGCTGCTCGAGCCCGGCGACGTGGTCGTGGACGGCGGCAACTCGCGCTGGACGGACGACGAGAAGCACGCCGAGCAGCTCGCCGCCAAGGGCATAGGTTTCGTCGACTGCGGCGTCTCCGGCGGCGTCCACGGCCTGGCGAACGGCTACGCGCTGATGTACGGCGGCGACGCCGAGAACGTGGCCAAGGTGCAGCCGGTCTTCGACGCGCTCAAGCCCGAGGGTGACTTCGGCTCCGTGCACGCCGGAAAGGTCGGCGCGGGCCACTTCGCGAAGATGGTCCACAACGGCATCGAGTACGCCATGATGCAGGCGTACGCCGAGGGCTGGGAGCTGCTGGAGAAGGTCGACTCCGTGGAGAACGTCCGCGAGATCTTCCGCTCCTGGCAGGAGGGCACGGTCATCCGCTCCTGGCTGCTCGACCTCGCGGTCAACGCGCTGGACGACGACGAGCACCTGGAGGGCCTGCGCGGTTACGCCCAGGACTCCGGTGAGGGACGCTGGACGGTGGAGGCCGCGATCGACAACGCGGTGCCGCTGCCCGCGATCACCGCGTCGCTGTTCGCGCGGTTCGCGTCCCGCCAGGACGACTCGCCGCAGATGAAGATGATCGCCGCGCTGCGCAACCAGTTCGGCGGCCACGCCGTAGAGAAGAAGTAGTCCACAGGACACCGGACGCCAGGACGCGTCCGCGATCCACACCTTGAGGGAGGTCGGCGAACGACCATGCACGTCACGCATCTTTCGCTGGCCGACTTCCGCTCGTACGCCCGGGCCGAGGTTCCCCTCGACCCGGGCGTCACCGCCTTCGTCGGCCCCAACGGCCAGGGCAAGACCAATCTGGTCGAGGCGGTCGGCTACCTGGCCACCCTGGGCAGCCACCGCGTCTCCGCCGACGCGCCGCTGGTCCGCATGGGCGCCGACCGGGCGATCGTGCGGGCCCAGGTGCGGCAGGGCGACCGGCAGCAGCTCGTCGAGCTTGAGCTGAACCCGGGCCGCGCCAACCGGGCCCGTATCAACCGTTCCTCGCAGGTCAGACCGAGGGACGTGCTCGGGATCGTGCGGACCGTGCTGTTCGCGCCCGAGGACCTCGCGCTGATCAAGGGCGATCCCGGCGAGCGGCGCCGCTTCCTGGACGAGCTGATCACCGCGCGCTCCCCGCGCATGGCGGGCGTGCGCTCGGACTACGAACGGGTGCTCAAGCAGCGCAACACCCTGCTGAAGACGGCGGCGCTCGCGCGCAGGCACGGCGGCCGCTCCATGGACCTGTCCACGCTCGACGTGTGGGACCAGCACCTCGCGCGCGCGGGCGCCGAGCTGCTCGCCCAGCGCCTGGACCTGATCGCCGCGCTCCAGCCGCTCGCCGACAAGGCGTACGAGCAGCTCGCCCCCGGCGGCGGCCCGCTCGCGCTGGAGTACAAGCCGTCGGCCCCGGGCGAGGCGCACACGCGCGAGGAGCTGTACGAACAGCTCTCGGCCGCGCTCGGCGAGGCCCGCAAGCAGGAGATCGAGCGCGGGGTGACCCTGGTGGGCCCGCACCGCGACGACCTGGTGCTCAAGCTCGGCCGGCTGCCCGCCAAGGGATACGCCTCGCACGGCGAGTCCTGGTCGTACGCCCTCGCGCTGCGCCTGGCCTCGTACGACCTGCTGCGCTCGGAGGGCAACGAGCCGGTGCTCGTCCTGGACGACGTCTTCGCGGAGCTGGACGCGCGCCGCCGCGAGCGGCTCGCGGAGCTGGTCGCGCCGGGCGAGCAGGTGCTGGTGACCGCGGCCGTGGACGACGACGTGCCGCACGTGCTGGCCGGCGCGCGCTACGCGGTCTCCGGTGGGACGGTGGAGCGCGTATGAGTGTGGAGCGCGGATGAGTACGGACCAGCCCGCCGGGGACGGCGAGAAGCGGGCCCCCGAGCCGACCGGCGTCGACCTCGCGCGCGTGGCGTTGCGCGCGGCGAAGGAGCAGGCACGCGCGCGGGGTGACGCGGCGCGGCAGAAGAAGCAGGCGCGCCGCGGCGGACTGCGCTCCGGCGCGCGCGCGGACGGGCGCGACCCCATGGCGCTGGGCGCGGCGATCAACCGGCTGATCAACGAGCGGGGCTGGGAGGCCCCGGCCGCGGTGGGCGGGGTGATGGGCCGCTGGCCGCAGATCGTCGGCGACGACCTCGCGAAGCACTGTGTGCCGCAGCGCTACGACGAGGACGAGCGCGTGCTGTCGGTGCTGTGCGACTCGACGGCGTGGGCGACGCAGCTCCGGCTCCTGGCCCCCGCTCTGGTCGCGCGGCTGAACGAGGACCTCGGCCACGGCACGGTGCGCATGATCAAGGTGCACGGTCCGAGCGGTCCCGCACGCCGTTACGGCCCCCTCAGGGCCCCTGGAAGCCGGGGTCCGGGCGACACCTACGGGTGACGTACCTCACGTCCCCGGTCCTGTGCGGAGCGTGTTCGCACCGCTGCGCACCTGCGCCGATGGAGCGTGCACCCCCCTCTGGACAAGGGATGACGGCCGAAAGCTCTGAGCGCCGCCGTGAGCCCCTTGGAGCCCCCTTCCGTATATCGGGATGCCATCGAGGCCGGTTCAGGGCGGCACATGGGGACTCAGGTGCCCGCAAACCCCCATCACTGTCGGCGCTACCGGTAGACTGGAAGGCGAATCCCGCCCCACTCGTGGGGACTGTCCGGGAAAAGCTGAGCAACGCTGATCCAGGCTTACCAAACGCAACATGCCGCAGCCGCTCCGGCGACCCTCCCCCAGAGGGGGTTCCCCCGGGAGCCCGGCTCGTGCTGTGCCAGAAAGGGCGCTTCGTGGCCGATTCCGGCAACCCCAACGAGAACATCCCGTCCACCGACGCCGGCGTCAACGGCGAGGCACCCGCCGCCTCCACCTCTTACGACGCCAGCGCCATCACCGTGCTCGAAGGGCTGGACGCGGTCCGCAAGCGACCCGGTATGTACATCGGCTCGACCGGTGAGCGCGGTCTGCACCACCTGGTGCAGGAGGTCGTCGACAACTCGGTCGACGAGGCGCTGGCCGGTTACGCGGACACCATCGACGTGACGATCCTGCCGGACGGCGGGGTCCGTGTGGTGGACAACGGCCGAGGCATCCCGGTCGGCATCGTGCCCTCCGAGGGCAAGCCGGCCGTCGAGGTCGTGCTGACCGTGCTGCACGCGGGCGGCAAGTTCGGCGGTGGCGGGTACGCCGTCTCCGGTGGTCTGCACGGCGTGGGTGTGTCCGTCGTGAACGCGCTGTCCACGAAGGTCGCCGTCGAGGTGAAGACGGACGGCCACCGCTGGACGCAGGACTACAAGATGGGCGTCCCCACCGCCCCGCTGCAGCGGAACGAGGCCACGGAGGAGACCGGCACGTCGGTCACCTTCTGGGCGGACCCGGAGATCTTCGAGACCACGGAGTACTCCTTCGAGACGCTGTCGCGGCGTTTCCAGGAGATGGCGTTCCTCAACAAGGGCCTGACGATCCGGCTCACCGACGAGCGCGCGGTGGCGAAGGCGACCAGCGGTGCCGACGAGGCGGGTGCGGACGAGAAGGACGAGGTCAAGTCCGTCACGTACCACTACGAGGGCGGCATCGTCGACTACGTGAAGTACCTCAACTCCCGCAAGGGAGAGGTGGTGCACCCCACGATCATCGACCTGGAGGCCGAGGACAAGGACAAGAGCCTGTCCCTCGAGGTCGCCATGCAGTGGAACAGCGGTTACAGCGAGGGCGTGTACTCCTTCGCGAACATCATCCACACGCATGAGGGCGGTACGCACGAGGAGGGCTTCCGCGCCGCGCTGACGTCGCTGATCAACAAGTACGCGCGCGACAAGAAGCTCCTTCGCGAGAAGGACGACAACCTCACCGGCGACGACATCCGCGAGGGTCTGACCGCGATCATCTCGGTCAAGCTGAGCGAGCCGCAGTTCGAGGGCCAGACGAAGACCAAGCTGGGCAACACGGAGGCCAAGACCTTCGTGCAGAAGGCGGTCTACGAGCACCTGAACGACTGGCTGGACCGCAACCCGGTCGAGGCCGCGGAGATCATCCGCAAGGGCATCCAGGCGGCCACCGCGCGCGTGGCGGCCCGCAAGGCACGCGACCTCACCCGCCGCAAGGGTCTGCTGGAGTCGGCGTCCCTGCCGGGCAAGCTGTCGGACTGCCAGTCCAACGACCCGGCCAAGTGCGAGATCTTCATCGTCGAGGGTGACTCCGCCGGCGGTTCGGCCAAGTCCGGCCGCAACCCGGAGTTCCAGGCGATCCTGCCGATCCGCGGCAAGATCCTCAACGTCGAGAAGGCCCGGATCGACAAGATCCTGCAGAACCAGGAGATCCAGGCGCTGATCTCCGCCTTCGGCACCGGTGTGCACGAGGACTTCGACATCGACAAGCTCCGCTATCACAAGATCATCCTGATGGCGGACGCCGACGTCGACGGCCAGCACATCAACACCCTGCTGCTGACCTTCCTGTTCCGCTTCATGCGGCCGCTGGTCGAGGCCGGGTACGTGTACCTGTCGCGTCCCCCGCTGTACAAGATCAAGTGGGGTCGGGACGACATCGAGTACGCCTACTCCGACCGTGAGCGCGACGCACTGATCGAGATGGGCCGCCAGCGGGGCAAGCGCATCCGCGAGGACTCCATCCAGCGCTTCAAGGGTCTCGGCGAGATGAACGCCGAGGAGCTGCGCGTGACCACCATGGACCCCGAGCACCGGGTCCTCGGCCAGGTCACCCTCGACGACGCCGCCCAGGCCGACGACCTGTTCTCGGTGCTGATGGGCGAGGACGTCGAGGCACGTCGCCAGTTCATCCAGCGCAACGCCAAGGACGTCCGCTTCCTCGACATCTGAGTCGGTCTCCGCTGACCGCACCAGGAAGGATCTTCACCAGCAATGGCCGACGAGACCCCGAACTTCACCCCTGAGCCAGTGACGCCCGAGACCGAGTCGACTCCGGCGACGCTGCGCATCGAGCCGGTCGGACTCGACGCGGAGATGCAGCGCTCGTACCTGGACTACGCGATGTCCGTCATCGTGTCCCGGGCGCTGCCCGACGTCCGGGACGGCCTCAAGCCGGTCCACCGCCGCGTGCTGTACGCCATGTACGACGGCGGCTACCGCCCCGAGCGCGGCTTCTACAAGTGCGCCCGTGTCGTCGGTGACGTCATGGGTAACTACCACCCGCACGGCGACAGCTCGATCTACGACGCCCTGGTCCGTCTCGCCCAGCCGTGGGCGATGCGGATGCCGCTCGTGGACTCCAACGGCAACTTCGGCTCCCCGGGCAACGACCCGGCCGCCGCCATGCGTTACACCGAGTGCAAGCTGGCGCCGCTGTCCATGGAGATGGTCCGCGACATCGACGAGGACACCGTCGATTTCAAGGACAACTACGACGGCCGCTCCAAGGAGCCGACCGTCCTGCCCGCGCGTTTCCCGAACCTGCTGATCAACGGTTCGGCCGGTATCGCGGTCGGCATGGCGACCAACATCCCGCCGCACAACCTGCGTGAGGTCGCGGCCGGTGCCCAGTGGCACCTGGAGAACCCGGACGCCTCGCAGGAGGAGCTGCTCGACGCCCTGATCGAGCGGATCAAGGGTCCCGACTTCCCGACCGGCGCGCTGGTCGTGGGCCGCAAGGGCATCGAGGAGGCGTACCGCACCGGTCGCGGTTCCATCACGATGCGCGCGGTGGTCGAGGTCGAGGAGATCCAGGGCCGTCAGTGCCTGGTCGTCACCGAGCTGCCGTACCAGGTGAACCCGGACAACCTCGCGCAGAAGATCGCCGACCTGGTGAAGGACGGCAAGATCGGCGGCATCGCCGACGTGCGCGACGAGACCTCCTCGCGCACCGGTCAGCGCCTGGTCATCGTCCTGAAGCGGGACGCGGTCGCCAAGGTCGTCCTGAACAACCTGTACAAGCACACGGAACTGCAGACGAACTTCGGCGCCAACATGCTGGCGCTGGTCGACGGCGTGCCGCGCACGCTGTCCCTGGACGCGTTCATCCGCCACTGGGTGACGCACCAGATCGAGGTCATCGTCCGCCGTACGCGCTTCCGGCTGCGCAAGGCCGAGGAGCGCGCGCACATCCTGCGCGGTCTGCTGAAGGCTTTGGACGCCATCGACGAGGTCATCGCGCTCATCCGCGCCAGCGACACCGTCGAGATCGCCCGCACGGGCCTGATGGAGCTTCTGGAGATCGACGAGATCCAGGCCAACGCCATCCTCGAGATGCAGTTGCGCCGGCTGGCCGCCCTGGAGCGCCAGAAGATCGTCCAGGAGCACGAGGAGCTCCAGGCGAAGATCAACGAGTACAACGCGATCCTCGCCTCCGAGTCCCTCCAGCGCCGGATCATCCACGACGAGCTGGCCGCCATCGTCGAGAAGTTCGGCGACGACCGGCGCAGCAAGCTGATCCCCTACGAGGGCGACATGTCCATCGAGGACCTGATCGCCGAGGAGGACATCGTCGTCACGGTCACGCGTGGTGGTTACATCAAGCGGACCAAGACCGACGACTACCGGGCGCAGAAGCGCGGCGGCAAGGGTGTGCGGGGCGCGAAGCTGAAGGAAGACGACATCGTCGACCACTTCTTCGTCTCCACCACGCACCACTGGCTGCTGTTCTTCACGAACAAGGGCCGGGTCTACCGCGCGAAGGCGTACGAGCTGCCGGACGCCGGCCGGGACGCGCGTGGTCAGCACGTGGCGAACCTGCTGGCCTTCCAGCCGGACGAGGCGATCGCCGAGATCCTCGCGATCCGCGACTACGAGGCGGCGCCGTACCTGGTCCTGGCCACCAAGGCGGGCCTGGTGAAGAAGACGCCGCTGAAGGACTACGACTCGCCGCGCTCCGGCGGTGTCATCGCCATCAACCTGCGCGCGCAGGAGAACGGCGCGGACGACGAGCTGATCGGCGCCGAGCTGGTCTCGGCGGACGACGACCTGCTCCTCGTCAGCCGGAAGGCGCAGTCCATCAGGTTCACCGCGTCGGACGAGACGCTGCGTCCGATGGGCCGTGCCACCTCGGGTGTGAAGGGCATGAGCTTCCGCGAGGGCGACGAACTGCTCTCGATGAATGTGGTGCGACCCGGTACGTTCGTGTTCACCGCGACGGACGGCGGATACGCCAAGCGCACGGCCGTCGACGAGTACCGCGTCCAGGGACGTGGCGGTCTCGGCATCAAGGCTGCAAAGATCGTCGAGGACCGTGGATCGCTCGTCGGCGCGCTGATTGTCGAGGAGACCGACGAGATCCTCGCCATCACCCTGTCCGGCGGTGTGATTCGCACGCGAGTCAGCGGAGTCAGGGAGACGGGCCGTGACACCATGGGCGTCCAACTGATCAACCTGGGCAAGCGCGATGCCGTGGTCGGCATCGCACGTAACGCCGAGGCGGGTCGCGAGGCGGAGGAGGTCGACGGTGAGGACGTCGTCGACGAGACCGTGGTCGTGATCGAGGCCGAGGAGACGGACGAGGGTGAGGCGCCCTCGGCCGAGTAGCGCGAGGAGTGAGACGTGAGCGGAGCCACGGGCGCCGGATCGGCCGGTACCTCGACGGGTACGGAGACGGACGGCGGCGGCCGTGGCTCCGCCGCGAACACAGGGAACACTGCGGGCAAGAAGGGGAAGGCGGGTCCGGGGAGCGCTCCGGCCGACCCGCCCACGACGAACCTCAAGCCGGTCCCGCCCGCCGAGGCGGACCCGGACGCATCCCAGGGGGGCACTGTGACGGACACCCGCGGCGGACAGGATGGGGCCGCGGAGGGCAAGTCCGCCGGCTCGCCGCTCCCCGGTGAGCGCGGCCCCGAGCAGCCCGCCGGGCCCTACCACCCGCCGCAGGCCTACCCCGCGCAGCCGCCGGCGGATGCCATGCGCGTCGCCCGCACCGGCGCCCGCACGGCGCCGCGCACCCGCAAGGCACGGCTGCGGGTGGCCAAGGCCGACCCGTGGTCGGTGATGAAGGTCAGCTTCCTGCTCTCCATCGCGCTGGGCATCTGCACGATCGTCGCCTCGGCGGTGCTGTGGATGGTCATGGACGCGATGGGCGTGTTCTCCACGGTGGGCGGCACGATCTCCGAGGCGACCGGGTCCAGCGAGGCGAATGGTTTCGACCTGCAGTCCTACCTCTCGCTGCCGCACGTCCTGATGTTCGCGACGATCATCGCCGTGATCGACGTCGTCCTCGCGACGGCGCTGGCCACCCTCGCCGCCTTCATCTACAACCTCTCCGCGGGCTTCGTGGGCGGCGTCGAGCTGACCCTCGCCGAGGACGAGTGACCGTCCCCCGACAACCGATTTTGGGACTGCCCCGGTCGTGCGCTAATCTTCAGGAGTCAGCGCGCGGGACATACACCGCAGAGCGCGGCGGGGCTATAGCTCAGTTGGTTAGAGCGCATCCCTGATAAGGATGAGGCCACAGGTTCAAATCCTGTTAGCCCCACATCTGCGAAGACCCCCGGTCCACTTGGGCCGGGGGTCTTCGGCTTTCCCGGGGGGCCGTCAGTAGGATCCGGACAGGGTGGGGGCCCGTCGGAGTCCTTGGGGGAGGTCGTGGTGCGGGTGAGTGGTGAGCCGCGTCGGTGGGTGGCGGGGTGGCATGTGCCGTTGAACCTGGTGGCCATGCACGTGAGTGGCGTGCTGCTGTTGATCGGGATGCATCTGCTGCCGGCCGTGTCGACGCAGACCTACGGCCAGTGGCTGGGCCTGATGCTCTGGGTGCTGATGCTTCATGTGGGTGTCCAGATTCCGGTCGGGCTTCTCGCGTCCCGCTGGGCGGCTCAAGGGCATGTGCTCGGGGCGGGGCTTGCCGCGTGGGAAGGGGCCACGGTGGCGGTCTGGGGGTTCTGGCTGCTCGTCAGCCGGGATCCGGCGGGGTGGGACTTCTGGTGGCAGAGCTGGGGGTGTCTCTGCGTCTCCCTGACCGCCTACGTCTGGCTCTGCGCCCTGCGCCGTTCGACGTTCCGAAGGTTCACCGGATGGGTCGCGTGGCACTTCGAGACCGTCGTCGTCCGGGCTCTGCTGCGGCCGCCGCGGCGCGGTCCGCACTGACCGACGGCGGTGTTCACGCCGTCGCGGGCTCGGGTGCCGGTGTGCGGGGGGCGCGGTGGATCGTCCACTGGCTGGGGACGGCGAACAGGGCGGCCGAGGCCACGAGGATGAGGGTGGCGGAGGTGAGGAGGACAGGAGTCGTGCCCGTGGTGGTGGCGGTCAGGCCGACGAGGACGTAGCCGAGGGGGACGGCGAGGAGCTCGCCGAGGGCGTTGAAGGAAGTCACCCGGCCCAGGACGTCCGCGGGGAGTTCCTGCTGGAGGGCGGTGTTCCAGTAGACGATGGACAGGTCGAGGCCGATGCCGGCCAGGGCCGCCGTGGTGGCCAGCAGGGCGAGGTGAGGGCCGGTCGCCAGCACCGCGAGGGGGAGGGCCATGGGCAGGCCCGTGGCCACGCACGCGATCATCAGCCGCTCGGGCCTCCAGCGCAGGGCGACGAGACCGCCGAGGACGAGACCAACGGCGAAGCTCCCCTGCACGATCCCCCAGGCCGCCGCGCCCAGGCCCTCGTGGGCCAGGACGACGGGACCGAGGAGCTGGTAACCGCCGAGCCACAGGGCCACGACGACCGTCCCGGACAGGGTGTACGACCAGATCCAGGGGCGGCGGGCGAACTCACGCCAGCCGGTGCCGAAGTCGTGCAGCACGGAGACGCCGGGGACGGTCCTCGCCGTGCCGGAGAGGGTCAGGAAGGCGCACAGCGCGGCTGCCAGGGTGAAGCTCGCCGCGTCCCAGCCCAGGACCCACTGCGGGCCCACCAGCGCGACCAGCGCGCCGCCCAGCGCCGGAGCGGCGATCCTCAGGACGTTGGTGGGCAGCCGGACGAGGACGTTGGCCTCCTGGAGGTGCCGGGCGTCCACGAGCTGGGGCAGCAGGCTGTTCATGGCCGGAGACATCAGCGCGTTCGCGGCGCCCGTCACGCACGCCAGCAAGGCCACCCGCGCGACGTCGGCCGTGCCCGTGGCGACCAGGAGGGCGACGCCGGCCTGGGACAGGGCGGCCGCCAGGTTGCCGACGATGATGACGCCACGGCGGGAGAACCGGTCCGCGGCGACGCCCCCGGCCAGCAGGAGCACCAGTTGCGGGAGGGTGTTGCCCGCGAGGACGGTCGCCAGCGCCGTGGGGCGGTCGTCGAAGCCGAGGACGGCGAAGGCGAGTGCCACGGGCGCCATCGCCGACCCGCTCGCGGAGATCAGCCGGGCCGCCAGCAGGAGGCGGAACGGCCGGTTGCCCAGCACGGACAGGGATGCGCGGAGATCCATTCGGCGGACCCTACCGCCGCGTTGGTCAACGCCCGTGCCGATCAAGCCACTTCGCGCCCGACGCAAAGGCCCGACCGCTGACGACGGGGGATGCGTCAGCGGTCGGGCTATGGCCAAGGGTACAAGGTCGGAGAGGGTGGAGCGAGCCAGGGGGGTGGGCAACAGGCTTGAAGATTGGGGGAGTTGGCTGATCCTGGGGGGTCATTCCCGGCACGGCGGGTCGTAGGAGAGGCGGGGAAGGTATTCGTGCCACCTGGCCGGGGTGAGGACGTCCCGGGTGAGGGAGCAGATGTGCCGGATCGCCGCGTCGGTGTCCAGGCTCCACAGGCGGACCGTGTCGGCGCCGCTGGACACCCCGAGGATCTGGCGGCCGGGGCTGAAGGACAGGAAGTTGCCCGTCTTGGCGTACGGGCTCATGGACTGACCGATGGGCGCGGCCGACGCCGGGTCGGCGACGTCCCACAGCCGGACCGTGTTGTCGTCTCCTCCGCTGGCCAGCGTGTGCCCGTCCGCGCTGAAGGTCAGCGACGTGACCGCCTCGGTGTGACCGGTGAGGATCCGGCCGACGGGGACCGCGACGGCCGGGTCGGTGACGTTCCAGAGCCTGACCGTGTCGTCGTCGCCGCCGGAGGCGAGGGTGTGCCCGTCCGGGCTGTACGCCAGGGCGTTGACCGGGCCCGAGTGGCCGGTGAGGGGACGGCCGAGCGGGACAGGGCGCGCAGGGCGGCGCACGTTCCACAGCCGGATCGTGCCGTCCGCGCTGCCGCTGGCCAGGACGTGGCCGCGCGGGGCGAACTCCAGGCCGTTGATGTACCCGCGGTGGCCGGAGAGCGGCTTGCCGAGCGGCGCCGGACGCGCCGGGTCGGCGACGTTCCACAGCCGCAGCCGGTGCTCGTCGTAGGCCGTGGCCAGGACGCGGCTGTCGGGGCTGAAGGCCAGCGCGTCCGAGCCCATGAACCGGGTCAGTAGCCGCAGTGGACGCCCGGCGGGGACCGGGTGGGCCGGATCGGCCACGTTCCAGAGGCGGACCGAGCCGGTGCCGGTCAGGACGGCGAGGGTGCGGCCGTCGGGAGAGTACGTCAGAGAGCGTTCGCCCCCGTCGGCGGGCATGAACGGGGCGGACAGCGGCACCGGGCGTCCGGGCGCCGTCACCTTCCACAGCCGGATGCGGCCGTCCCGCGCGGCCGTGGCGAGCACCTTGCCGTCCGGCCGGAACGCGCCCACCCGGCCGATCATGTCCGAGACCGGCACCGACCACAGCCGGACCTTGCCGTCGCCGCTGCCGGTGGCGAGCGTACGGCCGTCCGGGCTGAACCCGAGGGCGTACATCTCGCCGCTGCCGCCCGCGAGCGGCTCGCCCACCTGTGAGGGAGACGCCGGATCGCCGACGTTCCACAGGCTGGCGGTGCTGTCCGCGCTGGCGGCGGCGAGACGGCCACCGTCCGGGCTGAACGCCACCGACCAGATCGGCCCGGTGTGCCCGGTCAGCGGTCCGCCCAGCGGGGCCGGACGCCCGGGGTCCGCGACGTTCCACAGCCGGATCGTGTCGTCCGCGCTGCCGCTGGCCAGGGTGCGGCCGTCGGGGCTGAAGGCGACGGAGTGCACCAGGTCCGTGTGCCCGGTGAGCATCCGGCGGATCGCCCGGGGGCGCCGGGGATCGGCCACGTTCCACAGGCGGACCTTGTCGTCGTCGCCGCCCGAGGCCAGGGTGTGCCCGTCGGGACTGAACGCCACGGAGCGCACCGCCGCGGTGGAGCCGCGCAGCGTGCCGAGGGCTTTCGGCCGGCGCGGGTCGGCCACGTTCCACAGCCGTACGGTGTGGTCCTCGCCCGCGCTGGCGAGCGTGCGGCCGTCGGGGCTGAAGGCGACCAGATAGATCGTGCCCTTGTGTCCGGTGAGGGGAGCGCCGAGCGGGGTCGGGTGCTTCCGGTCGGTCGTGTTCCACAGCCGGATCGTGCCGTCGTCGCCCGCGCTGGCGAGGGTGTGACCGTCCGGGCTGAACACCGCGCTGCTCACCCAGCCGGTGTGGCCGGTCAGCGGTGTGCCGAGCGGGGCAGGGTGTTTCCGGTCGGTCGTGTCCCACAGGCGGACGGTGCGGTCGTAGCTCGCGGTGGCGAGGGTGTGGCCGTCGGGGCTGAAGGTGGTGAGGTAGACGGCCCCGGTGTGGCCGGACAGCGGGGTGGCGAGCGGGGCGTTCACGATGGAGATCAGCCTGCTGTAGGCGCCGTCGTCGTCCGGGCGGAGCCGATGAGCCACCAGGTCCAGACGCGCGGCGAGCGAGGGGTCGGTGTGCTGCACCCTGTCCGCCTCGGCCAGCACCTGCTGGAACACCGCGTCGTCCCGCTGCCGCGAGGCGATCACCGCCGAGCCCGCCGCGAGCACGGCCAGTACCACCAGCGCCGCGACCGCGGCCCGGCTGATCAGCACCGTGCGCCGGCGCAGCCGTACCGAGGCGGCCAGGAACTCCTTCGCCCCCCGCGTCAGATAGGTGTCCCCCGCCGACTCGGCCCAGTCGCGGGCCTGCTCCAGACGGGAGCCCCGGTACAGCAGCGAGCTGTCCCGGTTCGAGGACTCCCAGGCCCGGCCGTCCTCCTCAAGGCGCTGGCGTAGCAGATGCTCGGTGCGGTTGTCGTCGATCCAGTGGCGCAGCCGGGGCCAGGCGTGCAGCAGCGCCTCGTGGGTGATCTCGACGGTGTCCGCGTCCAGGGTGACCAGCCGGGCGCGCACCAGCGCCTCCAGCGACTCCTCGGTCTTGCCCGGGTCGGTGGACTCCTCGGCCAGCTGGCGCCGGGTGCCGCGCCTGCGCGTGGCGTGGGTGTCCTCGCCCAGCCGGACCAGGCGCAGCAGGAGCAGCCGGGCGGCACTGCGTGCGGCCGGGTCGAGGCCGGACCAGGCGCGCTCGGCGGTGGCGGCGACGGCGCCCTGGATGCCGCCGGCCGCGCGGTATCCGGCGAGAGTCAGCCGACCGCCCTTGCGGCGCTGCCAGGTGGCGAGCAGGGCGTGCGACAGCAGGGGCAGCACCCCTGCGTCGTGTGCTCCGCGCGGGCCGTCGGCGGTCACCTCGCGCACGATCAGCTCGGTCAGGCCCGCCTCCAGTTCCAGCCCCACCGCCTTGGCGGGCCCGGTCACCGCCTCGCGCAGCTCGGCGGTGGTCAGCGGACCGAGCACCATGTGCCGGTGCTGAAGGGCGTCGGCGAGTTCCGGGTAGCCGAGGCACTCCTCGTAGAAGTCGGCGCGTATGCCGAGGACGGCGAGGACGGGCGCGGCCGCGCCAGGTGCGGACGGATCCGGCGTGGACGGCCCGGGCGTGCAGGCGGCGTGCAGGAAGCGCAGGAAGACACGGCGCTCGGCCTCGTGCGGGCAGAGCGTAAAGGTCTCCTCGAACTGGTCGACGATCAGGACGGGGCGGGAGTGTCGTTCGGTGCGGGGGGCGGGGATGGGCATGGGTGTTTCACGTGGAACCACGGGCGTTGTTTCACGTGAAACGACGGAAGTGCCGGCCTCTGTTTCACGTGAAACGGATGAGTCAGTCGCCTTCGTTTCACGTGAAACGACGAGCCCGCCCTCCGTCGTGCCCCGAGCCCACGCATCCACCACCCCACGGACCGCCCGAGCCAGCCGAGGTGTGTCCGCACGGGGCACCGACGGATCACGTGCGGCCTTCCGCTCGGCCGTGAGGGCTTCGGCGACGAGAGGTTCGAGGGCGGGGACGAGCCGGATCAGCTCACCAAGCGGATCGGCGCCCGGGACCAGGTGCAGCACCGGGCCGCCGTCATCGCCCAGGGCGCCGTCCCGCACGGCCGGGACGAGGCCGGCGTTGAGGAGGGAGGACTTTCCGGCGCCCGAGGCGCCGACCAGCATGACCAGGCCGCCCGTGCGCCCGGCGGTGCGGAGCTGGCTTACCAGGGCGTCCGTACCGCGCTCGCGGCCGAAGAACCACCGCGCGTCCTCCCGCCGGTAGGGCGTGAGCCCCCGGTAGGGGCAGACGCTCTCCGGCACGGGCGGTGCCTGGGACGGCGGCTGCCGCCTCTCCGCCCCCGCCTGCGGCTGCGTCTTATCGCCCACCGGATCGGCCAGCGCCGTCTCCCACAGTCGCTGCCATTGCGCCAGGTCGTACAGCCCGCCGGAGACCGGGGTGGGCCGTGCGCGCCGGGCCTCGGGGATCAGGATCTGCAGGACGGCAGCGAGGGCGGTGAACTGGGCGGGTACGTTCCTGGCCCGCCGCCAGTCGCTGATGCGCTGCGCGGAGACCCGTACCGGCCGCCCGCGTTCGTCCACGCGCTGGAGCCGGACGACGGCCTCGGACACGCTTTTGAGGGGCGGATTTCCGGCTTCCCGGTAGAGCAGGGCGAGGCGCTCGGCCAAGGCTGTGCGTGCCCCTGAGTCGGAACCCAAGGTCCCACCCCTTACTTCCCCCGCTTCTGGACGTCCGGACCGGAAAACTCACCCTATACGGCTGACCTGGGCGAAAGCTCTGCTCCGGGGGACGGGGATCTCCTCTGCGGGCGCACCGGATGGCAGGATCACGACGTGGTAGCGGAGCTGTCACACACCGTTCGGACAGGCCAAGGGTCCGGCCGCCGGGACAGAGCCTCGGGGCGTCGAAAGTTCTCGGTCAACTTCGCCGGGACGTGCCCGGTGGGTCCGTGTCGCCCGGCTCGGAGCCCGGGTGGTGTCCGTATCCGCTCCGCACGACCTCGCGCCGGACACGCCGATGCGGCGCGGGGCTCCCGGACCCCCGCTCGGTTCGGTACCGGTCCCCACGAGGGGAGGGACCGGTGCCGGACGGGCGGTGGCGCGCGGTGTCCGCGTTGGCCTCGGGTCCGGTTCAGGCGGGTGCCGAGGGGGCAGGGTCGTGCTGGGCGCGGGGGCAGCCCGCGCGGGAGCCGGTTCCCGTGGCCCGGGCCCGCCGCCCGAGAAGGGGAGGACGCATGAAGGTCTCCGTGGACCGGGACGCTTGCTACGGCTCGTCCGACTGCGCGTTCCGGGTGCCGGCGGTGTTCGACTTCGTGGACGGGTACGGCGTGGTCCGGCCCGGCCAGGAGGAGGCCGGGGACGATCCGGCGGTGCGGGAGGCGGCGGAGAAGTGTCCCTCCCGGGCCGTGGTGCTGGAGGAGTAGCGGCATGGGGCCGCGGCGGATGCAGCGCTGACCCCCGGCCGGGTCGGCCAGGGGTTTCGCATCGACGGTCGCGTACGCAAGTCGCCGGGTGTCGAGACGTCAGCGGTTCTGTGGGACCGAGGGGTTCCTCAGCAGTCGAGCTGCTGGGTGTGGCGGTCGCCGCTCTCCGTCTGTTCCGGGACGTACAGCCGGTGCGGGATCTTCGTCACGGTGTCACCGGTGGTGCGGGAGCGGCTCCGGCAGTGGGGCGACTTTCCGTGGGCCTCGGCCCGGATGCGCTGCTTCATCGTGGGGGGCAGGGTTCTGGCGTGGGGCCAGATCCTGTGCTGTGCCGCCGTGGTGGTCGTCGGCGCCGTGTGGTGCTCGGTGCTCCGGCTCGGGCTCTCGGTCGGGCTTCCGGTCCGGGCGGCCGCCGTCGGGGCGGTCGCGGTGGCGAGTCCGAGCGCCGTGCACAGCGCCAGGAAGGCGGTGACGAACGCGGTCCACAGCTTCATGACCTTGGTGCGGGCCATGTCCCCTCACTTTCGGGTTGGGCGATTTGCGTACTTTCCTCATGATGTGTATGAGCGACCCGAAGTGGTGGACCTCGCGCCGTGGCGCGTCGATGTTCAGATGAACACCACACGGATGGCCGCAAGAGCCCGGATAACCCCGCAAAACCAGGTGATGAGAATGAAGTGGGAGAAAACTGACCGTGCGCGCGGGTGTGAGCGCCCTTGTGGTCACCCTCCGGACGAGCGCCCTTCCGCTCGGCTATCGCGGGCGGGGAAGCGGGAGTTGAGGCGTGCGACAGCCCCCGACGCAGGTCACCGATCGATATCGGCCGGTGTGTATAGTCGGGCGCCAGAGGTCCCCAACGCCAAGGAAAGACGAGGTCGCGCGGTGAAGAAGCTGCTCCTGGTCGCACTGGCCGCCATCGGCGGTCTCCTCGTGTACCGCCAGATCCAGGCGGATCGCGCCGAGCAGGACCTGTGGACGGAGGCCACCGACTCCGTGCCCACGGGTTCCTGACTCCGGCACCACGATCTGAACCGAACCCCGGCCGCCCCGAGCGACCGGGGTTCCGCGTTGTCCGGGGGCGGCCGTCTCCGGTTGCCGGGCTCCGGAGGCTGGTGTAGGCCCGCGGGGACGCCCCGGACCTTTCGGACAGCCGCGTGGAATGCCCGGATGGAGCAAGGGCCCCCGGTGCAGGATGGGCCCAGGCGTGGTGCGGACGATGCGGGAGGGACCGGGGGTGTCCATGCGGGGGCGAGGACGCGCGGGGCGGGTACTGCGGAGGTTCACCACCGCACGGGCGCGACGGCCGTCGTCGGCGCCGGCACCGGGCCCCCGGACCGGCCGGCAGCGCCACCTCCCCCGCCGCACCGCCGCCCTCTTCGCCGCGAGCCTCCTGTGCGTCCTGGCCGTCACCCCGGCCGGGACCGCCGAAGCCGCACCGTCCACACCCCGGCCGTACGCCTTTGCCACCGGCGCCGAGTCTGTGTCGGGCGAACCCGGCATCTCCGCGGCGCGGCCGCTGACGGCGGGCCACACCTACCGCAGCTCACTCTCCGCCCACGGAAAGCTTTACTACCGCCTCGACCTCACCGCGAAGGCCACCGCCTACGTCCCCGTCACCGCCGTCCCCCCGGCGGGCACCCCCGTCGCCTCCACCGACGGCATCCGGGTCTCGCTCCGCGACACCGACGGCAACGCCTGCTCCTACGCCTCCGCCACCATCGGCGCCGCCCTCAGCCCGCGGCCCGTGACCGCGCTCGCCCAGCGCGACACCGGCCGGACCCTGTGCGCGGGTGCGGGGACGTACTACCTGCTCGTCGAGCGCCTGGACAGCGGGGGCTCCGGATCCGGCCGGACCTGGGACCTGGAGATCGCGCCCGTCACGGAGTCCCGCCCGACTACGGCCGGCCCCACCACCCCGCCCGCCACCTGGGACTCCGCCACGCCCCGGCCGCCCGTCGGCACCGCCCGCACCCGGTCGGGCGGAGCCGGATTCGCCACCGCGCGCCCGCTGGGCGAGGGCATCTGGCGCACCCGTGCCGCCCCCGGCACCACCCTCTTCTACGCGGTGCCCGTCGGCTGGGGGCAGCAGCTCCACGCCACCGCCGAACTCGGCGCCGCGAGCGGCAGCGGCTACGTCGGCGGCGCCCTGGACCTCGCCCTGCACAACCCCGCGCGCGGCCGCGTCGAGGACGCCTCCCTCGGCTTCACCGGCACCCCCCGCACCGCCGCCCTGCCGCCCGTGCCGCCCGTGGCGTACGCCAACCGCTACGCGGTCGCCGACGACGAGAACACCGTGCGCTTCGCCGGCCGGTACTACCTGGTCGTCCACGTCAGTTCGCGCCTGGCCGACAGCTTCGGGCCCGGTCCCTACGAGGTGACGCTGACCGTGCAACTCGACGGCCACCCGCACGACGGGCCCCGGTACGCCGGGAAGTCGGTGCCGGACGGCCTTTTCGAGGTCAGCTCCCAGGACTGGCACGACGCGATCACCGACGAGAGCGGGGACGACGGCACCACGATGCGTCTCCTCGCGGCCGGGGGCATCGGCACCGGGACCGCGCTGCTGCTCGGCCTCGGCGCCTGGACTCTGGCCGCCCGCCGGGCTCAGATCCGTACCAGCGCCCAGAAGCCGACGGCGTAGCAGGCCAGCGCGAGCAGCACGACGGGGACGGCCACCTTGGCCGGAGGACCCGGGCGGCGGCGGGAGTGGCGGTGAGAGGTCGCGCGGTGACCCTGCGCGGTGTACGGGGCGGTCGGGGGTTCGGCTGGAGGAGCGACGGTCGGGGCTTCGCCGGCCGGAGCGGGGGGTGCGGACACCGACCGCGGCACGGGGGTGCCGGACGCTTCCCGGGGAGCGGGGGGAGGCAGATGGAAGCTTCCGGTGTCGGACATGGCGGGGTGGACGGTGCGGGGGTCGGGTGGGGGAGGCGGGTACTGACGTGCAGCGTCCGGGCCCACCACCTCCGGGCGTCCAGCATCGGGACGCACGGCGTCGGGCCGTACCCCGGAGGCCCGCTTGGCCGGACCGTCCGGTCCGAACCCGTCCGGCAGTGGCCCGAGTTGGTCGAAGATCTCGACCGGTTCATCGTCGGGACCGGCTTCCGGCAGGAGTTCGACGGCAGAGGCGAGCGCTTTGCGCACCCCCGTCGCCGAGCGGAACCTGGCCCCCGGATCGGGCTGGAGAAGACCCGCCACGACCTGCCACAACGGCTCGGGGATCCGTGCGGGCGCACTCGGCGTGCCGTGCTCCATGAAGTACCGCACGATCGCCTTGGCGTCCGGCTTGGCGCCCTCCAGCAGGTACAGGGCGACGAGCCCCACCGCGAACAGGTCGGCCGGGAAGTCCGGGTCGCCGCCCAGCATCTGTTCGGGCGCCAGATAGCCCGGGGTGCCGACCACGAGGTCGGTCTCCGTCAGCCGGGGTTCGCCCAGGCGCATCGCGATGCCGAAGTCGGAAAGGCGCAGCCGGGGGCGGCCGGTGCCGGTCGCCTCGAGCAGGATGTTGGCGGGCTTGACGTCCCGGTGCACCACGCCCTCGGCGTGGACGGCGGCGAGGCCGGACAGCAGCTGGTCGAGCAGCTCGCACACGAAGCGGGGCGGCAGCGGGCCGTAGTCGTTGACCAGGTGCACCAGCGACCCGCCGGAGACCAGGTCCATCGTGAACAGCACCTGGTCGTCGTCGGCCGCCCAGCTCGCCGGAGCCAGGACGTGCGGGTGATCGATACGCAGGGCCTGTTCGCGGACGAATCGCAGCAGGGCGTGGGCGTCGCGCTGCTGGAGCACCTTCGCGGCCACGTAACGCCGCCGCCGGTGGTCCCAGGCGCGCCATACGGCGCCCACACCGCCGCGCCCGATCGGGTCGGCCAGCTCGTACCGGCCGCCGAACACCTCACCCATGCGTGCGGCTCCTCCCCCTGGTCCGGTGCGCCGTCCGGTCCGCGTCCCGACCCCCACCGGGACGCGCGCCGGGCGGCGGTCAGCTCTGGTGGGACTGGTAGTGCGCGACCGCCTCGGAGGTGCGTCCCGCGCCGTAGACCCGGAGGAACTCTGCCAGCTCGGGGTGGGCCGGGGCGATGCTTTCTGCGGCCTCGATGATGTCGCCCGCGGCGGCCACGGAGCGCAGCAGCGACTGGATCTCGCGGACGACGCGCTTGACGGTCGGCGCGCCCGAACTGTTCGTCGTCTGCGCGGTGTTGTTGCTGAGCACGGAGCCGCCCTGGGATTTCTTGATCTCGTCCATCCGCTCGGTCGCCTCGGCCGCGCTCACGCTGCCGTCCGCGACCTGTGCGGCCAGTTCCTGAAGGAGCTGCACCCGCTGGACCACCGCAGGATTGCCGATCTTCGCGCGCTGGCCGCTCATGAGCTGCGACAGCATCGGAGCGGACAGGCCGAGAGCCGCCGCCAGCCGGGCCTGGTTGAGCCCGAGATCCTCGATGAGCTTACGGAAGAGCGCCCCCAGCGGCTCCCCGTACCAGTTCCGCTGCAGCTCCCGCGCTCTCGCGGTCGCTTCCTGCTGTGCGGCGTCCATTGCGTCTCCCCATCGCTTCCCCATTGAACCGCGGTTCGCTCACGCGAACCTTGTCGAGCATCCTACGGAGCGTGTTCGGACGGGGGGAGCCCCAAAGTTTTTGCCGGATACCCGGGGTGACCCGGTACTCTGGTCTGCGGCGACCGCCGGGAGACCTTCTCCGGCCGGACGCTGCTGCACGGGGCCTTAGCTCAGTTGGTAGAGCGCCGTCTTTGCATGGCGGATGTCAGGGGTTCGACTCCCCTAGGCTCCACACCCCGAGAGCCCCCCTGACCTGCGGAAACGCGGGTCAGGGGGGCTCTTCGCGTTCACAACGTCGGCACGGTGCCGGCGTCGTGCCGGCGCCGTGCCGACGCCTTGCTCAGCGCAGCGGCCAGGTGCGCAGGGCGGCATCGGCCAGTTCCTGGAGTTCCTCGCGGCAGACACCGCTCGCGGCCTGGACCGCGATGCCGTAGGCGACGGTGGTGACGTAACGGGCCAGCAGGCCCGGGTCGGTGTCGGCGGGCAGGTCGCCCTCCTCGACGGCTCGCCGGAAGCGCTGCTCGAGGCAGCGGTAGCCGTTGTCGCGCCAGGAGACGAGGAGGTCGCGGACCTCCTCCCCGGAGTGACTGGTGGTCAGGGCGCCGGAGACGCCCAGGCAGCCCTGCGGGTGGGACGGGCGGGTGGTGGTGCGCACCGCGCCGGCCAGGACCGCGGTGGCGACACCGAGGGCGGTCGGCTCCTCCACGGCCCGGACCAGATAGGCGCTCGGGCCCTCCGTGTAGCGCTCCAGGGCCCGGCGGAACAACTGCTCCTTGTTGCCGAAGGCCGCGTACATGCTCGTGGTGGAGATGCCCATCGCCTTCGCCAGACCGGCGGTGCTGGCCCCCTCGTAGCCGTGCCGCCAGAAGAACAGCATGGCGCGCTCAAGGGCTTCGTCGGCGTCGAATCCCCGTGGTCGGCCGACGGGGCTGGTCCGTTTCGTCTCCACGATCCCAGCCTACTGCTTCCGCATCGATCGCTACAGAAGTGTTACGGTGGAATTCTGTAGCGATTGATGCGGAATTCGAGGAGCTGTTCGTCATGGGGCTGCTGGACGGAAAGACCGCTCTCGTCACCGGCGCCAGTACCGGAATCGGCCTGGCCAGCGCCGTACGGCTGGCGGCGGAGGGCGCGCACGTGTTCATCACCGGCCGACGCAAGGCCGAGCTCGACGCGGCAGCCGAGGCGATCGGCCCGGCCGCCACCCCGGTGGTCGGCGACATCGCGGACCTCGCCGACCCGGACCGCCTCTACGACGCGGTCCGCGCCCGGGGACAGGGTCTGGACGTCCTGTTCGCGAACGCCTCCATCGCCTCGCTCGTGCCGCTCGCGGAGGCCACCGAGGAGCACGTCGACACCCTCTTCGGCATCAACGTCCGCGGCACGCTGTTCACCGTGCAGAAGGCGCTGCCCCTGCTCAACGACGGGGCGTCCGTCATCCTGAACGGCTCCACCACCGTGGACACCGGCGACGAGGGGATGGGCGTGTACGCGGCGACCAAGGCCGCCACCCGCTCGCTCGCCCGGACGTGGGCCAACGAACTCAAGGGGCGCGGCATCCGCGTCAACACGGTCACGCCCGGCCCGACCGACACTCCCGCGCTGTCGGGGCTCACCACCACCCCGGAGGAGTTCAAGCGGCAACTGGCGGCACGCGTCCCGCTGGGCCGGCTCGCCCGCCCGGAGGAGACCGCCGCGGCGGTGGCCTTCCTCGCCTCCGGCCAGAGCAGCTTCATCACCGGCTCCAGCCTGTACGTCGACGGCGGCATGAACCAGATCTGAGCGGAGAGGGCCCTCATGTCCGACAGCGATCTGCGCGCGTTCTACCTGCGCTACATCGACGCGCTCAACGCCCACGAGTTCGACGGCATGGACGAGTTCATCGCCGACCGCATCACCCTGAACGGGGAGCCGGCCGCCCGTGCCGACGTCCTCGCGGTGCAGCAGCGCGACGTGGACGCGGTTCCGGACCTCCACTGGGAGCTCGAGGAACTGCTCTTCGACGGCGACCGGCTGGCCGCACGACTCGTCAACACGGGTACGCCGGTGAAGGAGTGGCTCGGCGTGACTCCCACCGGCGCCTCCTTCGAGATCACCGAATACGCCGTCTACCAGGTCCGCGACGGGCGGTTCGTGCACATGACCGCGCTGCACGACGCGGGCGAACTCCGCCGCCGGCTGACCCGTTGATCCCCGGCAACGGCCCTGCCGGGCCGCCTTCGAGAGGACGTTCATGACCATCACACTGATCACCGGAGCCAACAAGGGCATCGGCTACGAGACGGCCAGGCAGCTCCTGGCGGCGGGCCACGTCGTCTACGTCGGAGCGCGCGACGCCGACCGGGGCGAGAAGGCCGCGGCGGCGCTCGGCGCGCGCTTCGTCCAGCTCGACGTGACAGACGACGCGTCCGTGCGCGACGCGCTGCGGAGGATCGACGCGGAGGAGGGCCGCCTCGACGTCCTGGTGAACAACGCGGGCATTCTGGCGGAGGGAACGATCGACGGACCCGCCGCCCTGAGGGCCTTCGACACCAACGCGGTGGGCGTCGTGCGCGTCACGGAGGCGGCGCTGCCCCTCCTGCGCAGGTCCTCGAACCCCGTCGTCGTCAACGTGTCGAGCAGCGCCGGTTCGTTCTGGGCGGTGACCAACCCGGACCGGCTGGAGTCCACCCTGCCGCTGACGCTGTACTCCGCCTCCAAGGCCGCGGCCACCATGCTGACGGTCCAGTACGCCAAGGCGTATCCGGGCATCAAGTTCAACGCGGTCGAGCCCGGCCCCACCGCGACCGACATGACCGCGGCGTTCGGCATCGGGAGGGAGCCGGAGGCGAGTGCCCGGGTCGTCGTGCGGCTGGCGACGCTCGGCGCGGACGGCCCGACGGGGACCTTCCAGGACGAGAACGGGGAACTGCCCTGGTAGTCACCGGCACATGGCGGTCGCCGGACGCCTCACGCGCACGGGACCGCCCACAGGGCGAGGGGCAGGCGGTGCGCAACCCGCCTGCCCCCGCGGCCCGCTGACGACGGCCGAGCCGGTCGTCACCTGTTCTCGTCGCCGTTGGACGAGTCCTCCTCGTTCTGCTTCGCGCGGACCTCGGGGTCCAGGGGAGAGGTGCCGGTGCCGTCCACCGAGTGCAGGCGGGCGGCGTCGGGCATCTCGGTGGCGGCGGGGGGCTCGACCAGCCAGTCGGGGTTGGCCTGCTTGTCCCACCACTTCCACACGGCCAGCGCGGTGCCGGCGACGATGCTGGCCAGGGCCGCGTACTTCAGCACGCTGCGGGCCGTGCCGCGGCGCTCGTTGCGGCGGGCCAGCTTCTTGATCTGCTTGGCGGAGACATTGCCGCGCAGCGCGACCAGGGCGGCGGCACCGCGCGTCGCGGCCTCGTCGTAGACCGGCGCGGCCGCGGCCACGGCCTGCTCGATCCTCGGACGCGAGTACTCCGCCGCCTGCTTGGCGGCCTTGCGGGTGCGCTCCGCGGCGTCCTGGGCGGCCTGGTCGACCTTCGGCGGGACATGGGCGCGGGCCTGCTCAAGACGCGGGGCGAGCAGCGCGTCGTACTGCACGCGGGCCTGGTCGGCGGCCTGGGACATCACGGGCGCGAGGCGTACGCGTGCCTCCTGCGCGTAGTACGCGGCACGCTCCTTGGCCGTGTCGGCGTAGGGCGCCACCACGTCCGCGGCGTGCAGCACGCTGTCCTTCGCCGAGCCGGTCGCGGCGCGCACGCTCTCGATGCGGGTCACGGGAACCTCCTCCTCGGTGGCGGTACGGTATGTCGACTGTCCACCCTGTTACGGATCATGCCTGTCCGGGGCTCGCACGGCATGTGCGAGCGGGCATACGGGTGCCGATCGCTTCACACGTACGGAAATCCGGGCAACGGCCCCACCGCCGACCCTGCCACGAATCCCCGCCGCGCGCCGCTCTCCGCGGCGAACCGGTGGCAGTACGGCGCGGAACTCGTGGCCGTCCGGGGGTCGCCCGCCCACGGCGTGCGACGATCGAAGCCTTTCCGGGAATGACGACGGAAACGAACGACGGAAGCAACAGGGAAGGCACCCCGTGGCCGAGCAGCTCTACGCCACTTTCAAGACGGATCGCGGCGACATCAGGGTCCGGCTGTTCCCGCACCACGCCCCGGCCACCGTCAGAAACTTCGTCGAACTCGCCCAGGGCGAGCGCGCCTGGAAGAACCCCGAGACCGGCGCGGAGAGCACGGACCCGCTCTATGACGGAACGGTCTTCCACCGGGTGATCAGCGGCTTCATGATCCAGGGCGGTGATCCGCTCGGCACCGGCATCGGCGGCCCCGGCTACCAGTTCCCGGACGAGTTCCACCCCGACCTGTCCTTCGGCCGCCCCTATCTCCTCGCCATGGCCAACGCCGGGCCGGGCACCAACGGCTCGCAGTTCTTCATCACCGTCTCCCCGACCGTGTGGCTCAACCGCAAGCACACGATCTTCGGTGAGGTCGCCGACGCGGAGAGCCGCAAGGTGGTCGACACCATCGCGGCCGTGCCCACCGGGCGTGATCACCGGCCGGTGGAGGACGTGGTGATCCTGACCGTGGTCGTGGAGCGGACGGGGCAGGAGCGGGGAGAGGACCAGACGGGGAAGAACATGGAGACCGCCGGGTAGCCCGCCGAAGCCGGGCGGCGTGGAGGCGGGGACGAAAAACCCGCAGGGGAACCAAACGCCCCGCTCGTCCGTAAGGATGGGCAGGGCGGGGTATCGCCCGGTGATGTCCCGCGACGGACAAGGGGATCTCATGGACCAGGCCGCAGCCGGCGCCCGGGACGCCCGGAGCCTGCCCGCGTGCTACCGGCACCCGGACCGCGAGACCGGCGTGCGCTGCACCCGCTGCGACCGGCCGATCTGCCCGGAGTGCATGGTCGACGCCTCGGTCGGCTTCCACTGCCCCGAGTGCGTGCGCGGCACCGCGCACACCCCCGCTCCCGGCGCCGCCCACCCGGCTCCGCCCGCCGCCGCGCCCCGCACCCTCGCCGGAGGGCGGCACACCGCCGACCCCCGGCTCGTCACCAAGGTGCTCATCGGGCTGAACCTCGTCTTCTTCGTGATCCAGCAGGTCGTCGGGGGCGCCTTCACCAACCGCTTCGAGCTGATCGGCAACGCCCTCGTCCCGCAGCTCGGCGTCCAGGGTGTGGCGGACGGTCAGTACTACCGGCTGCTGACCGCGATGTTCCTGCACGGCGGCTTTCTGCACATCGCGTTCAACATGCTCAGCCTGTGGTGGATCGGCGGCCCGCTCGAAGCCGCCCTCGGCCGCGCCCGCTATCTCTCCCTCTACCTGGTCTCCGGACTCGCGGGCAGCGCGCTCAGCTATCTGATGGTCGCGCCCAACGAGCCCTCCCTGGGGGCCTCCGGCGCGATCTACGGCCTCTTCGGCGCCACCGTCGTCCTGGTGCGGCGGCTCAAGTACGACATGCGGCCGGTCATCGCGCTGCTGGTGGTCAACCTGATCATCACGTTCCAGGTCCCCGGTATCGCCTGGCAGGCCCACATCGGCGGCCTGGTCGCCGGTCTCGGCGTCGGCTACGCGATGATCCACGCCCCGCGCGACCGGCGGGCGCTGATCCAGTACGGCGCCTGCGCGCTGGTGCTCGTCGTGGTGGCGATTCTCACCCTGGTGAGAACGGCTCAGCTCACCTGATCCGAACCGTTGTCCACAGCGTGTGTGCGATCTTGTGCACAGCGTGCGGGAACAGGCGTGCCCCCTGTCGCTCGGATGAGTTCCCGCAGGTCAGACAGGGGGCAGCGGCAGTTCCGCAGCCGGTAGGGCAGTCACACCGGCGTCAACGATCGATGAGTTATCCACAGATCGTAGTTTCTTTTCCCCAGGCACATGTGGAAACTCTGCCCAAGGCTGTGGATAACTCAGTGAAGGGCCGTGGGCAGAGGTGCCCCGGGCCCCGTCGTGCGGCCCCGCTACTTCCACTGCGTGGAGACGCCGAACCCGGCCGCGATGAAGCCGAAGCCCACCACGATGTTCCAGTTGTCGAGGCTGTCGATCGGCAGCGAGCCGTCGGTCACGTAGAAGACCACGATCCACGCCAGGCCGATGAGGAACATGGCCAGCATCACGGGCGCGACCCAGGCGCTGTTGCCGATCTTGACAGCCTGCGCCTGCTTCACCGGCGGCGGCGTGTAGTCGGCCTTCTTGCGGATACGTGACTTCGGCACGAGGGTCTCTCCTGTCGATGCGCTGCGTGGCCGCGCAGGTAACGGGTCGGGCTCGGGGCAGCGTACAAGGGGACAGTAAGGGCACACTGAGCGCTCCCCCGGGCGTCCGTTAGCGTAGTGCTTCTACGGCGCCGAAGGAGATAAGGGTACGTTGAGCAATTCTGCCGACTCCCCCGGTACGGGATCAACGGGTCCGACCCGTCCCCGCGTGCGCCTCAAGCCGGTGCGGATCCTCACGGCGGGCGTTTTCGCCCTGGCCGGGCTGATCTTCTTCACCAGCTTCGACACCGCCAAGGGCACGGACATCCGCACCGACACCTCGCTGCTCAAGCTGTCCGACCTGATCCAGGAGCGCAGCCGCAAGAACAAGGGCCTCGACGAGTCGAACGCGACCCTGCGCGAGCGCGTGGAGTCCCTGGCCGAGAGCGACGACGGCAGCAGCCGCACCCAGGACCGGAAGCTCGGCGGGCTGGAGCGCGACGCGGGCACGCACGCGCTGACCGGCAAGGCGATCACCGTCACCCTGAACGACGCCCCGCCCAACGCCACCGCCAAGCTCCCCGGCTACCCCGAGCCGCAGCCCGACTACCTGGTGATCCACCAGCAGGACCTCCAGGCCGTGGTCAACGCCCTGTGGCACGGCGGCGCCCGGGGCATCAAGGTCATGGACCAGCGGCTGATCTCCACCAGCGCGGTGCGCTGCGTCGGCAACACCCTGATCCTCCAGGGCCGCGTCTACTCGCCCCCGTACAAGATCACGGCGGTCGGCGACCCGGAGCGGCTCAAGCAGGCGCTGGCCGACAGCAAGGCGATTCAGACGTACATGGTGTATGTCAACGTCTACGGTCTGGGCTGGCAGGTCGCGGACGACGGCGACGTGACCCTGCCCGGCTACACGGGCACCGTGGACCTGCACTACGCGCGGCCGGCGAAGTAGGAGCGTCACGGGAAGCTCCGGGAGCCGCTTCGTGAGAGATCGGCGAGGGGCGCCCCGAAACCCGTTCCGTCACACGTTGAGGTGATCGGCGCTGGGGCACGTAAGTCCGGGTGTCGACCCGGCCTGTGGACAACGGCCGGGAGGCCGTCCGGCGCCGTTAGTCTGGTGCCGTACGGCGTGAGTCTGTGCCGTGAGGAACGGAAGGGACGGCATGTACGGCTGGATCTGGCGGCATCTGCCGGGCAACACGTGGGTGAAGGCCCTGCTCTCACTCCTGCTCGCCCTGGCCGTGGTCTACGTCCTGTTCCAGTACGTGTTCCCGTGGGCCGAACCACTGCTGCCCTTCAACGATGTGACGGTGGACCACCAGTGAGCAGTGCGCGGATTCTCGTTGTCGACAACTACGACAGCTTCGTCTTCAACCTCGTCCAGTACCTCTACCAGCTCGGCGCCGAGTGCGAGGTGCTGCGCAACGACGAGGTGACCACGGCCCACGCCCAGGACGGCTTCGACGGTGTCCTGCTCTCGCCGGGTCCCGGCACGCCGGAGGAGGCGGG
Organism: Streptomyces sp. NPDC005004; assembly: GCF_053600675.1. Classification (NCBI taxonomy): domain Bacteria; kingdom Bacillati; phylum Actinomycetota; class Actinomycetes; order Kitasatosporales; family Streptomycetaceae; genus Streptomyces; species Streptomyces sp. NPDC005004. The sequence continues at coordinate 76,239 of NZ_JBSGAH010000002.1, forward strand.
GGTGTGCGTGGACATGGTCCGGCACTGCGCCGCGACCGGTGTGCCGGTGTTCGGGGTGTGCCTGGGGATGCAGTCGATGCAGGTGGCGTACGGCGGAGTGGTCGACCGCGCGCCCGAGCTGCTGCACGGCAAGACCTCCCCGGTGCTCCACGGCGGCAAGGGCGTCTTCGCCGGGCTGCCGTCGCCCTTCACCGCGACCCGCTACCACTCGCTGGCCGCCGAGCCGGCCACCGTCCCGGCCGAGCTGGAGGTCACCGCCCGCACCGAGGACGGGATCGTCATGGGGCTGCGCCACCGGGAACTCCCGGTGGAGGGAGTGCAGTTCCATCCCGAGTCGGTGCTGACCGAGCACGGGCACCGGATGCTGGCCAACTGGCTGGCGGAGTGCGGCGACAGCGGTGCCGTGGCGAGGTCGGCGGGGCTCGCCCCGGTGGTGGGCAGGTCCACGGCGTGACCGCGCTGCGCCCCGAGCGCGAGGATGTGTACGGCGAGGCGCCGTACGGGTCCTACGGCCCGGTGTTCACGGGCGCGGGCGACCCGCCGACGGCCCGGATGCCGGCCGTGGACGGGCACGGGGGCGTGCCGGGGGGCGCGACGGAGCCGCCCTCCAGCGAGCAGACGATGGCGCTGCGGCTCCCCGGGACGCCTCCGGGCCCCGGGAGCGGCTCTGGGAGCGCCTCTGCGGGCGCTTCGGCCCGGTCGGGTGCCGCGGGTGCTCCGGGCGGCCGCGCGGCCCGCAGGAAGGCCGCCAAGCGCGGCGGCGGGCGGGGCGGCGGACGGCACGGTGGGGCCAAGGACACGGCGGACGCGGCCAGTTCGGCGGAGGCGGACTCCGGGCGGCCGCTGTCCCGGGTCGAGGCCCGGCGCCGGGCGCGGGCGCGCAAGCCCGGCGCGGCGGTCGTGGCGAGCCGGGCGATCGGCGAGGTCTTCATCACCACCGGTGTACTGATGCTGCTGTTCGTGACCTACCAGCTCTGGTGGACGAACGTGCGCGCGCACGCGCAGGCCGGCAGCGAGACGCATCAGCTCCAGGACGACTGGGCGAGCGGCAAGCGGGCGCCGGGCGTCTTCGAGCCCGGACAGGGCTTCGCGATCCTGCACATACCCAAGCTGGACGTGGTGGTGCCGATCGCCGAGGGCGTCAGCAACAAGCGGGTGCTCGACAAGGGAATGGTCGGGCACTACGGCGAGGCGCCGCTGAAGACCGCGATGCCGTACGACAAGTCGGGCAACTTCGGTCTGGCCGCGCACCGCAACACGCACGGTGAGCCGTTCCGGTACATCAACAAGCTCGTCGCGGGTGACCCGGTCGTCGTCGAGACACAGGACAAGTACTTCGTGTACAAGGTCACTTCGATGCTTCCGGTGACGCCGCCGTCCAACACCAGTGTGCTGGACGCGGTTCCCAAGGGGTCGGGTTTCACGGCGCCGGGCCGGTACATCACCCTCACCACGTGCACTCCGGAGTTCACCAGCAAGTACCGGCTGATCGTCTGGGGCAAGATGGTCGAGGAACGCCCGCGCAGCAAGGGCAAGCCGGACGCGCTCATCGAGTAGTCGAGCCGAGTCGAACAGGGGCAGAGGACGAGTGGCAGCGACCGCCGACGACACCGAAGAACACACGGACGCGTACGGCGCGGGCAGCGCCGAGCGCCGTCCCGGGCCTGTCGCCCTGGTGGTGAGCTTCTTCGGCGAAGTCCTCATGACGGTGGGCGTGGTCCTCGGACTGTTCGTCGTTTACTCCCTGTGGTGGACGAACGTCGTCGCGGACCGGCACGCCGACCGGCAGGCCGACAAGGTCCGCGACCACTGGGCCCGTTCGGCCGACACCGGTCCCGGCAAGCTCGACACCAAGGACGGCATCGGCTTCCTGCACGTCCCCTCGATGCACAACGGCGCGGTCCTGGTGGAGAAGGGCACCTCCACCGACGTCCTCGACGAAGGCGTGGCGGGCTACTACACCGACCCCGACAAGGCCGTCCTCCCCATGACGGGCAAGAAGGGCAACTTCACCCTCGCCGCCCACCGCGACGGCCACGGCGCCAAGTTCCACAACATCGACAAGGTCCGCGAGGGCGACCCGGTCGTCTTCGAGACCAAGGACGACTGGTACGTCTACAAGGTCTACGCGATCCTCCCGGAGACCTCGAAGTACAACGTCGACGTCATCGACCAGGTCCCCGAGGAATCCGGCAAGAAGAAGCCGGGCCACTACATCACCCTGACCACCTGCACCCCGGTCTACACCAGCCGCTACCGCTACGTGGTCTGGGGCGAACTGGAACGCGTCCAGAAGGTCGACAGCAAGCGCACGCCTCCGAAGGAACTCCGCTGACCCTCACCAGCTTTCCTGCAGCCGCCGCAGCCGCGCCGAGTGCAGCCTGAGCCGGTTCTCGATCCGCCGGACGTCGCCGTGCAGCGCGGTCAGCCGTCGGTGGTGCTCGCCCGAGGTCTCGATCAGGGCGTTGAACATCGGGACGACGGTGCGGCCGAGGACGTGGTGGACGCGCTGGTCGATGCGGGCGTCGAGGGCGGCCAGGGAGAGGATCTCGGGGGTCGCGGGCTCGGCCGGGTAGTCGGCGGATTCGTTCAGGAGTCCGGTGCGGGCCAGGTGCTCCATGTCGAGGAGATAGGTGCGCACCCGCCGTGCGACCCCGCTGTCGCGGAGCAGCATGGCGATGTTGAGGACGGTTCGGCGGGAGTAGAGGGTGAGGCTCCGGCGGGCCTGTGGATAACTTCCCTTCGAGAGTGACATGTTGTCACTCTCGAAATTCCGCAGGTCAGCGCCGCGCAGCACGGTCATGCCGTTGTTTCGGAGTTCCTGGTGGTGGCGCCGGACCAACTGCCGGACCACTTCGACACTCACCCCGAAGTACGTCGCCACCATCGCCGTCGTCACATGCAACCCGTCCGGCAGCAGCGCGAGTGTCTTCACCCGGTCCAGCACATCCGTGCGATCCAGCACGGAGCTGCGGAGGGCCCGGGACTCCAGGAGTGCGGTCTGATCAATCATGTCCTGTCAACGACCGACGCGCGGGTGAGGGCACGAGTGCGGAAAGCACCAGGCCCCCGGCACCGTGCGGTGTCGGGGGCCTGGAGCGGGCGGGGCGGGTCAGCCGTCCGTGCCGCCGAAGATGTTCGGGAAGCCGCCGTTGTTGCCGTTGCCACCCTGCTTCACGGTCTGCACCGTGATGTTGTCGCCCTTCTTGACCGGGTTGCCCACGCCCGGGTTGGAGCCGACCACGGTGGCGTCGTCGTCCTGGTTGCCCTGGACGGTGACCTGGAGGCCGAGGCCCTGGAGCTGCTGGCGGACATCCTTGAGCGGGCGGTTGCGGATCTCGGGCAGGGTGAAGGGCTGGTCGTCCTGCGCCTTGCCGACGGTGATCGCGACCGGCGTGTTCTTGTTGACCTGCTGGTTCGCGGGCGGGTTGGTGCCCGTCACCTTGCCGTTCTGGTTCGGGTCGGAGACCGGGGACTCGGTGCAGTTGTCGTTCGGGGCGAGACCCGCTTCCCGCAGAGCCTTCTTCGCGTCGTCGCAGCTCTTGCCGGTGACGTCCGGGACCGTGACCTTCTCCGCCGCCTTGGCGACGACCAGGGTGATCGTCGATCCCTTCTGGACGCGCTTGCCGTCCACCGGGTCCTGGTCGAGCACCTGGTCGGGGGTCTCGGTGCTGACCCGGGTGTCCTTCTTGACCGTGAACTTGTAGTCGTCGCCCTCCAGCTTCTGGCGGGCGTCGTCGAAGGAGAGACCGATCACGCTGGGTACGGTGACCTTGGGGGCACCCGTGGAGACGACCAGGGCGAGGGTGTCGCCCTTCTTGACCTTCGTGCCGGCCTTCGGGCTCTGCGAGCAGACGTTGCCCTTGGGCTGGTCCTCGCAGGGTTTGCGTTCGGCGGTGACCTTCAGACCGACGTTGTCGGCCTGTTGCCTGGCGTCCGACGCGTACTTGACGCCCACGAGGTTGGGCGCACCGAAGGGCTTGTCCGCCGGGTCGCCGCCGAACGCGTACATGCCGATCAGGATGGCGCCGACCAGCACCAGCACACCGGCGACCACGAGCAGGATCGTCGAGGTGTTGTTGCTCTTCTTCGGCTGGCGCCGCCGGTCGGGCCGGTCGTCGTAGCCGTAGCCGCCGTCGTCCGGGGACATCGGCGGAAGCATCGTCGTCGCCCCGGCCGGTTCGGCGCGCATCGCCGTGGTGGCCTGGGAGTCGGGGTAGCCGCCGTAACCGACCGCGCCCATGGCGGCGGTGGCGCCGACCGGCTGGCCATCGAGGCACGCCTCGATGTCCTGGCGCATCTCGTCGGCCGACTGGTAGCGGTAGTTCGGGTCCTTGACCAGCGCCTTGAGGACGATTGCGTCCATCTCGGGGGTGATCTCGGGGTCGAACACGCTGGGCGGCTGCGGTTCCTCGCGGACGTGCTGGTAGGCCACGGCCACGGGCGAGTCGCCGACGAAGGGAGGACGGACGGTCAGCAGTTCGTAGAGCAGACAGCCGGTGGAGTAGAGGTCCGAGCGGGCGTCGACCTGCTCGCCCTTGGCCTGCTCCGGCGAGAGGTACTGCGCGGTGCCGATGACGGCGGCGGTCTGGGTCATCGTCATACCGGCGTCGCCCATGGCGCGTGCGATGCCGAAGTCCATGACCTTGACCTGGCCGTTGCGCGTCAGCATGACGTTGGCCGGCTTGATGTCACGGTGGACGATGCCGTTGCGGTGGGCGTACTCCAGACCCTGGAGGATGCCGATCGTCATCTCCATGGAGCGTTCCGGCAGCAGCTTGCGGCCGGAGTGCAGCAGCTCACGGAGAGTGGAGCCGTCGACGTACTCCATGACGATGTACGGGATCGAGACCCCGTCGATGTAGTCCTCGCCCGTGTCGTAGACCGCGACGATCGCGGGATGGTTGAGCGAGGCGGCCGACTGGGCCTCCCGGCGGAACCGGGCCTGGAAGGACGGGTCGCGCGCGAGATCGGCGCGGAGCGTCTTCACTGCCACCGTGCGGCCGAGGCGAGTGTCATGCGCGAGGTAGACCTCGGCCATGCCACCGCGGCCGAGCACATGGCCCAGCTCGTACCGGCCGCCGAGGCGACGCGGCTCTTCCATAGCTACCTACCAGCCCTCTCCGTCGGTCCCGGCCTGCACGTGTGTGCGGCCGGAGGCTGCCGTCCGGGCCCTACCGTACCCGTCCCGCTCTGTGTGGCCTGGCCAAGCCGGTAACCCGATACCGGACCGGTATCGCAACGTGCACCGTTGTGAAGGTGACGTGATCGGGCTCACTTCTTGGAACTGATGACCGCCTGCATGACGCTCTTCGCGATAGGGGCGGCCAGGCCGCCGCCGGAGATGTCGTCACGGTTGGCGTTGTCGTCCTCGATGACCACCGCGACCGCGACCGGGGAGCTGTTGTCGGGGAGCTTGGCGAAGGAGATGAACCACGCGTACGGGTTCTCGCTGTTCTCCACACCGTGCTGCGCGGTACCGGTCTTGCCGCCGACGGTGGCCCCGTCGATCAACGCCTTGGTGCCCGTGCCCGACTTGACCACGGTCTCCATCATCGACTGCAGGATCTGCGCGTTCTGCGCCGTCAGCGGGCGGCTCAGCTCCTTCGGCTCGGTCTTCTCGATCGGGTCGAGGTTGGAGGACTGCAGCTCGTCCACCATGTACGGCTTCATCAGCTTGCCGTCGTTGGCGACCGCCGAGGCGACCATGGCCATCTGCAGCGGGGTAGCCGCGGTGTTGTACTGGCCGATGGAGGACAGCGCGGTCTGCGAGTCGTTCATCTTGTCCGAGAACACCGAGGCGTTGGAGCGGACCGGGACGAACTGCTCGGAGTCGAAGCCGAACTTCTTGGCCTCGGCGAGCATCTTGTCGTTGCCGAGGTCGGCGCCGATCTTGCCGAAGACGCTGTTGCAGGACACGCGGAGCGCCTCACGCATCGTCGCGTTCTCGCAGGGCAGGTTGCCCTCGTTCTTCAGCTCGGTCTGCGTGCCGGGCATGACCCAGGGCAGCGGCGAGTTCGTCTTCTGGTCGGCCGAGGAGTACAGACCGTTCTGCAGCGCGGCCGCCGCGGTGACCACCTTGAAGGTGGAGCCCGGCGGATAGGTCTCGCGCAGCGCCCGGTTGAGCATCGGGTCCGAGGAGTCGTTCTTCTTCTGCAGCTTCTGCCAGGCGGCCGAGTCGCTGTTGCGGTCGCCCGAGAAGGAGGACGGGTCGTACGACGGGTAGGAGGCCAGCGCGAGGATCTTGCCGGTCGAGGGCTCCAGCGCGACCACGGCACCCTTGCCGCCCTGGGCCTTCAGACCGCTGTACGCGGCCTTCTGCGCGGCGGCGTTGAGCGTGGTGACGACGTTGCCGCCCTGCTTCGGCTTGCCCGTGATCATGTCGAGGGTGTTGCGGAAGAAGAGCCGGTCGTCGTTGCCGGTGAGAATCCCGTCGTTGATCTTTTCGAGCTGGCTGCTGTCGAACGCCTGGGAGGAGTAGCCGGTGACCGGCGCCCACATGGGCCCGTTCTTGTACGTGCGCTTGTACTTGTAGTCGCCGGCCTTGGTCTCGACGGATCCCGTTATCGGGTTGCCGTCCACGATGATGTCGCCGCGCGGGTAGGCGTAACGCTCGATGGCGACGCGGCGGTTGTCGGGGTCCGTGCGCAGCTTGTCGGCCTGGGCGTACTGGAGCCAGTTGTCGCGGATCAGCAGTGCCAGGACGAGGAGTCCGCAGAAGATCGCGATTCGGCGCAGGGGCTTGTTCACGTCCGGCCTTTCCACAAGCTAACAGGGGCGCCTGTTGCTTCAGTCTCTCGGTGTCGCTGGTGCTGGCGCTCGTCCTCGGCCGCCCACAGTCTAGGGGCACCGGCTGTGTGCCCCGGCTGGCCCGTGACGGTCGTACGGCGGCGCAGCGGGCACCTGAGGGCCGCCGCACCGCCGTGGTCGCGGGCGCTCACGCTTCGGCGGCGGGTCCGTTGTCGCCGGGCCGGACGATCTGGGTCATCTCGGCGTCGGGACTGGCGGCAGGGGCGGGCGCGGGGCGGCGGGCCGTGTCGCTGATGCGAATGAGAATGGCGATGAGCGCCCAGTTGGCGATGACGGACGAACCGCCGTAGGCGAGGAACGGCATCGTCATACCGGTCAGCGGGATGAGACCCATCACACCGCCGGCGACGACGAACACCTGGAGGGCGAAGGCGCCGGACAGGCCCACCGCGAGCATCTTGCCGAAGGGGTCGCGGGCGGCAAGGGCGGTGCGCACACCGCGCTCGACGATCAGGCCGTAGACCAGCAGGATCGCCATGATGCCCGCCAGGCCCAGCTCCTCGCCGAAGGTGGCGAGGATGAAGTCGGAGTTGGCGGCGAAGCGGATCAGCTCGGAGTGGCCCTGCCCCCAGCCGGTGCCGAGGGTGCCGCCGGAGCCGAACGCCCACAGGGCCTGCTGCAGCTGGTCGGAGTGGGGAATGCCGTCGTGCGTGATCGTGCGGCTGAGCCTGTACTCGCGCATCGGGTCGAGCCAGGCCTGCACACGGGTCTGGACGTGTGGCTCGAAGGTGGCCACGCCGACGGCGCCGGCCGCGGACATCAGCAGACCGAACACGATCCAGCTGGTCCGCTCGGTGGCGACGTACAGCATGATCACGAACATGCCGAAGAACAGCAGCGAGGTACCGAGGTCGGTCTCGAAGACCAGGATCAGGATCGAGATGAACCAGACGACCAGGATCGGGCCGAGGTCGCGGCCACGCGGCAGGTAGAGGCCCATGAAGCGGCGGCTGGCGAGCGCGAGCGCGTCCCGCTTGACCATCAGATAGCCGGCGAAGAAGACCGCGAGCGCGATCTTGGCGAACTCACCGGGCTGGATGGTGAAGCTGCCGATCTTGATCCAGATCTTGGCGCCGTAGGTCAGGTCGGCGCCGAGTCCGGGCACCAGCGGGAGCAGCAGCAGGACCAGCGCCGCCGCCATGGAGATGTAGGTGTACCGCTGCAGCGTGCGGTGTTCCTTGAGGAAGATCAGCACGACGGCGAACAGGACGATGCCCAGCGCGGTGTAGACGAGCTGGTTGGTCGCCTTGCCGCCCGCCTGGCCGATGGACTGCAGCAGCTTCGACTGGTCCAGGCGCCAGATGCAGACCAGGCCGAGCCCGTTGAGCAGGGTGGCCAGCGGCAGCAGCAGCGGGTCGGCGTACGGCGCGAACTTCCGGACGACGAGGTGGGCGACGCCGGCCAGCAGGCCGAGGCCCAGGCCGTAGCCGAGCAGGCCGGCGGGGACCTCGTCGTTCAGGGCCAGGCCCACGTTGGCGTAGGCGAACACCGGGATGACCACGGCGAAGATCAGCAGGGCCAGCTCGGTGTTCCGACGGCTCGGTGCGCCGATGGAGCCGATCGTGGACGTCTGGTGCGTCGGCGTGTTGGTAGTACTGCTCATCGTGTGACGGGGCCTCTCACGGCTTGCCTACTGCTTGCCGCACTGATCGACGACCTTCTGCTCATCCTTGGAGAGGCTCGGGCCGGGCCGGGGCGTGGCGGTTGCGGTCGGGGACTTCGAGGGCGACGCGGTGGACGACTGGGCCGATCCCGACGGGTTCGGGGTCGGGGAGCCCGTGGCCGAGAAGGAGGTGCGGGTGGCGGTGGTGGTGCCGCCCGTCGCCGAATCCCGGCCCGTCTTGTCGCTCTCGCTCCCGGCGGCCGCGCGTTCGGCCTGCTTGCGGCAGGCCGACGCCTGGAGCGCGAGAGCGTCGATCTTGGTGCGGGCCTGCTCGAGGCCGCCCGCCGCGATCGTGTTCTTGACCTGCTTCTGCTGATACGTCGGCAGGTACTTGAGTTCGATCTCGGGGTGGTCCTTCTCGACCTTCGAGAGGGAGACCCAGGCCAGGTTCTGGCTGATGCCCCGGTAGAGGGCGACGTGCTTGCCGTTGATGCCGACGTAGTACTGCGTCTGGGTCCAGCGGTAGCCGCCGTAGACGCCGCCGCCGATCACCGCGAGGGCGAGGGCGCTGTAGAACGTGCGCTTGAGCCACCGGCGGCCCTTGCGGGGCTTGACGAAGTCGTCGTCGGTGTAGTTCTCGCCCTCGTAGTCCCCGCCGGAGCCGCCGTACTCTCCGCCGCCGCCCTGGCCGCGGCCCTGGCGGCCGAGCCCGGAGGCGCGCCCCGCCGGGGTCTGCATGATGCCGTTGTCGTGCAGGTGGAGCTGGTTCTCGGCGACGGCGCCGACCACCACGGGGGTGTCGGAGAGCTGGCCGGCGAGGGTGTCGCCGGTGTCCAGGTCGAGGACGTCGGCGACGATCACGGTGATGTTGTCGGGGCCGCCGCCGCGCAGCGCGAGCTGGATCAGCTCCTGCACGGTCTCCTGCGGGCCCTGGTAGCTGGCGAGGGTCTCCTCCATCGTCTGGTGGGAGACGACGCCGGAGAGGCCGTCGGAGCAGATCAGATAGCGGTCACCGGCGCGGACCTCGCGGACCGAGAGGTCGGGCTCCACGTGGTCGCCGCTGCCCAGCGCGCGCATCAGCAGGGAGCGCTGCGGGTGGGTGGTGGCCTCTTCCTCGGTGATCCGGCCCTCGTCGACCAGGCGCTGCACCCAGGTGTGGTCCTGCGTGATCTGGGTGAGCATCCCGTCGCGCAGCAGGTAGGCGCGCGAGTCGCCGACGTGCACCAGGCCGAGGCGCTGGCCGGTCCACAGCAGGGCGGTCAGCGTGGTCCCCATGCCTTCGAGCTGGGGGTCCTCCTCGACCATGCTGCGGAGCTGGTCGTTGGCGTACTGCACGGCCTGGCCGAGGGAGGTGAGCAGGTCGGAGCCGGGCACGTCGTCGTCGAGGGTGACCAGGGTGGAGATCACCTCGGAGGACGCGACCTCGCCGGCCGCCTGGCCGCCCATGCCGTCGGCGATGGCGAGCAGGCGCGGACCGGCGTAACCGGAGTCCTCGTTGCCTTCCCGGATCATGCCCTTGTGCGATCCGGCGGCGAAGCGCAGTGACAGACTCATGCGCACCTCGCCCGTCGGCTCCGGGTACAGCCGGTCGTGTCGAGCCACACTGCCCACCCTCCGGTCGGGAGCGCGCCGGGGACCGGGGTGAGGTCCGCCGTTGCGTGCTCGCTCCGCTCGCTCATTGTCGTACTACTTCCGCAGCTCGATGACGGTCTTGCCGATGCGGATCGGCGCTCCCAGCGAAATCGGCGTGGGCGTCGTCAGCCGGGACCGGTCCAGGTATGTGCCGTTGGTGGAGCCGAGGTCCTCGACGATCCACTGACCGTCGCGGTCCGGGTAGATCCTGGCATGTCTGCTGGAGGCGTAGTCGTCGTCCAGCACGATCGTGGAGTCGTGGGCGCGGCCCAGGGTGATGGTCTGTCCCTGGAGGGCGACGGTGGTGCCGGTCAGCGTGCCCTCGGTCACGACGAGCTTGCTGGGTGCGTTGCGCCGCTGGCGGCCGCCGCCGCTCTGCTGGGCCCGGCGGCCTTGCTGGGCGCGCTGCTGCGGGGGCGCGGCCTGCTGTCGGGCGGCCTGCTGCGGGCGGGCCGCTTCCCGGCGCGCACCGCGCTGGGTGACGCGCGTACCGAACAGATCGCTGCGGATGACCTGCACGGCCACGATCACGAACAGCCACAGTACGGCCAGGAAACCCAGCCGCATGACCGTGAGGGTCAGCTCTGACATTGCCCCCGCTTCACCCTTCGGCTTGCCTATAGATAACGGTGGTGCTGCCCACGACGATCCGCGAGCCGTCGCGGAGCGTAGCGCGGGTGGTGTGCTGCCCGTCCACCACGATGCCGTTGGTGGAGCCGAGATCCTGGATCGTCGAGGGCGTTCCGGTCCGGATCTCGCAGTGCCGGCGGGAGACGCCGGGGTCGTCGATCCGCACGTCGGCCTCGGTGCTGCGGCCGAGCACGAGGGTCGCGCGGGAGATCTGGTGGCGGGTGCCGTTGATCTCGATCCAGTAGCGGGTCTGGCCGCCGCCCATGGGGGCGGCCGCGGGCCGCTGGGTGGCGGGCTGCGGGTAACCGTAGCCCCCGGGCCGGGCGCCGGGGGGCGGCGCGGACGGCATGGGCGGGGCGGCGGCGGGCGGGTAGCCGTAGCCGCCCTGGGGGCCGGCCGGGGGCTGGCCGCCGGGCTGCGGTCCTCCGGGCGCCTGCTGGCTGCTGGAGGAGGCCAGGGTGCGGCTGCGCACCCGGTACAGACCGGTGTCGAGGTCTTCGGCCTTCTCCAGGTTGACCTTGATCGGGCCCATGAAGGTGTAGCGCTGCTGCTTGGCGTAGTCGCGCACCATGCCGGCCAGCTCGTCGCCGAGCTGCCCGGAGTAGGGGCTGAGGCGCTCGAAGTCGGGTGTGCTCAGTTCCACGATGAAGTCGTTGGGCACGACCGTGCGGTCGCGGTTCCAGATCGTGGCGTTGTTGTCGCACTCGCGCTGGAGCGCGCCGGCGATCTCCACCGGCTGGACCTCGGACTTGAACACCTTGGCGAAGGTGCCGTTGACCAGACCTTCGAGACGCTGCTCGAACTTCTTCAGGACTCCCACGGGGCACCTCCTCCGTCGCTGCCGTACTGCTTGCCGTGCTTGGTACCGCCGCTTGGCCCGTACCTCTTACTGATCGTATCTACGCGCCCGGCAATCAGCCGGTTCCCCCAGCCGCCCCCTTCGAACTCCTTGAGGCAAGGATCGTAGAGGCGGCTCGGCTCCAGTGTCCCGCACGTGGCGGTGAGCCCGGTCCCCCTGTGGATAAGACGGGCCGGACCGGTACGAGGTTGATACCTGAACAAGGCATCTCCGTGCGGGAAGGCCGGCCCGGGCGGGACGGGGGAGCCGGTGCGGGCGTGCGGGAGGCGGGGCGTCAGGTCGTGCCGGGCGGGGCGGAAGGGAACGCGTGTGCCCCAGTGAGGGACAGGTGCGCTGGTGAGGGGTGGTGGAGGGGGCTGCGGGAAGGGATGTGAATCCACCCCGGACGGCGTGCTAATGTTCTCGATGTCGGAAGGGGCCAGCCCGAAAGGGCCGGAAACGGAAGACACACCCAATGCGCGGGTGGCGGAATAGGCAGACGCGCTGGATTCAGGTTCCAGTGCCCGAAAGGGCGTGGGGGTTCAACTCCCCCCTCGCGCACCATCCAATGGGCGGCATCGTGAAAACGGTGCCGCCCATTGTCGTGTCCGGGGCCGGTGGTGACGCCGCCTCGGATCGTGCCGGGGTGTCGCGGGTCACGTCCGTTCGATTCCGGCCGCTTCGGGTGACTTCGCGTGGCGCCCCGCGGGGTGCCGCTGCGCAGGGCTTCTGTGAGTAAGGTCTCAGGACCGCGGGCGCCTTCTTCGATGCGCCCTCAGGGGAGCTTCTTCTCCAGTTCGCGGAGTGTTTCCTCCAGCCATGCCCGTTCCGCCTGCTGGGCCGCGCGCGCCATGATCAGCATTCCTCTGCGGTACGGGTCCTCCTCGTCCTTGATGCGCACCGGCTGTCCGGCGCGGGTGAAGAAGCCGGCCGGCGCGGTCAGGAAGTCGAGTCGGCGGCGCAGGACGGCGGCCCGGCGGGCCGGTTCCGGGACCTGGCCGAGGAAGGCGAGCAGGGTGAAGAAGGCGCCGCCGTCCGTGATCTCGGTCTCCTTGGGCTCGGTCAGCCTGCGCAGCAGCTCGGCCCGGCCGGAGGGCGTGATCCGCAGCACCTGCCGGGTGGGCGCGTTCTCGCCCGGCTCTGCCCGGCGTTCGACGTGCCCGGCCTGGCGGAGGCGGTTGACGGCAGGGTAGAGCGCGCCGTCGCTGACCGGGCGGTTGTGGCCGATCAGGTCGGAGATGCGGCGGCGCAACTCGTAGGCGTGCAGAGGGCGTTCCGCCAGGAAGCCGAGGATCGAGAGGGTCAGCACGGGGGTCCTTCGCGGGAGGTTCGGGCGTCTCTCAGTGTGGGCTACCTCTATTCGAGTGTCACTAATCGAGGTAGCCTCCGGGGCGCCCGGGATCAACTGGGCCGTTTTCCGGTGAGGTTGGGGGAGTTCTGGTGCGGTTCGGGGGATCGGGGCCGGTCGTCGTGCGCGAGGACGGTGCGGCGGTGGAGCCGGGCGGGGCGGACGTGCTCGGTCCGGCGGAGGCGCGGCGGGCGCTGCTCGGGCTGGGGCTGCCGGTCTACTGCGAGTTGCTGTCCGGAGTGGTCGTGGGCGTCGTGGACACGCTCTGGGTGGCGCGCCTCGGCGGGGCGGCGGTCGGTGCGGTGGCCGCCGCGGGGACGCTGGAGAACCTGCTGCTCGGGGTGATCCTCATGGCCGGCACCGGCGTCACCATGGTGCTCGCGGACGCGGCCGGGGCTCGGAGATTGGCCGAAATTCCACCCGTGATCAAGGCGGCCGGTGTGCTGTGGCTGGTCGTCACGGGCGTGGTCGCCGGGACCGGGTTCCTCTTCCGCGGCGAGGTGGCGGGGCTGTTGGTGGGTGGGGGCTCCGGTGAAGTCGGACACCTGGTCTCGGAGTTCCTCGCCGTCTCCTTTCCGGGGCTCGCCGTCTTCTTCGCGCAGAACGTCGTGGACGGGATCTTCAAGGGGCTCGGGGACACCAGGACGCCGATGCGGACCGCGCTGGTCGCCAACGGGTGCGTGCTGCTCCTGGACCCGTTGCTGATCTACGGGGTGGGGGCGCTGCCCGCGCTGGGGGTGCGTGGGGCGGCGCTGGGGACGGTTCTCGGGCGGGCGGTCGCTCTCGGGGTCAGCCTGGTGCTGCTGTGGCGGAGGCGGGGTGTGGTGCTGGGGGCGGACGCGGGGCGCGGCGCGGGGTCAGGTGCGGAAATGGGCTGGACCGTGGCGCTGCGTCGCGTTCTGGGCGTCGGGCTGCCCGCGTCCGGGGACTTCGTGCTGCGCATGGGGATCGGGGCGGCCCTGCTGGGCATGGTCGCGCGGTTCGGCGAGGACCCGCTCGCCGCCTACGGCATCGGAACCAAGGTGATCCTCTTCGTCACCATGGCGTTCTACGCCCTGCGCCAGGCGGGCGGCATCCTCACGGCCCGGGCGCGGGGCGCGGGGCAGCTGGCCGACCGGGTGATCGCGGTGCAGAGCGGGCTGCTCGCCGTGCTGGTGGGGGCGGGCGCGGGGCTGGTGCTCGCGCTCTGCGGGCGCCTGGTCGTGGGGTTCTTCACGAGCGCGGACGGAGTCGTCGATTCCGGCTCCGTGCTGCTGTGGTTCCTGCTGCCGTATCTGGTGGCGCTCGCCGGGGTCGTCGGGCCGGGCGGGGTGTTCATGGGCGGCGGGCGTGCTCAGGCGCTGCTGTGGGTGACGGCGGTGGGTGCCTGTGTGCAGCTCCCGTTGGCTCACTGGCTGAGTTCCGTGGACGGGCTGGGGGTGCGCGGGGTGTGGCTGTCGATGAGCCTCGGTACGGGGGTGCAGTGGGGGACGACGGTGCTGATGTTCCGGACGTGGGTGCGACCACGGGGTGGCTCCGCCGGAGGTGAGAGGGGCGCGTGACGGGAGGGCGTGACGCGAAGTCCGTTGGCGGGTCGGCGGGTTCGTTCCGGTCGGGACAGGTCCGTGTCCACAACCGACGAGTTGTCCACAGGGTCTGACGCGATCACGTCGCCGCATGTACGGTCTGCACGAGTTGATGTTCGAAGCGCTCGTGTGGGAGCGCGAAAGAGCGGTGTGCGGGGGAGGTGGCCGGGGTGACCGGAGCGGGTGCGGACGTGGTGTCCGGGCCGGACGGCGAGGAGACCGTGGCCCGGCTGCCCCGGGTACGCGGCTTCGCCCAGTGGCCGCCGAGCGGTTCGGCCAAGGCCGAGGGCAAGGCGCTGCGCGAGCGGGTGCCGCGCGAGGCCCACCGCGCGCTGGAGATCGGCCCGACGCGTCCGGACGCCGTCGACGCCGTGGTGGAGTCCAACGCGGGCCGGATCGCCGGGCTGACGCCGATCCGGGTGGGCCGGATGGCCGCGACACCGTTCGCCTTCCTGCGCGGCTCGGCCGGGCTCATGGCGTACGACCTGGCGCGCACCCCCGTCACCGGGATCGGCGCCCAGATATGCGGCGACGCCCACGCGGCCAACTTCGGTCTGTACGGCGACGCCAGGGGCGGCCTGGTCATCGACCTCAACGACTTCGACGAGACGGTGCACGGCCCCTGGGAGTGGGACCTGAAGCGGCTCGCCACCTCGCTGGTGCTGGCCGGGCGCGAGGCGGGTGCCGACGAGGACACCTGCCGTGCCGCCGCCCGGGACGCCGTGGGCGCCTACCGGCGCACCATGCGCCTGCTGGCCAGGCTGCCCGCGCTGGACGCCTGGAACGCCATCGCGGACGAGGAGCTGGTCTCCCACACCGACGCCCACGACCTGCTCGGCACCCTGGAGCGGGTCGCGGAGAAGGCGCGGGCCAACACCAGCGGCCGGTTCGCCGCCAAGTCGACCGAGGAGACGCCCGAGGGCGGCCGCCGCTTCGTGGACGCTCCCCCGGTGCTGCGCCGCGTCCCGGACACCGAGGCCGCCGCCGTCGCCGGTTCCCTGGAGCCCTATCTGACGACGCTCTCGGAGGACCGGCTCCCGCTGCTGGCCCGGCACACCGTGCACGACGTGGCCTTCCGCGTGGTCGGCACGGGCAGCGTGGGCACCCGCTCCTATGTCGTCCTGCTCCTCGACCACCGCGGCGAGCCGCTCGTCCTCCAGGTCAAGGAGGCCCGCCCCTCGGCGCTGCTCCCGCATCTGCCCGAGGCCGGTTTCCCGGTGACGCCGGTGGAGCACGAGGGGCGGCGCGTGGTGCTCGGCCAGAAGCGGATGCAGGTCGTCAGCGACATCCTGCTGGGCTGGACGACGGTCGACGAACGCCCCTTCCAGGTACGGCAGTTCCGCAACCGCAAGGGCAGCGTCGATCCGGCCGCGCTCGCCGCCGACCAGCTCGACGACTACGGCCGCATGACCGGCGCCCTGCTGGCCCGCGCCCACTCCCACAGCGCCGACCCGCGCGTGATCGCCGGTTACTGCGGCAAGAACGAGGAGCTGGACGAGGCCGTCGCCGCCTTCTCCGTCGCCTACGCCGACCTCACCGAGGCCGACCACGCGCGGCTGCTGTCCGCGGTGCGGTCCGGGCGGATCGCGGCGGAAGCGGGAGTGTGATCGCCGATGCCGGGCAGCCGGGGGCCGGGGTGATGACGTGAAGTACGTCGAACTGAGCGGGGGCGCCGGCGAGGAGCCGGTGTCCGCCGACGCGCGGCCCTATCTGGCCAGGCTGCCGGGTATCGCGGCCGGACTGCCGCCGGGCGCCCGCGCGTTCGCGACCGACCCCGCGCACTACGACCCCGGGGACAGACGCTGTGTCAGCGACCTCCTGCCCGCCCGGGTGCGCCGCACCGGCGACGGCGACGTGGAGATCCGCTTCCGCCACAACTGCTTCCGCCACGACGAGGACCTGGTCGTCCGTTACAAGGGCGTCTCCCGCTTCCAGTCGGACGTCCTCGGTGTCTGCGACCCCGCCTCCCTCGGCGACGTGATCCTCGACGAGATCCTGCCGCGCCCCGGCGGCTGCACCCATGAACTGGCCTGCCGCCCCGGCACCCTGGTGGTCGCCTGCCGTGACCTGGAGGCGGAGTGGGTGCCCGCGGCCTGCCCGGAGGGCTGAGGCGGGCGCGGGGCGCACGTGCGGGGCGAACCAGGTGCGACCGTCTCGGAGGTAGGGCCGGTGCGGTCATCAGGGGTGTGCCGGACCGGCCGTGGCCTAGGCTGGTCGGGTGACGACCCCGGAAGCTGAGCAGTCCAAGGCATCGCGGCCCGAGGAACGGCTGGAAAAGGCCGTGCGCGCCGCCGAACAGGCGTTGATCGAGTACGAGATCGCCGTGGAGACCTTCCGCGTCGAGGTCGAGAACTTCGCCCGGCTGCACGAGCAGCGGCTCGGTCCTCTCTATGCCCGCATCGAGGAGCTGGACGCCCGCATCGCCGAGGCACGCGCCGCCCAGACGCAGGACCCCGAGGACATCCGCCGCGCCGAGGAGGCCCGCGCCGCCCTCCAGCAGATACCGGGCGTCGAGGAGCTGATGCACGGCTGGATGGACGGCCACGGCCTGTTCCCCGAGGCGGCCGCGATGCTCACCGACCAGGCCGTCCGGCCGCCCGAGCGGGTGCGCCCCAGCGAGGAGGCCCGCAAGCTCTACCGCGAGCTGGCCCGCAAGGCCCACCCGGACCTCGCGCAGGAGGAGAACGAGCGCAAGCGGCGCGAGGAGTTCATCACCCGCGTCAACGCCGCCTACGCCCGCGGCGACGAGAAGCTGCTCCGGGAACTGGCCGCGGAGTGGGCCGCCGGCCCGGTGCCGCCCGAGCGGCAGCCCAGCCCCGCCGACGAGCTGTACGCCCGCCTGGAGTGGCTGAGCCAGCGCAAGGAACTGCTCACCCTGGTCGCGCGCGAGCTGGAGGACGGCGCGATCGCCGGCATGTTGCGCCTGGCCCCGGACGACCCGGACAGTCTCCTGGAGGAGATCGCCGAGCGGCTCAGGAGCGACATCCAGCACCGCGAGAACGACCTCGCGGCTCTGCTGACCCAGGAATGAGCGCCCGCTCCGGCGTGGGAGTGCGCCGGAGCACGCTTCGGGTAGCGTCGGGGACATGAATTTCGGAGCTGGTGTGCCCACCGTCGCGGTCGCGGATCTCAAGGACGGCGACTTCCTGCTGGACGTCCGCGAGGACGACGAGTGGCGTGCGGGCCACGCCGAGGGTGCCCTGCACATCCCGATGAGCGATTTCGTGGCCCGCTACGGCGAGCTGACCGAGGCGGCTCCGCAGGACGGCCGCGTCCACGTGGTCTGCCGCTCCGGCGGCCGCTCGGCCCAGGTCACCATGTACCTGGTCCAGCAGGGCATCGACGCCGTGAACGTCGACGGCGGCATGCAGGTCTGGCAGGCCTCCGGCCGCCCCGTGGTGACCGACGACGGCAAGGACGGCTTCGTCGTCTAACCGCCGTCGCGGCCCGCTTCTCCCCTGGCCGCGGTCCCTATCGGTCGAAGTCCAGTTCCACCTTCTCCGTCAGCGGGTGGGACTGGCAGGCCAGGACATAGCCCGCCTCGGTCTCCTCCGGTTCCAGGGCGAAGTTGCGGTCCATGCGGACCTCGCCGGTCACCAGCAGGGCCCGGCAGGTGCCGCAGACGCCGCCCTTGCAGGCGTAGGGCGCGTCGGAGCGATTGCGCAGGACCGTGTCCAGCAGGGACTCCCCCTCGGCGACCGGCCAGGTCCCGGCGCGTCCGTCGAGGCGCGCGGTGACAGAGCTGTGCGCGGCCGCCGGGACCACCACCGCCGGGGCGGGGCCCTCGTCCACATGGAAGATCTCCTGGTGGACGCGGGTACGGTCCACGCCAAGATCGCGCAGGGCCCGCTCGGCGCCCTCCACCAGGCCGTACGGTCCGCACAGGAACCAGCCCGCCACCCGGTCCACCGGCAGCAGCGCGGGCAGCAGCTCCGCGAGCCGGGCACGTTCGAGGCGGCCGGACGGCAGACCCGCCTGCTGCTCCTCCCGGGAGAGCACCGTGACCAGCTGGAACCGCTCCGGATAGCGGTCCTTCAGGTCCGCGACCTCCTCCAGGAACATCGTCGAGGCCGCCGTGCGGTCGCTGCGTATCAGGCAGAAGCGGGCCGAGGGCTCGCGAGCCAGCAGCGTGGCGGCGATGGACAGCACCGGGGTGATGCCGCTGCCGCCGACCACCGCCGCGACCAGACCCGGCGCCGGGTCCAGCGTGAAACGGCCGGCCGGGGTCATGACCTCCAGTATGTCGCCGACGCAGATCTCCTTCAGCGCGTACGTCGAGAACGCGCCGCCGTCGACCAGGCGCACCCCCACCCGCAGTGTGCTCGGACCCTCGCCGGCCGGGTCGGGGGCCGGGGAGCAGATCGAGTAGGTGCGGCGGACGTCCACGCCGTCGGCGCGGCGGCGCAGCGTGAGGTGCTGACCGGCCGCGTGCCGGTATTCCGCGCGCAGTTCGGGCGGCACGGCGAAGGTCAGCGAGACCGAGTCGTCGGTGAGCCGCTCGACCTCGGCCACCGGGAGCGGGTGGAAGCGCGCCATCACAACTCCTTGAAGTGGTCGAAGGGTTCACGGCAGGACAGGCAGCGGCGCAGCGCCTTGCAGG
Source organism: Streptomyces sp. NPDC005004 (assembly GCF_053600675.1). Taxonomy (NCBI): domain Bacteria; kingdom Bacillati; phylum Actinomycetota; class Actinomycetes; order Kitasatosporales; family Streptomycetaceae; genus Streptomyces; species Streptomyces sp. NPDC005004. The sequence goes on from NZ_JBSGAH010000002.1 coordinate 95,265, forward strand.
CGGTGGAGGAGAACCGGCTGAGCAGCTCCGTCTCCGTGGAGTGGCAGTGCGGGCAGCGCACGGGGTCGGCGGCACCGGTCGTGTCCGTGTCGTGGCCGGTGGTGCGAGTGGGGCCCAGGGACAGCGCGACCGGACCGGGGGTGCGCTGCGGGCGCGGGGGAGCTATGCCATGGCTCTCCAGCTTGCGGCAGCCCTCGGCGGTGATGTCGTCGGTCGACCAGGCGGGGCTGAGGACCGTGCGGACCCTGACCTCGTGGACGCCGTGCTCGTGCAGCAGCCGCTCGATGTCGGCGCTCATCGCCTCGACCGCCGGACAGCCGGTGTAGGTGGGGGTCAGGTCGACCTCGACCGCGCCGGAGTCACCGACACGCACCGCGCGCACCACGCCCAGCTCGTGCAGCGTGAGTACCGGAAGCTCGGGGTCGGGCACCGAGCCCGCCAGCTCCAGCAGTTCCGCCTCCAGGGCGGTGGCCGTCACCATGTCGCCCCCGGGTGGCTGCGGTGCAGGTGCTGCATCTCCGCGAGCATCCGGCCGAAGGACTCGGTGTGCAGCCCCTGGCGTCCCGCGCCCGCCGACCAGGCACCGGTGCGCGGTCCGTCGGGCACGGACAGGCCCGCGCGGCCGAGCACGTCCGTCACCGACTCCAGCCAGCGTCGGTCGAGTGCGGACCAGTCGACGTCCATACCCTCGACCGGCTGGAACATCTCTCCGGTGAACCGCCACAGTGCCTCGACGGCCTGCCGCATCCGCTCGCGGCTGACCTCCGTGCCGTCACCGAGGCGCAGCGTCCACAGCTCGGCGTGGTCGCGGTGGTAGTCGGTCTCCTTGACCGCCTTGGCGGCCAGCGGGGCGAACGGGCCTTCTCCGGTGGCGAGTTCGGCGTAGAGCAGATGCTGGTAGGTGGAGAAGTAGAGCTGGCGGGCGATGGTGTGCGCGAAGTCGCCGTTGGGCTGCTCCGTCAACTGGAGGTTGCGGAAGGCGCGTTCCTCGCGGAGATAGGCCAACTCGTCCTCGTCGCCCACCATCGAGAGCAGTACGCGAGCCTGGCCGAGGAGGTCGAGCGCGATGTTGGCGAGCGCGACCTCCTCCTCCAGCACGGGGGCGTGGCCCGCCCACTCGCCGAGGCGGTGGGAGAGCACCAGGGCGTCGTCGCCGAGGGCGAGCGCCGCGGTCACGGGCACGGTGACGGTCACAGGTGCCGCACCCCCTCGGGGATCTCGTAGAACGTCGGGTGGCGGTAGGGCTTGTCGGCGGACGGCTCGAAGAACGGGTCCTTCTCGTCCGGGGAGGACGCCGTGATCGCGGTCGCCGGGACGACCCAGATCGAGACGCCCTCGCCGCGCCGGGTGTACAGGTCGCGGGCGTTGCGCAGGGCCAGCTCCGCGTCCGGCGCATGCAGGCTGCCGGCGTGGGTGTGGGAGAGGCCGCGGCGGGAGCGCACGAAGACCTCCCACAGGGGCCATTCGGTGTTCGTCATGCCTGCGTCGCTCCTGTCCCACCGGCGGTCCCGGTGTGCTTGGCCGCGTAGGCGGCGGCCGCCTCCCGCACCCAGGCGCCCTCGTCGTGGGCGCGCCTGCGCTGGGTGATCCGCTGTTCGTTGCACGGGCCGTTGCCCTTGAGGACCTGCTGGAACTCGGTCCAGTCGATCACTCCGAAGTCGTGGTGCCCCCGCTCCTCGTTCCACCGCAGGTCCGGGTCGGGGAGGGTGAGGCCGAGGGACTCGGCCTGGGGGACGCAGATGTCCACGAAGCGCTGACGCAGCTCGTCGTTCGAGTGGCGCTTGATCTTCCACTCCATCGACTGCGCCGAGTGCGGCGAGTCGGCGTCGGGCGGGCCGAACATCATCAGCGAGGGCCACCACCAGCGGTCCACCGCGTCCTGGGCCATCGCGTGCTGCTCCGCGGTGCCCTTGCTCAGGGCCAAGAGCAGTTCGTACCCCTGGCGCTGGTGGAAGGACTCCTCCTTGCAGACGCGGATCATCGCGCGGGCGTACGGGCCGTAGGAGCAGCGGCACAGGGGGACCTGGTTGGTGATCGCGGCGCCGTCCACCAGCCAGCCGATCGCGCCCACGTCGGCCCAGGTGAGCGTCGGGTAGTTGAAGATCGAGGAGTACTTCTGGCGGCCGGTGTGCAGCTTGTCGAGCAACTCGTCGCGGCTGGTGCCGAGGGTTTCGGCGGCGCTGTACAGATAGAGGCCGTGGCCCGCCTCGTCCTGCACCTTGGCCATCAGGATCGCCTTGCGGCGCAGGCTCGGGGCGCGGGTGATCCAGTTTGCCTCCGGCTGCATGCCGATGATCTCGGAGTGCGCGTGCTGGGCGATCTGCCGGATCAGCGTGGCGCGGTAGGGCTCCGGCATCCAGTCGCGCGGCTCGATGCGCTCGTCCGCCGCCACGGCCGCGTCGAAGGCGCGCTGCCGCTCCGCCGTGTCGTCGGCGGCGTCGGGTGCGCCGTCCGACGGCGGGCCGGCCGTGCGGTGCTCGGCTGCTGTGGCCATGCGGTCCCCCTGACCTCGGTCTGTGCCTGGGATATGACCTCTGGTTCCGCCGGGACGTGTCCCGACCGATCGTTCGGTCCGTGCGCATCAATGGTGGGCCGGGCCGTCGTCGGGTGTCAACCGCTGTGGAAAACCTGCCCGGGGTGTCTGTGGACAAGGAGTTCGCCGGGACGCGGGCGGAGCCTCGGGACGGGAGGAAGGGGAGGTGGAGGCGGGTGCGACGGGTGCGGGGGAGCGTTCCGGGCGGTGCGGGAGCGGCCGGTCGTGGGCCGAGGTCCGGGGGCGGGGGCCGTACCCGGGGCTGCGCCCGGCAGTCAGGGCTGAGTACCGTTCCGTGCGGGCGTCGGGACGGGACGCCCGTTGACCATGGGGCGCCCGTGCCGGGTGCTCCGACGAAGCGGCGAAGCGGGGGACGGGGCGGAATGGACGCGTACGACGAGGACTCGGGAGCCCCGCGCGGGCCGGACGGGCCGGCCGGTGCGCGTCGCGCGGAGGCCCCGGAGCCGGACGGCGGGTCGGTCGGCGGGGCGGCCGGAGCGCGGGCGGATGGCCGGGAGGACGTCCGGCGTCCGAGCGGGGGCGCCGAGACAGGGGACGAGGGGACGAGGGTCGGCGAGACCGGGACCGGCGAGGGCGTCGGTTCCGTCAGCGCCGGTTCCGAGGGTGCCGAGAGCCGGGCCGCGAACGGCGGGGACGCCGTTTCCGGCGGCGCGCGTGGCGGGACGACTCACTCGGACGCCGGCCTCGACGCCACCCACCCCGACCCCTCGAACCTCGGCCCCTCCAGCCGCCCCTACGCGTCCCCCACCGCCCCGCTCTCCGGCGTCGCAGCCCTCTCCCCCGCCTACCGCATCGCCGCCGCCGTGGCGCTCGGGGTCGTCGGGGTCGTCGTCTGTGTGCACCTCGGCATGGTGTTCCTGAGCCTCGCGCCCGCGAACACCGTGAGCAAGCGGCACGGGAAGGCGGTCGAGGCGTGGGTGTATCCGGAGTTCGAGCAGAACTGGAAGCTGTTCGCGCCGAACCCGTTGCAGCAGAACATCGCCGTGCAGGCGCGCGCGGAGGTGCGGACGAAGGACGGCGGGGTGCGCACCACCGGCTGGGTCGACCTGTCGGCCGAGGACGGCGCCGCCATCGACCACAACCCGGTGCCGAGCCACACCCAGCAGAACGAGCTGCGCCGGGCCTGGGACTTCCTCGTCTCCACCCACAACGCGGACAACCGGCCCGTGGGCACGCGCGGCGCGCTCTCCGAGGAGTACGTGCGCCGCATCGTGGTGATGCGGCTGGGCCGCGAGGCCGACGTCAGGAGCCAGGGTGTCGTCCAGCGCGTCCAGGTCCGCTCGGAGACCGTCAACGTGCCGCCGCCCTCGTGGAGCGGTGAGCGGATCTCCACCCGGCCCGTCTACCGGGAGCTGCCCTGGTGGAACGCGACGGCCGACGAGGCCGCCGGAGGTGTGCGGTGAACCGCCTCTCCCTGCTGCTCTCGCGCGGCGTCGCCCAGGTCACCGGCTCGGCGCTCGGGCCGTACCAGAGCGCCGTGATCCGGATCGGGTTCGCGGCGACCTGGCTGCTGTTCCTGCTGCGCGAGTTCCCGCACCGCCGGGAGCTGTACGGCCCGGACGGCCCCTGGAGCTGGGAGCTGGCCCACCGGCTGATCGGTGAGAACCACGCCTTCACGGCGCTGATGTGGTCCGGCAGCGGCACCTGGTTCGAGGTTCTCTACGTGCTCGCGGTGCTTGCCAGTGCCGCGCTGCTGCTCGGCTGGCGCACCCGTACGGCCTCGGTGCTGTTCATGGTGGGCGTGCTGTCCCTGCAGAACCGCAGCGTCTTCGTGGGCGACGGCGGCGACAACGTGCTGCATCTGATGTCGCTCTACCTGGTGTTCACGCGTTGCGGACAGGTCTGGTCGCTCGACGCGCGGCGGGCCGCCCACGCCGACGCGGCACGCGCGCGTGACGGCCGCGCTCCCGTCGACCGGGTGGGCCCGGCGCTGTGGGCGGTGTCGGGCGTGGCGTTCGTGGTCGTGGCGCTGACCAGCGGGTTCGGGCCCGCCTGGCCGGTGCCGACGCTGCTGTGGGCGACCTGGGCGGGCCTCGGCATGTGGTGGGCGGCGGGCCGCTGGGCGCGGTCGCCGCAGCCCCGGATGCTGCTCGACGTGATCGCGAACGTGCTGCACAACGGCGCGCTGCTCGTGATCATGGCGGAGGCGTGCCTGATCTACGCCACGGCCGGCTGGTACAAGATCCAGGGCTCGCGCTGGCAGGACGGCACCGCCGTCTACTACCCGCTCCACCTGGACTACTTCTCGCCCTGGCCAGGACTTGCCGGTCTGATGTCCGCGAGCGGCACGCTCATGATGCTCGTGGCCTACGGCACCGTCATGATGCAGGTCGCCTTCCCCTTCACCCTGTTCAACCGGCGGGTGAAGAACGTGCTCCTGGTGCTGATGATGATGGAGCACGCCGCCATCGCCGTCGTCCTCGGACTGCCGTTCTTCTCGCTGGCGATGATCGCGGCCGACGCGGTCTTCCTGCCCACCGCCTTCCTGCTGCTGGTCGGCGGAGGCGTGGCACGCGCGCGTGCCCGGCTGTTCCGGCGCGGCGCCCGCCCCGCGGTGCCCGGACCCCGCGCCCCGGAGGAGGACCCGGCGGGCCGCGTAGGGTTCACGGCATGACCGACCCCCTGATCCGCTGGCGCGAGCGCGCCGGGGGCGCCGTGCTGCTCGACGGCTTCCACGCGCTCAAGCACGCCCTGCGCTTCGGCGCCGAGGTGCCGGTGGCGGTCACCACCGACCGGAAGGCGACCCTCGCCCTCGCCGACGAGCTGGCCGGTGACCTCGCGGACACGCTGGACGCGCTCCTCACGGAGGTGCCCGCGACGGCGTACGCCACGCTGGTGCCGCGCCCGCACCCCACGGGCGTGGCCGCGCTCGCCGTACGGCCCTCCCGGGAGACCAATCTGCGGGCGCTGGCCCGTACGCCCAGGACCGCCCCCGTGGTGGTCCTGGACGAGCCGCGCAACCTCGGCAACGCCGGTGCCGTGATCCGGCTGGCCGCCGGTTTCGGGGCGACCGGCGTGGTCACCACGGGCACGCTGGACCCGTGGCACCCCACCGTGGTGCGCGGCGGTGCCGGGCTGCACTTCGCGACCGCGGTCGAGCGGCTCGGTGTCGACGAGCTGCCCGCCGGGCCGCTGTTCGCCCTCGATCCCGAGGGCGAGGACATCCGCGGGACGGTGCTGCCCGACGACGCCGTGCTCGCCTTCGGGTCGGAGCGCAGCGGGCTGTCGACGGTGCTGCGCGCGCGTGCCGACCACCTGCTGGCGCTCCCGATGCGCCCCCAGGTCTCCAGTTACAACCTCGCCACCAGCGTGGCCATGACGCTGTACCACTGGAGCGCCTTCGGGGGCGCCGCGCCCGCGAAGTCCTGAGCCTTTCCGGCCTCCGGGCGTGAGCCGCGCGGGCTCACGCCTGCCGGCGCACCTCCACCACCCGGAAGCGGTTCGCCACGTAGGCGCCGTCGGTGAGGGCGGCGTTCGCCGCCGGGTTGCCGCCCGAGCCGTGGAAGTCGGAGAAGGCGGCGGTCTGGTTCACGTACACCCCGCCGGTGAGGTTGAGGGAGAGCTGCGCGGGCTCCTCCAGGCAGACCTCCTCGACGGCCCGTGCCACCTCCGGGTCGGTGGTGTACGCGCCGACCGTCATCGCGCCCTGCTCGCGGATGGTGCGACGCAGCAGCTCCAACGCGTCGCCGGCCGAGTCGACGGCGACGGCGAAGGAGACCGGGCCGAAGCACTCGCTCGTGTACGCGGCCTCGTCGTCCGGCTTGGCGGCGTCGAGCTTGACGATCACCGGGGTGCGCACGACCGCGTCCGGGAAGTCCGGGTTGGCGATCTCGCGGGAGGCGAGGGCGACCTCGCCCAGCTCGGTGGCGGCCTCGAGGCGGGCCTTCACGTCCGGGTTCACGATCGCGCCGAGCAGGGCGTTCGCGCGCGCGTCGTCGCCGAGCAGGCCGTCGACGGCGCGGGCGAGGTCGGCGGCCACCTCGTCGTAGGACTTGTGGCCCTGGTCGGTGCGGATGCCCTCACGGGGGATCAGCAGGTTCTGCGGGGTGGTGCACATCTGGCCGCTGTACAGGGACAGCGAGAAGGCGAGGTTGGCGAGCATCCCCTGGTAGTCGTCGGTGGACTCGACGAGCACCGTGTTGACGCCGGCCTTCTCCGTGTAGACCTGCGCCTGGCGGGCGTTGGCCTCCAGCCAGTCGCCGAAGGCGGTCGAGCCGGTGTAGTCGACGACACGGATCTCGGGGCGGGTCGCCAGGGTCTTGGCGATGCCCTCGCCGGGGCGCTCGGCGGCCAGCGCGACCAGGTTGGGGTCGAACCCGGCCTCGGCCAGCACCTCGCGAGCCACCTGGACGGTGAGCGCGAGCGGCAGCACCGCGCGCGGGTGCGGCTTGACCAGGACCGCGTTGCCGGTCGCCAGGGAGGCGAAAAGACCCGGGTAGCCGTTCCACGTCGGGAAGGTGTTGCAGCCGATGACCAGGCCGATGCCGCGCGGGACCGCGGTGAACGTCTTGGTCAGGTTCAGCGGGTCGCGCTTGCCCTGCGGCTTGGACCACTCGGCCGTCTCCGGGGTGCGGACCTGCTCCGCGTACGCGTACGCCACCGCCTCCAGGCCGCGGTCCTGGGCGTGCGGGCCGCCCGCCTGGAACGCCATCATGAACGCCTGTCCGCTGGTGTGCATGACGGCGTGCGCGAACTCGTGGGTGCGGTCGCTGATCCGCTTCACGATCTCCAGACAGACCGCCGCGCGCGCCTCGGGGCCCGCGTCCCGCCAGGCGGCCTGGCCGGCCTTCATGGCGGGCAGCAGCACGTCGAGGTCCGCGTGCGGGTAGGTCACGCCCAGCTCGATGCCGTACGGCGAGGTCTCGTCGCCCACCCAGTCGTCCGTGCCCGGCTGGTCCAGGTCGAGACGGGTGCCGAGGACGGCGTCGAAGGCGGCCTTGCCGGCGGCGGCGTCCAGGCTGCCGTGCTCACCGTAGGCCTTGGGGTGCTCGGGGTGGGGGGACCAGTAGGCGCGTGTGCGGATCGCTTCCAGGGCCTGGTCGAGTGTGGGCCGGTGCTTCGCGATCAGCTCGTGGGCGGTCTGTGGGGCGGCCATGCGGGACCAACTCCTCGTCTCGGGAACTCGTCGTCGAGCTCCGACCTGGGCGGAAACGGAGAAAGCGGCTGCGGGTGGGGTGTGGCCCGGTGCGCGCCCCTCGAAGGCGGTGGTGGGCCACGGGTGGTCAGAGCTAGAGTAACCGAACGATCGGTCGGGACAAGGGGGTCCGGCGCATCTGTGGACAACCCCGTGCGGGAGGATCGCGCACATGACAGCACTGGACCTCAGCAGCCCCGTGGCCGTGGTCGGCGCCGGCACCATGGGCCAGGGCATCGCCCAGGTCGCGCTGGTCGCCGGTCACCCCGTGCGGCTCTACGACACCGTTCCCGGGCGCGCCCACGAGGCCGCCGGGGCGATCCGCGCCCGGCTGGACCGGCTGGTGGCCAAGGACCGGCTCGCCGCCGCCGACCGGGACGCGGCGAGGGCCCGCCTCACCGCAGCAGGGCCCATCGAGGACCTGGCCGGCTGCGCGCTGGTGGTGGAGGCCGTCGTGGAGCGCCTCGACGTCAAGCAGCGGCTCTTCGCCGAGCTGGAGGAGATCCTCGGCGACGACTGTCTGCTCGCCACCAACACCTCCTCCCTGTCGGTGACGGCCATCGGCGGCGCGCTGCGCAACCCAGGCCGCCTGGTGGGCCTGCACTTCTTCAACCCCGCGCCGCTGCTGCCCCTGGTCGAGGTCGTCTCCGGGTTCGCCACGGACGTCACGTCGGCCACGCGGGCGTACGAGACCGCCCGCGCCTGGGGGAAGACCCCGGTGGCCTGCGCGGACACCCCCGGGTTCATCGTCAACCGGATCGCCCGCCCCTTCTACGCCGAGGCGTTCGCGGTCCTGGAGTCCCAGGGTGCCGACCCGGCCACCGTCGACGCGGTGCTGCGCGAGTGCGGCGGCTTCCGGATGGGCGCCTTCGAGCTGACCGACCTCATCGGGCAGGACGTCAACGAGTCCGTCACCCACTCGGTGTGGCAGTCCTTCTTCCAGGACGTGCGCTTCACGCCCTCGCTCGCCCAGCGCAGGCTGGTGGAGTCCGGCAGGCTCGGCCGCAAGAGCGGCCACGGCTGGTACGACTACGCGGAGGGCGCCGAGCGTCCCGAGCCGCACACCGCCGAGAAGGAGCGGCCACCCGCCCATGTCACCGTCGAGGGCGACCTCGGCCCGGCGGCGCCCCTGCTCGCGCTGATCCGCGAGGCGGGCATCCCGGTCCACGAGCAGGAGGAGGAGAACGGCGCCCTGCTCGTCCTGCCGAGCGGCGGCCAGCTCATCCTGGCCGACGGCCAGACCTCCGTGGAGTTCCGCGACGTCGTCCACTTCGACCTCGCTCTCGACTACCGCGCGGCCACCCGCATCGCGCTCTCCGCCTCCCAGGACACCTCGCCGCGCACCCTCGCCGAGGCTGTCGGCCTGTTCCAGGCGCTCGGCAAGGACGTGAGCGTCATCGGGGACGTGCCCGGCATGATCGTCGCGCGCACGGTCGCCCGGATCGTCGACCTCGCGCACGACGCCGTCGCCAAGGGCGTCGCCACCGAGGAGGACATCGACACGGCCATGAAGCTCGGCGTGAACTACCCGCTCGGCCCCTTCGAATGGAGCCGCGCCCTCGGCCGGGGCTGGGCCTACGACCTGCTGGACCAGCTGCACGCGTGCGACCCCTGCGGGCGCTACGCGCCGTCCCTCGCCCTCTACCGGCACGCCTACGCCAACGACAAGCGGGAGGGCACCTCATGACGACCGCCAAGCGCGACACGTACACCCCCGAGACCCTGCTCTCGGTGGCGGTGGGCGTCTTCAACGAGCGCGGCTACGACGGCACGTCCATGGAGCACCTCTCCCGGGCCGCCGGCATCTCCAAGTCCTCGATCTACCACCACGTCAGCGGCAAGGAGGAACTGCTGCGCCGGGCGGTGTCGCGGGCGCTGGACGGCCTGTTCGCCATCCTCGCCGAGGAGCACGCGCGTGAGGGGCGCGCCGTCGACCGACTGGAGTACGTCGTACGGCGCATGGTCGAGGTGCTCATATCCGAGCTGCCCTACGTGACGCTGCTGCTGCGCGTGCGCGGCAACACCGAGGCCGAACGGTGGGCGCTGGAGCGGCGCCGCGAGTTCGACCACCGGGTGGCGGACCTGCTGCGGGCGGCCGCCGACGAGGGGGACGTGCGCGCGGACGTCGAGGTGCGGCTCGCGACCCGGCTCGTCTTCGGCATGATCAACTCCATCGTGGAGTGGTACCGGCCCGAGGCCCGCGGCGCCAACGGGCGCGAGGTGGCCGACGCCGTGGTGCGGCTGGTGTTCGCGGGGCTGCGGGGGGACTGAGGCACCCGGCCGGGGCACCCCTCCCTCACGCCTCCGGTCCCACGTCCTCCTCCTCGAAGACCAGCAGGGTGCGGGTGCTCAGCACCTCCGGGATCGCCTGGAGCCGGGTGAGCACCAGCTCGCGCAGCGCCCGGTTGTCCGGGGTGTGCACCAGGAGGAGGACGTCGAAGTCCCCGCCGACCAGGGCGATGTGCGAGGCGCCCGGCAGTTTGCGCAGCTCCTCGCGGACCGTGCGCCAGGTGTTCTGGACGATGTTCAGCGTGATGTACGCCGACGTGCCGTGCCCGGCGCGCTCGTGGTCCACGCGCGCCCCGAAGCCCCGGATCACCCCGTCCTCGACCAGGCGGTTGATCCGCGCGTAGGCGTTGGCGCGGGAGACGTGGACGCGGTCGGCGACGGAGCGTATCGAGGCGCGTCCGTCCGCCTGGAGGATTCTCAGGATGTCCTGATCTATGGCGTCCAGCGGTCGCGGCGGGGGCAGGGCCGTCCCCGCCTCCGGCGCCTGGGCCATTTGTTCAGGTGTCATGTCCCCCCGCTTCATCGCCGTGGACGTCCTGCGTTCATTCCAGGCTGTGGAGAACCGTTTGTCCACAGCCTGGAGGGGCCAGTAGCCAAAATGCACCGACGACCGAACAATCGGTAGGTGAGACGGGTCACAGCCGACCCGTCTCCCGTAGCCACTCCCACGAGGAGGTGCCGTCATGACGGTCATGGAGCAGCGGGGCGCGTACCGGCCATCGCCGCCGCCCGCCTGGCAGCCCCGTATGGACCCCGCGCCGCTGCTGCCCGACGCCGAGCCCTATCGCGTCCTCGGCACCGAGGCCGCCGCGAAGGCCGACCCGGACCTGCTGCTCCGGCTCTACGCCCAGTTGGTGCGCGGCCGCCGGTACAACACGCAGGCCACCGCGCTGACCAAGCAGGGCCGCCTGGCCGTCTACCCCTCCAGCACCGGTCAGGAGGCGTGCGAGGTCGCCGCCGCCCTGGCCCTGGAGGACCGCGACTGGCTCTTCCCCAGCTACCGCGACACCCTCGCCGTCGTCGCCCGGGGCGTCGACCCGGTGGAGACCCTCACCCTGCTGCGCGGCGACTGGCACAGCGGTTACGACCCGCACGCCCACCGTGTGGCCCCGCTCAGCACCCCGCTCGCCACCCAGTTGCCGCACGCGGTCGGCCTCGCGCACGCCGCCCGGCTCAAGGGGGACGACGTGGTCGCGCTCGCCATGGTCGGCGACGGCGGCACCAGCGAGGGCGACTTCCACGAGGCGCTGAACTTCGCCGCCGTCTGGCAGACCCCGGTCGTCTTCCTCGTGCAGAACAACGGCTTCGCCATCTCCGTCCCGCTCGCCAAGCAGACCGCCGCCCCCTCCCTGGCCCACAAGGCCGTCGGGTACGGGATGCCGGGCCGCCTGGTGGACGGCAACGACGCGGCGGCGGTGCACGAGGTGCTGAGCGACGCCGTACGGCACGCCCGCGCGGGCGGCGGACCCACCCTGGTCGAGGCGGTGACCTACCGCGTCGAGGCCCACACCAACGCCGATGACGCCACCCGCTACCGGGGCGAGGCCGAGGTGGAGGCGTGGCGCGCCCACGACCCCGTCCGGCTGCTGGAGCACGACCTCACCGCGCGCGGACTGCTCGACGAGGCCGGCATCGAGGCCGTACGCCAGGACGCCGAGGCGATGGCCGCCGACCTGCGCGAACGCATGAACCAGGACGCCCCGCTCGACCCGATGGAACTCTTCGACCACGTGTACGCCGAACCCACTTCGCAACTGCGCGAACAGCGCGAGATGCTGCGCGCCGAGCTGGAAGCCGAGCAGGACGGTCCGGAAGGCGGTCGTCGATGACCACCGTGGCCGTCAAGCCCGCCACCATGGCGCAGGCCCTCACCCGCGCGATGCGCGACGCGATGGCCGCCGATCCGAACGTGCACGTCATGGGCGAGGACGTGGGCACCCTCGGCGGTGTCTTCCGCGTCACCGACGGGCTCGCCAAGGAGTTCGGCGAGGACCGCTGCACCGACACCCCGCTCGCCGAGGCGGGCATCCTCGGCACCGCCGTCGGCATGGCCATGTACGGCCTGCGGCCCGTGGTGGAGATGCAGTTCGACGCGTTCGCCTATCCGGCGTTCGAGCAACTGATCAGCCATGTCTCGAAGATGCGCAACCGCACCCGGGGCCGGATGCCCGTGCCGATCACCGTGCGCGTGCCCTACGGCGGCGGCATCGGCGGCGTCGAGCACCACAGCGACTCCTCCGAGGCGTACTACATGGCCACCCCCGGCCTGCACGTCCTCACCCCGGCCACCGTCGCCGACGCCTACGGCATGTTGCGCGAGGCCATCGCCTCCGACGACCCGGTGGTCTTCCTGGAGCCCAAGCGGCTGTACTGGTCGAAGGACGCCTGGAACCCCGAGCAGCCGGAGGAGGTCGCGCCCATCGGCCGCGCGGTGGTCCGCCGCACCGGCCGCAGCGCCACCCTCGTCACCTACGGCCCCTCGCTGCCGGTCTGCATGGAGGCCGCCGAGGCCGCCCAGGCCGAGGGCTGGGACCTGGAGGTCGTCGACCTGCGCTCGCTGGTGCCCTTCGACGACGAGACGGTGTGCGCCTCCGTGCGCCGCACCGGACGCGCGGTCGTCGTGCACGAGTCGACCGGGTTCGGCGGCCCGGGCGGAGAGATCGCCGCGCGGATCACCGAGCGCTGCTTCCACCACCTGGAGGCGCCGGTGCTGCGCGTCGCCGGGTTCGACATCCCCTACCCGCCGCCGATGCTGGAGCGGCACCACCTGCCCGGCGTCGACCGCGTGCTGGACGCCGTGGCCCGGCTCCAGTGGGAGGCCGAGGGCTGATGGCACAGGTACTGGAGTTCAAGCTGCCCGACCTCGGCGAGGGACTGACCGAGGCGGAGATCGTGCGCTGGCTGGTGGACGTGGGCGACGTGGTCGCCGTGGACCAGCCGGTGGTCGAGGTCGAGACGGCCAAGGCCATGGTCGAGGTGCCCTGCCCCTACGGCGGTGTGGTCACCGCGCGCTTCGGCGAGGAGGGCACCGAACTGCCCGTCGGCGCGCCCCTGATCACGGTCGCCGTCGGCTCGGCGGAGCCGGGCGGCGAGCCCGCCGAGGCCGCGGGCGAGGAGTCGGGCAACGTCCTGGTCGGCTACGGCACCCGGGCGTCCTCGGGGCGTCGCCGCAGGGTGCGCACGGGGACCGGCGCGGGGATCGGCGCCGGCCCGAAGAACGTGCCCGCCGCGGACGGCTCGCAGGAGACCCGGCCCGCGCCCCTGCCCCGCACGGACGCGTCCCGCACCGCCGCCCCCCGCCCGCCCGCCTTCCCCGTCGCGTCGCACGCGTTCGCGCCGTCGGCCCCGGAGGGGACCCCGGCCCGAGCGGACGCGCCCCCCATCCACCCCGACGGCCCGGTCGCCGTCATCTCCCCCCTCGTCCGCCGCATGGCCCGCGACAACGGCGTGGACCTGCGCACCCTGCACGGTTCGGGACCGGACGGGCTGATCCTGCGCGCGGACGTGGAGGACGTACTGCGGGCCAGGACGGCGGTACAGGACCGGCCGGCGGCCGCCCCCGCCACACCGGCCCCGGCCACACGGGCCGCCGCCGCGCCCCCCGGAGGGCTCCGCATCCCGCTCAAGGGCGTGCGCGGTGCCGTCGCGGACAAGCTCGCGCGCAGCCGCCGCGAGATCCCGGACGCGACCTGCTGGGTGGACGCCGACGCCACCGAACTGATGCGCGCGCGGGCCGCGATGAACGCGGCCGGGGCGCCGAAGATCTCCCTGCTGGCGCTGCTCGCCCGCATCTGCACGGCCGCGCTCGCCCGCTACCCCGAGCTGAACTCCTCCGTGGACACCGAGGCCCGCGAGATCGTCCAGCTCGACCAGGTGCACCTCGGGTTCGCCGCGCAGACCCCGCGCGGACTGGTCGTGCCGGTCGTCCGGGACGCCCACGCGCGGGACGCCGAGGGCCTGACCGGCGAGTTCGCCCGGCTCACCGAGCTGGCCCGCGAGGGGACGCTCACCCCGGCCGACCTCACCGGCGGCACCTTCACGCTCAACAACTACGGCGTCTTCGGGGTCGACGGCTCCACCCCGATCGTCAACCACCCCGAGGCGGCCATGCTCGGCGTCGGCCGGATCGTCCCCAAGCCGTGGGTGCACGAGGGCGAGCTGGCCGTGCGCCAGGTCGTGCAGCTCTCGCTCACCTTCGACCACCGGGTGTGCGACGGCGGCACGGCGGGCGGCTTCCTGCGGTACGTCGCGGACTGCGTCGAACAGCCGGCGGTGCTCCTGCGCACCCTCTGAGCCCGACGGGACTCGGCTCCGAGCACGCCTGAGCCGGGACGGGACCCGGGCCTCGTACGCCCCACCAGACGTACGAGGTCACCGGTCACCCGGACAGGACATACTCGGAGAGTGACCGACAACGCCCCCGCCGACCCGAGTCCCGCCCCGTCCCCCGCGCCGGGGAGCGGCATCCCGTACGACGCCGTCGTGCTGGCCGGGGGCGCCGCGCGGCGGCTCGGCGGTGCCGACAAACCGGGCGTGCGGGTCGGTGGCCGTCCGCTGCTCGACCGGGTGCTCGCGGCCTGCGCCGGGGCAGCCGGAACCGTCGTCGTCGCCGAGCCGCGCCCCACCGCGCGGCCGGTGCGCTGGACGCGCGAGGAGCCGCCCGGCGCCGGACCGGTCGCCGCCCTGGACGCCGGAGTGCGGCTCACGGACGCCGAGTGCGCGGTGGTCCTCTCCGCCGACCTGCCGTTCCTCGACGAGGCCACGGTGCTGCGGCTGCTGGCCGCGCTGCGGGAGAGCGGCGCCGACGCCGCGCTGCTCACCGACGCCGACGGACGCGACCAGCCGCTGGTGGCCGCCTATCGCACCGCCGCGCTGCGCGAGGCGCTCGACGCCCTCGCCGCCGAGCACGACGGCCTCACCGGGCTCCCGCTGCGCCGTCTGACCGCCGCGCTGCGGCTGACCCGCGTCCCGGACGCGCTCGCGTCCTTCGACTGCGACACCTGGGACGACATCTCCCGCGCCAGGGCGCGCATCAGGGAGCATGGGCACGTGCTGAACGAATGGATCACCGCAGTCAAGAACGAACTCGGTATCGACCTGGACGTGGACACCCAGGTCCTGCTCGACGTGGCCCGAGACGTCGCGCACGGCGTGGCCCGCCCGGCCGCCCCGCTCACCACCTTCCTCGTCGGATACGCCGCCGCCCAGGGCAAGGGCGACGCGGAGGCCGTCGCCGAGGCCGCCGGGAAGGTCGCCTCCCTGGTCCAGCGCTGGGAGGCCGAGCACAGCGGGAGCGACACCGCTCCGGACGCCGGATGACCGCCCCCGGCACCCGCGCCGGGGCGTCCGCCGGGGACGAACTCGACGACCTGGACGTGGAGGAGGCCCTGGCCCTCGTACGGCCCGCGCCGACATCCCCCGCGGGCCCGTCCGCCTCCACGCACCCGTCCGCCCCGGCCACCCCTTCCGCTTCCGGGGCCGGGCACCGGTCCCACGGCGGACACGCCGCCGCCACCCCCTGGCTCCGGGCCCGGGAGATCGCCGCCCGGGCGACCCGCGCCACCAGCCGTCGCGAACCGGTCTCCGTGTCCCTCGCCGACGCCCTCGGCAAGGTCCTGGCAGCGCCGCTCGACGCGCTCAGTGACCTGCCCTCCTTCGACACCTCGGCGATGGACGGCTGGGCGGTCGCCGGGCCCGGCCCCTGGCAGGTGCGGGAGTCCGGCGTGCTCGCCGGGCACGCCCCGCACGAGGCGCTCACCGACGGCGAGGCCGTGTCCATCGCGACCGGTGCCCGCATCCCGGCCGGGGTGACCGCCGTCCTGCGCAGCGAGCACGGCCGCACGGACCCCCAGGGCCGACTGCACGCCACCAGGGAAATGAGCCACGGTCAGGACATCCGGCCGCGCGGTCAGGAGTGCCGCAGCGGCGACCGGTTGCTGCCGACCGGCACCCTGGTCACCCCGGCCGTGCTGGGTCTCGCGGCGGCAGCCGGGTACGACACCCTCGCCGTCGTCCCGCGCCCGCGCGTCGAGATCCTCGTCCTCGGCGACGAACTGCTCACCGAGGGACTGCCGTACGACGGTCTGATCCGCGACGCGCTCGGCCCCATGCTCGCCCCCTGGCTGCGCGCCCTCGGCGCCGAGGTGACCGCCGTACGACGCCTCGGCGACGACGGCAAGGCGTTGCGCAGGGCGATCACCTCCTCGCGCGCCGATCTGATCGTCACCACCGGGGGCACCGCCGGAGGCCCGGTCGACCAGGTGCACCCCACCCTCGCGGCCCTCGGCGCCGAACTCCTCGTGGACGGGGTCGCGGTACGCCCCGGCCACCCCATGCTGCTGGCGCGGATCAAGGACGGACGGCACCTCGTCGGGCTGCCCGGCAACCCCCTCGCAGCGGTCTCCGGCCTGATCACGCTCGCCGAGCCCCTGCTGCGCACCCTGGCGGCCCGTCCGGCCCCCGAGCCGTACGCGCTGCCGCTGCCGGAGCCGGTGCCGGGGCACCCGCACGACACGAAACTGGTCCCCGTGGTGCTGCGCGGCGACCATGCCGTACCGCTGCACTACAACGGCCCGGCCATGCTGCGCGGCATCGCCGCCGCCGACGCGCTGGCCGTCGTACCGCCGGGCGGTTCCCCGCAGGGCGCCGGAGCGGAACTGCTCGACCTGCCGTGGGCGGCGGGCGGAATCGGGGTGTGTTTCACGTGAAACTTCCGGGCCATGACGCCATAGCCCGCCAGACCGGCGACCATCTGGTGACCCATCGGATCAAGCTCCCCCGGAAAGCGGTGGAGCGTCCGATCCGGCAGGTGGCCAAACGGCTGGTCATGGCGCTGCTGGTGCTGGTGGCGACCGCCTTCGTCGTCTACGCCGACCGCGCGGGCTACCACGACAACTCCGACGGCCCGGTGGACCTGCTCGACGCCTTCTACTACGCCACGGTCACCCTCTCCACCACCGGATACGGCGACATCACGCCGGTCAGCGACAGCGCCCGGCTCACCAACATCCTCGTCATCACGCCCCTGCGCGTGCTGTTCCTGATCATCCTGGTCGGCACCACGCTGGAAGTCCTCACCGAACGCACCCGTGAGGAATGGCGCCTGAACCGCTGGAGGTCAGCCTTGCGCGACCACACCGTCGTCATCGGCTTCGGCACGAAGGGCCGCTCGGCGATCCAGACCGTGTGCGCCACCGGCCTGAGGAGCGAGCAGGTCGTCGTGATCGACCCCAGCTCCAAGGCCATCGACGCGGCTACCGCCGAGGGGTACGCGGGCGTGGTCGGCGACGCCACCCGCAGCGACGTCCTGCGCCGCGCCGAGGTGCAGAAGGCGCGGCAGATCATCATCGCCCCGCAGCGCGACGACACCTCCGTGCTGGTCACCCTGACGGCCCGGCAGCTCAACCGGGGCGCCAAGATCGTGGCCGCCGTGCGCGAGGAGGAGAACGCCCCGCTGCTGAAGCAGTCCGGCGCCGATGCCGTGATCACCAGCTCCGCCGCGGCGGGCCGGCTGCTCGGCCTCTCGGTGCTCAGCCCCGCCGCCGGCATGGTGATGGAGGACCTGATCCAGCAGGGCAGCGGCTTGGACATCGTGGAACGCCCCGTGGTCCGCGCCGAGGTGGGCAAGACCCCGCGGGAGGTCGAGGACCTGGTGGTGAGCGTCCTGCGCGGCCATCGGGTGCTCGGCTACGACGATCCGGCCGTCGGCACCCTCCAGCTCACGGACCGTCTGATCACCATCACCCGCGCGACCCCGGGGACCCCGGTCGCCCCGCATCCGCGCCCGCTGAACGGCGGCTGAGCGGCGGCTGCCCGGTGACTGAGCGGGGCGGGCGCCGGGCGACGGCACCGGGGAGTAGCGTCGCAGGCATGTATGCGATCACCATTCCCGAACCCGGCGGTCCCGAGAAGCTGGTGTGGCAGGAGGTGCCCGATCCCGCGCCCGGCGAGGGCGAGGTGCTGGTCGACGTGGTGGCCACCGCCGTCAACCGCGCCGACATCATGCAGCGGCAGGGCTTCTACGACCCGCCGCCCGGTGCGTCCCCCTACCCGGGCCTGGAGTGTTCCGGGCGGATCGCCGCCCTCGGCCCCGGCGTCTCCGGCTGGTCCGTCGGCGACGAGGTGTGCGCGCTGCTCTCGGGCGGCGGCTACGCCCAGAAGGTCGTCGTCCCGGCCGGGCAGTTGCTGCCCGTTCCCGCCGGGATCGACCTCGACCAGGCGGCCGCGCTGCCCGAGGTGGCGTGCACCGTCTGGTCCAACGTCTTCATGATCGCCCATCTGCGTCCGGGTGAGCTGCTGCTCGTGCACGGCGGCTCCAGCGGCATCGGCACCATGGCGATCCAGTTGGCCAAGGCCGTCGGAGCGCGCGTCGCGGTGACGGCCGGGTCCAAGGAGAAGCTGGACTTCTGCGCCGAGCTGGGCGCCGACATCCTCATCAACTACCGCGAGCAGGACTTCGTCGCCGAGATCGAACGGGCCACGGACGGCGCGGGCGCCGACGTGATCCTCGACAACATGGGCGCCAAGTACCTGGACCGCAACGTCCAGGCGCTGGCCGTCAACGGACGCCTCGTCATCATCGGCATGCAGGGTGGCGTCAAGGCCGAGCTGAACATCGGCGCCCTGCTCATGAAGCGCGGCGCGATCAGCGCGACCTCGCTGCGCGCCCGGCCGCTGAGCGAGAAGGCCGCCATCGTGGCCGCCGTACGCGAGCACGTGTGGCCGCTGCTGGCCTCGGGTGTCGTACGCCCGGTCGTGGACCGCGAGCTGCCCATGGCGGACGCGGCCGAGGCGCACCGGGTGGTGGAGGACAGCGGCCACATCGGCAAGGTGCTGCTGGTCGCGCGGTAGAACCCCGGTCAGTCCCGGCGTACCCGCAGCCCCATGAACGCCAGCGCCAGGCCCAGGCCGACCAGCATCAGGCCGCTGCCGAGGGGCAGGATGTCCGCCGCCGGTTCGGCCGGGGCCTGACCCTGGTTCACGGCGGCGGGCCCGGAGGCGGGGGCGCTCGCCGGGGCGGAGGCGGCCGGGGTGCCGGCGGGGATGTCGGCGGTCTCCGGTTCCTCCGGATAGGCGACCCGGGTCGTGGCGGCCGCCGAGGAGCCCGACGGGTCGGTGCCCTCCTGCTCGGCCGCCGGTCCGTCGGGCCGTCCGGGCCGCAGCCGCCCCTCACCGGCCAGGCTCCCGGCCCGCGACGGACCCGGGCGGCTGGCGGTGGGCGAGGCGGAGGCGGACGCGCGGGTCCGCGCGGCGGGCGACACGGTGACGGCACCCGGGGCGGACGGCGACGCGGAGGCGCCGGGCGGCGCGGCGTGTGCGGGGGAGCCCGGCGGTGCGGATTCGGCGCCGTACGCCGTCGCGGTACCGCCTGCGGGCGCGGCCGCCGCCGTGAGGACGAGCAGCAGCCGCACCAGGCGGAGCAGAAGTCGCAGCCTTGGAGTCACGTCGGTGACCTCCCGGAACCAGTTGCCGTGTCCGGCGGCGTGCCCGATGCCGTGACCGGCGGAAAACCGACGGAATCCACCCTCACATCCGGCGCTCTCGGGGGCATTTCGGAATGGGCCGTCGGGTCTACAGCCGTTCCGCCACGGTCTCGTAGGGGGGCTCTGATCGGGAGATCGGCAGCGGGAGGGGGCGTGGCGGTGATGGGGTGGAGCCGTGCGAGACAATGACGGCATGGAGATGCCGAGGAACGAACGGTCGCCGGAGAATCCCCAGATCCTCGTCGTGGGCCAGGACGGCACCGCGCTCGGAGGCGGCGGGGACGAGGGCTCCCGCGAGATTCCGGTGACGGAGCAGGTCGAGCAGCCCGCGAAGGTCATGCGGATCGGCAGCATGATCAAGCAGCTCCTGGAGGAGGTGCGCGCGGCTCCCCTCGACGAGGCCAGCCGGGTGCGGCTCAAGGAGATCCACGCCAGCTCGGTCAAGGAGCTGGAGGACGGCCTCGCCCCGGAGCTGGTCGAGGAGCTGGAGCGGCTCTCGCTGCCCTTCACGGACGAGGTCACGCCGAGCGACGCGGAGCTGCGGATCGCCCAGGCCCAGCTCGTGGGCTGGCTGGAGGGTCTCTTCCACGGCATCCAGACCACGCTGTTCGCCCAGCAGATGGCCGCGCGGGCCCAGCTGGAGCAGATGCGCCGCGCGCTGCCGCCGGGCATGGCCCCCGAGGGCGACGACGAGCACCCGGGCGGCCGCTCGGGCGGTCCGTACCTGTAGGCCCGTGAGCGGAACCCCGTAACGACCCCTGACGCGGAGAAGGGCCCGGTGGACATCCGCCGGGCCCTTCTCACCGCTCGGTCAGGGGTTGCCCGTGGACACGTTGAGCTGGATCTCCACGTCCTTGGGGTCGACGTCGGTGTCGGGCTTGGGGAACTGGTCGGTGACGGCCCCCTCGCCGTAGGTGTTCTCGTCGACGTGGACCTCCTTCACCCGCCAGCCCGCCGCCCGCGCGCACTCCTTGACGGACTTCACGTACTTGTAGCGGAAGTCCGGGAGCCGCACCTTGTCCGGGTCGTTGTACGACTCGTTGGGCTCGGTGCACTCGGTCTTGTCGATCGTCTTGCTGGTGTCGGGGCCCCGGTAGCCCGCCGCGTGCCCGGTGGTGGCGGAGGCGGACGCGGTGCTCCCGCCCTTTCCGCCCTCCTTGTCGTCGTCGCCCCGCAGCGTCAGCGCGACGAGCAGCCCGGCGACCGCGACGAGGGCCACGGCGACCGAGGCGATCACCACGGTCCGGTTGCCCTTGCCGGCGGCCGGAGGAGCCGAGGGGCCGGTGCCGTACCCGGACTGTCCGTACCCCACCGGCGTGGTCGGGTAGCCGCCCTGCTGCGGATACCCGTAGGCCGGACTGGTGTAAGGCGTCTGCGGGGCGACCGGCGCGGCCGGCTGGTACGGCTGCTGGACCGGGCCGGGGGGCGGGGCCGGGCTCGTCTGGTCCACCGGCGGGAACACGGTCGAGCCGACGCCCGCGCCGCTCTGCACGGGACCGGAGCCCGGCACGATGCTCGGCGCCGCCGGCTGGAGGGAGGCCGCCACGCGCAGGCACTCCTCGCGCATCGCCTCGGCGGTGGGGAAGCGCTCGTTGGGGTTCTTCTTCAGCGCGCGGGCGACCAGCGCGTCCACCGCCGGGGGCAGCGCGCGGTTGACGGAGGAGGGCGCGACCGGCTCCTCCTGTACGTGCGCGTACGCGATGGCCAGCGGCGAGTCCGCGTCGAACGGCAGGCGCCCGGTGACGAGCTGGAACAGCATGATGCCGACCGAGTAGAGGTCGGAGCGGGCATCCACGCCCCGGCCGAGGGCCTGCTCGGGGGAGAGGTACTGGGGGGTGCCGACGACCATGCCGGTCTGGGTCATCGAGGTGACCCCGGACTGCATCGCCCGCGCGATGCCGAAGTCCATCACCTTGACCACGCCGCGGCTGGTCACCATCACGTTGCCGGGCTTGATGTCGCGGTGGACCAGGCCCTTCTCGTGACTGATCTCCAGCGCCGCGAGCACATCGGCGGTGATCTTCAGGGCCTTGTCCGCGGGCATCGCGCCCAACTGCCGTACGTCATCGGCCAGGACGGAGCCGAGGGGGCGGCCCTCGACGTATTCCATGACGATGTACGGCATACCGTCGGCTTCGTCCTCGCCGGTGTCGAAGACGGAGACGATATTGGTGTGCGTGAGCTTGGCCACGGCCTGGGCCTCGCGGCGGAACCGCTCCCGGAAGGCCTGCTCGCGGCCGAGTTCGGTGTGCAGGGTCTTGACCGCGACCTGGCGGTCGAGCACCGCGTCGTAGGCCAGGTGCACGGAGGCCATGCCGCCCTCGCCGAGCAGGTCGCGCAACTGGTAGCGGCCACCGGCGAGCGCCCGCCCCGAGTACCGGCCCTGTGCGCCGTCCTGGCTCATCTCTCCGTGTCCCCCACTGGCCTGCGCGGGCCGCCGCAGAGCGAACGCGCCGTGTACGGGCCTGGCTTGATCGAATGTGTCATTCCCGGCCAAGTCTGCCCCAGGGCAGTGACACGTCAAGCGCGGTGCCCGTTCCGTGACCGTACGCGAAGGAAGCGTCGCGGAAGCGTTACAGCAGGTGTACGGAGGCCGCACGGAATTTGCACGAGGGCGCGGGGTACCGGTTTCATGGCCGGTCCGTCTCGGGTCGGCCCCGGTCCCGGATCGGGACCGACGGCAACCGCGAAGGCTGTAGCGTGGCCGACGGAGACCGTAACAACACCGCGCGAAATGCGGGCAGAAACGACGGCGAGGACCGATGGCACAGACGCACGGCGCCCAAGGCCCGTCCGACGACCCCGAGGTGGCCGCGGGCGGCATGGCGGACGCGCCGGAGGCGTGGGGCAACGGCGGCCTCGTCGGCGACGGCCGTTACCGGCTGACGCACCGGCTCGGCCGCGGTGGCATGGCCGAGGTGTTCGCCGCCGAGGACATCCGTCTCGGCCGTACCGTCGCGGTCAAGCTGCTCCGTGCCGACCTCGCCGAGGACCCGGTGTCCAAGGCGCGCTTCACGCGCGAGGCCCAGTCGGTCGCCGGGCTCAACCACCACTCGATCGTCGCCGTGTACGACTCCGGCGAGGACGAGGTCAACGGCCAGGCCGTGCCGTACATCGTGATGGAGCTGGTCGAGGGCCGCACCATCCGCGATCTGCTGATCGACGCCGAGGCGCCGGGCCCCGAGCAGGCCCTGATCATCGTCTCCGGCGTGCTCGACGCGCTCGCCTACTCCCACCAGCACGGCATCGTGCACCGTGACATCAAGCCGGCCAACGTCATCATCACCGACAACGGCGCGGTCAAGGTGATGGACTTCGGCATCGCCCGCGCCCTGCACGGCGCGCAGTCCACGATGACCCAGACCGGCATGGTCATGGGCACCCCCCAGTACCTCTCCCCGGAGCAGGCGCTCGGCAAGGCCGTCGACCACCGCTCCGACCTGTACGCGACCGGCTGCCTGCTCTACGAACTCCTCGCGCTCAGGCCCCCGTTCACCGGTGAGACCCCGCTCTCGGTGGTCTACCAGCACGTGCAGGACATGCCGGTGCCGCCCTCCCAGGTCGCCGACGGCGCCCCGCCGGAGCTGGACGGCCTGGTCATGCGCTCCCTCGCCAAGGAGCCGGACGACCGGTTCCAGACGGCCGAGGAGATGCGCGGTCTGATCCAGTACGGCCTGCAGATGCTGTACGACCAGGGCAGCCACACCGGCACCTGGAACACCGGGCCGGTGGACGCGCCCGAGGCCCGGCACACCCCGCCCGGCGGCTTCGCGGGCACCACCGTGATGCCCCAGTCCGGCGGGTACGGCGGCGGCACCACGCAGATCCCGCAGCCGATCCTGCCCGGCGGCTACGGCCGCGGCGACGACGGCGGCTTCGAGGGCCACGGCAACCATGGCAGTGGCCGGGGCAAGCTGTGGCTGCTCGCCGCGCTCGCGGTGGTCGCGGTGGTGGCCGGTGTCGCGCTCGCGCTCAACAAGTCGGGCGGCCACGACACCCCGACGAACAAGCCGTCGCCGAGCCACTCCAAGACCCACCACAAGGACGACAAGTCCAGCGAGACCCCCGACGACGGCACCACCGACGCACCCGACCAGAACACGGGCACGCAGGGCGGCGGCTCGGGCGGTTACAGCGGCGGCTACCGGACGCCGTCGAAGACCCAGACCGCACCCACCACCTCGGGTCCGACGGACGATCCCTCCGACACCACCGACGGCGGCTCGGACCAGGGTTCGAGCGGCGGGAACGACGAGGGCACGACCACCGGCAACGGCGGCGCGAGCCAGGGCACGTCGAACACCGGCGGCACCAGCACAGGCGCCACGAACACCGGCGGCACCAGCACCGGCACCACGAACACCGGCGGCACGAACACGGGCACCACGACCGGCACCGCCGACCAGGGCGCCACGACCGAGGGCAGCGCGGGCGGCGACGGAACTTGAAGCCCGCCGACCCTGGGCCCCACGACGTCACCGTGACGGGGCCCGGGTCGCCGGAGCCGGACCCCGGCTCGTGAGGGACGCCCCGCAGGGCCCGGGAAGGACGGGCCGCCCGTGACGGCGTCTCAGCTCGTGAAGGCGTCGCAGACCGCCTCGTACTCGCGGGTCCACCACACCACGAGGGCCGAGGCGGCCGGGAACTGGCAGTCGGCGCGGGTGTCGTCGCGCTCGTAGTGCCAGCGCAGCATCCAGAAGTCGTTCAGGCGCTCCCACCACACCCGGTGCACGGCCGCCGCCAGCTCCGAGGGCGTGGCGCGGGCCGCGCGCCGGTACGTGCGGGCGTATGCCCTGACCTTCGGCAAATCCAGTGTGCCGCCGGGACGAAGAAAGAAGATCGCGGCGGCGCGGACCGCCTCCTCCGCGCGCGGCTGCACGCCGAGCCGGTCCCAGTCGACGATGGCGGCCGGGGCGTCGTCGACGTAGAGCAGGTTGAACGGGTGGAAGTCGCCGTGCACCCAGCCCACCGGTCCGCCGCGCGGCGGACGCCGTCCCGCGTGTTGTTCCAGCAGGTCACGGCGTTCCAGCAGGCGTCGGCGGGCCAGTTCGTCGAAGGTGTCGGCGGGCCGGTGGCGGCTGACGCGGCCGAGCAGGTCGTCGATGAGCGCGTAGGTGTCGGCCGGGTCGGCGCTCTCCACCGGGTGCGGGCTCGTCGCCGGGCGGGTGCGCCCCTTGGGCGGCATCACGCGCTCCAGACAGGCGTGCACGGCGCCGAGGAGTGCGCCCAGGCGCGCGCTCTGGGCGCGGGTGAGCTGGCCGCCGTGCCGGTGGCCGCCGTCGATCCAGGGGTGCAGCGCGTAGGCGTGCCCGCCGATCACCGCGACCGTACGGCCCTCGCGGTGGGTCAGCGGCTGGGCGACCGGCACGCCGACCGCGGCCAGGCGTCCGGTGGCGCGATGCCGGCGCTCGATGGCGGCGGGGTCGGCGGTGTCCGGATCGAAGTGGTGCTTGAGGAAGTAGTGCCCCCGGGTGGTGCGCACCCGGTATCCCCGGTTGAGCAGCCCCTGGTCGACTGGTTCGCAGGCGAGGGGCGTACCGGCTCCGTAGAGACGTAACAAGGCGCCAAGAGGGGGCGCGTGGGGCACGAGGGGTGGTACACAAAGGCGCTGCACGCGGCAGATGCTAGGGCACGAAAAGCGGCCGTGAGCTGGGCCTTGTCACAGGCAGTCGCCGCCGGTCGCATTCGGTCACACGATGTACCGCCGTGAACTCCGGGGCGGTTTTCCGAAGGCGTCCGGGGAATTCCGGAAAAGGAGTCGCCGAGACGGCGCGGAACCGGGCGCCGAACAGGTGTCGAACCGGGCACCGAACTCCGCGCCACGCCCGTGCGCACTCGTGCGCGGAGTCTTCCCGTGACCTGGGTGAGCGGGATAACGTGCCGTTGCTCCGGCCTCCTGCAAGGCTGTGACCAGGGAACTTCCGGACTTTGTCGATTTACTTGGAAATCCAAGCAAAATCGCAGGTCAGGTGGGGTTTCACAGAAATGTGGAGCACTGGGTAACGTAAATGTCGCAGGGCGCTCGCCGGGGCACCTGTCACGCCTGTTCCCGGCCGAGTGGCACCCACCCCGTGCCCGGTGGTCGTGAACAGGTGGCCGCTCCCCCGGCTCCGACCGAGCAAGGGGGACCTCAGGCTCACCGGCAACCCCGGGAGCCGGAACGACGGAGGAGCACACGTGACCGTGGACAGCAGTGCCGCGCGCAAGCCGCGACGCGGCGCCGCAGGCAAGACCGGGAAGACCGGCGGCAGCACCGGCACCACCGGCACCAGGCGCACCACCCGCACCGCCGCGCGCCAGAGCACCGAGCCCGAGCTGGTGCAGTTGCTGACGCCCGAGGGCGAGCGCGTGGCGAACGCCGAGTTCGACGCGTACGTCGACGGCATCACCCCCGAGGAGCTGCGCGGTCTCTACCGCGACATGGTGCTCACCCGCCGCTTCGACGCCGAGGCCACCGCCCTGCAGCGCCAGGGCGAGCTGGGCCTGTGGGCCTCGCTGCTCGGCCAGGAGGCCGCCCAGATCGGCTCGGGCCGTGCCACCCGCGAGGACGACTACGTCTTCCCGACCTACCGCGAGCACGGCGTCGCCTGGTGCCGCGGGGTCGACCCGACCAACCTGCTCGGCATGTTCCGCGGGGTGAACAACGGCGGCTGGGACCCCAACGGCAACAACTTCCACCTGTACACGATCGTCATCGGCTCGCAGACGCTGCACGCCACCGGCTACGCGATGGGTGTGGCCAAGGACGGCGCGGACTCGGCCGTCATCGCCTACTTCGGCGACGGTGCCTCCAGCCAGGGTGACGTGGCGGAGTCCTTCACCTTCTCCGCGGTCTACAACGCCCCCGTCGTGTTCTTCTGCCAGAACAACCAGTGGGCGATCTCCGAGCCCACCGAGAAGCAGACCCGCGTCCCGCTCTACCAGCGCGCGCAGGGCTACGGCTTCCCCGGCATCCGCGTCGACGGCAACGACGTGCTGGCCTGTCTCGCCGTGACCCGCTGGGCGCTGGAGCGTGCCCGCGACGGCGAGGGTCCGACCCTGGTCGAGGCGTTCACCTACCGGATGGGTGCCCACACCACCTCCGACGACCCCACCCGCTACCGGGGCGACGAGGAGCGCCAGGCGTGGGAGGCGAAGGACCCGATCCTGCGGCTGCGCCGGTTCCTGGAGGCCGGAAACCACACGGACGAGGGATTCTTCGCGGAACTGGAGGCCGAGTCCGAGGCGTTGGGCAAACGAGTGCGCGAAGCGGTCCGCGCCATGCCCGACCCGGACCGGTTCGCCATTTTCGAGAACGTGTACGCGGACGGGCACGCGCTCGTCGACGAGGAGCGCGCCCAGTTCGCCGCCTACCAGGCGTCGTTCGCGGACGTGGAAGGGGGCAACTGACATGGCCGAGAAGATGGCTCTGGCCAAGGCGATCAACGAGTCGCTGCGGCGCGCCCTGGACACGGACCCCAAGGTCCTGGTGATGGGCGAGGACGTCGGCAAGCTCGGCGGCGTGTTCCGGGTGACCGACGGTCTCCAGAAGGACTTCGGCGAGAGCCGGGTCATCGACACCCCGCTGGCCGAGTCCGGCATCGTCGGCACCGCGATCGGCCTGGCCCTGCGCGGCTACCGCCCGGTGGTGGAGATCCAGTTCGACGGCTTCGTCTTTCCGGCGTACGACCAGATCGTCACCCAGCTCGCCAAGATGCACGCGCGCTCGCTGGGCAAGGTCAAGATGCCCGTCGTCGTGCGCATTCCCTACGGCGGCGGCATCGGCGCGGTCGAGCACCACTCGGAGTCCCCCGAGGCGCTGTTCGCGCACGTGTCCGGCCTGAAGATCGTCAGCCCGTCCAACGCCTCGGACGCCTACTGGATGATGCAGCAGGCCATCCAGAGCGACGACCCGGTGATCTACTTCGAGCCCAAGCGGCGTTACTGGGACAAGGGCGAGGTCGACGTCGAGGCGATCCCCGCCCCGCTGCACAAGGCCCGCGTGGTCCGCGAGGGCACCGACCTGACGCTGGCCGCCTACGGCCCCATGGTCAAGCTCTGCCAGGAGGTGGCCGACGCCGCCGCCGAGGAGGGCAAGTCCCTGGAGGTCCTGGACCTGCGCTCGGTCTCCCCGATGGACTTCGACGCGATCCAGACCTCGGTGGAGAAGACCCGCCGCCTGGTGGTCGTCCACGAGGCGCCGGTGTTCTTCGGCTCCGGCGCGGAGATCGCCGCGCGCATCACCGAGCGCTGCTTCTACCACCTGGAGGCCCCGGTGCTCCGGGTCGGCGGCTACCACGCCCCGTACCCGCCGGCCCGCCTGGAGGAGGAGTACCTGCCGAGCCTGGACCGGGTGCTCGACGCCGTCGACCGCGCCCTGGCGTACTGAGGAAGGTTTTCGTGACGACGATGACGGAAGCTTCCGTGCGCGAGTTCAAGATGCCGGACGTGGGCGAGGGGCTCACCGAGGCCGAGATCCTCAAGTGGTACGTGCAGGTGGGCGACAAGGTCACCGACGGCCAGGTGGTGTGCGAGGTCGAGACCGCCAAGGCGGCCGTCGAGCTCCCCATCCCCTACGACGGGGTGGTGCGCGAGCTGCGCTTCCCCGAGGGGACGACGGTGGACGTGGGCACGTCGATCATCGCGGTGGACGTGTCGGGCGGTGAGGCGCCCGCGGTGGTGGAGCCCGAGGTGGTGGCCGCTCCCGCTGCCGCCGAGGAGGCCGAGCCGCAGAAGCGTCAGCCGGTCCTCGTCGGGTACGGCGTGGCGGCGTCCTCCACCAAGCGGCGCCCGCGCAAGGGCCCCGAGGTGACGGTGTCGGCGGCCGCGCAGGCGGTGCAGTCCGAGCTGAACGGCCACGGTGCGGCGCCGTCCGCGCCCGCCCCCGTGAAGGAGCGCCCGCTGGCCAAGCCGCCGGTGCGCAAGCTGGCCAAGGACCTGGGCGTCGACCTCGCCACCGTGACGCCCTCCGGCCCGGACGGGATCATCACCCGCGAGGACGTGCACGCTGCGGTGGCCCCGGCGGAGCCGGTGACCGAGGCGCCCGCGGCTCCCGCCGCGCCCGCGACGCCCGTAGCCACGTACGACACCGCCCGCGAGACCCGTGTCCCGGTCAAGGGGGTCCGCAAGGCGACCGCGCAGGCGATGGTCGGCTCGGCGTTCACGGCGCCGCACGTCACGGAGTTCGTGACGGTGGACGTGACGCGGACGATGAAGCTGGTCGAGGAGCTCAAGCAGGACAAGGAGTTCGCGGGGCTGCGGGTCAACCCGCTGCTGCTGATCGCCAAGGCGATCCTGGTGGCGATCCGCCGCAACCCGGACATCAACGCGTCCTGGGACGAGGCCGCCCAGGAGATCGTGCTCAAGCACTACGTCAACCTGGGTATCGCCGCGGCCACTCCGCGCGGTCTGATCGTGCCGAACATCAAGGACGCCCACACCAAGACGCTTCCGCAGCTCTCCGAGGCGCTGGGCGACCTGGTGACGACGGCCCGCGAGGGCAAGACCTCCCCGGCGGCCATGCAGGGCGGCACCATCACCATCACCAACGTCGGCGTCTTCGGCGTCGACACCGGTACGCCC
Organism: Streptomyces sp. NPDC005004; assembly: GCF_053600675.1. Taxonomy (NCBI): domain Bacteria; kingdom Bacillati; phylum Actinomycetota; class Actinomycetes; order Kitasatosporales; family Streptomycetaceae; genus Streptomyces; species Streptomyces sp. NPDC005004. The sequence continues at coordinate 124,285 of NZ_JBSGAH010000002.1, forward strand.
ATTCTCAATCCGGGCGAGTCCGCGATCCTCGCGGTCGGCGCGATCAAGCTCCAGCCCTGGGTCCACAAGGGCAAGATCAAGCCCCGTCAGGTCACCACGCTCGCGCTCTCCTTCGACCACCGCCTGGTCGACGGCGAACTGGGCTCCAGGTTCCTGGCGGACGTGGCGGCGATCCTGGAACAGCCGAAGCGGTTGATGACCTGGGCATAGTGCGCCCTTTGGCCTGCGGAAATGCCGAGACAGTGACCTCCGGTCACTGTCTCGGCATTTTCTCGGCACCACTCAGCTCTGACTGAGTACATAAACCGGCGCCCCGTTCTCCGCCCCTCCACGAGCGCGACTACAGGCGTGTTTGCGGAGCAGGCGCAGACATTCGTTGACCCGACGGACCGTCAACCCGGTGCGGGCAGCGCTGGATTCGAGGGGCTCACGGAGTTCCCCCTTCTCGACGAGGACCGGGGCGATGACGACCGCCACGGTCCAGACGTCTTCCGTCACGGACAGCCGCTCACGCCTGTCGGCCAGGACGGTGGCGGTGGTGGCGTGGCGGGCGGGCGAGCGCGCTGGCACAGGTGAGGGAGGAATTCGCAAATGCCAGGGGGCCCGCCGCTGCCGACTCGGCTGCGGCGGGCCCCTCCCCCCGGTCTGCGGGTGGCGTTACTTGGCGAAGCCGTAGTTCAGGAGCTTCTTGGCGTCCGTCTCGCGCTGGGCGACGGACGTGGAGGCGAGCACCGTGCCGATGACCGTCTTGCCGTTGCGGGTGGCGGCGAAGACCAGGCAGTACTTGGCCTCGGGGCCCGAGCCGGTCTTCACACCGATGGTGCCGCTGTAGTTGCTGAGCAGCGTGTTGGTGTTGGTCCACGCCTTCATCGTGCGCGTGCTGCCGCTCTTGGTGGTCGTCTTGGCCGTGTACGACTTGGTTTTGACGATCGAGCGGAACGTGGAGTTCTTCATCGCGCTGCTGGCGATCTTCGTCAGGTCGCGCGGCGTCGAGTAGTTGGAACCCTTGCCGATGCCGTCGAACGAGTCGAAGTGCGTGTTCGTCAGCTTCAGGCTCTTCGCGGCGGCGTTCATCTTGCCGAGGAAGGAGTTCACGCGGGCGGTGTGGGTGCTGCCCGAGCCGAACTTGTCCGCGAGGACGTAGGCCGCGTCGCAGCCGGACGGCAGCATCAGCCCGTAGAGGAGCTGACGGACGGTGACCTTGTCGCCGACGATCAGACCGGCCGAGGACGCGTTGTTGGCGACGATGTAGTCGCTGGCGCCCTTCGGGATCGTGACCTTGGTGTCCAGGTTGAGGTTCGGCTGCGCCAGCACGACCTTCGCGGTCATGATCTTGGTGGTGGAGCCGGTGGAACGGCGGGTGTCCGCGGCCTTGGTGAACAGCGACGTACCCGTCGCGTTGTTCATCACGAAGCCGCCCTTGGCCACGATCGAGGGCTTGGTGACGGCCTGCGCGGGGGCAGCGGTGAGGGCACCGGTGGTGAGCAGGGCGCCGGACGTCACGGCGACGGCGGCGGCCTTGCGGAGGCGGGAGCCCTTGATGCCGGTAATCAAAGCGGAATACCTCGATTGTCTTGAATGCCCTATAAAAAGCGGCCTGGTTGAGGTGGCATGAAAGTGGGGCCGCACGTGTGTGACACCCGTGGGGTGTGGATGGTTGCGCGACACGGAGAGATTTTTCCGCCGACTTTTCCGGGCACCGCGATCCGGTCCGCATGGTGGACGGCCCTCCCCGCTGTCCGCCTGTTGTATCTATCCTGTGGACATGCAAACGGCCACCCGGCAGCCACCCGCCGCCGAACGTGTATACGCCCACGTCAAGCAAGGCGTCCTCGATCGCAGCTACGAGGGCGGCACCCTCCTCACCGAGGGTGAGCTGGCCGAGGCGGTGGGTGTCTCGCGCACCCCCGTCCGCGAGGCACTGCTGCGCCTGGAGGCGGAGGGGCTGCTGCGGCTGTACCCGAAGAAGGGCGCCCTGGTCCTGCCCGTCTCCGCGCAGGAGATCGCGGACGTGGTGGAGACCCGGCTGCTCGTCGAGGAGCACGCCGCCCGCAAGGCCGTACCCGCCCCGCCCGGTCTGCTGGAGCGGCTGACCGAGCTGCTGGAGCGGCAGCGGGAGCAGGCCGCCGCCGGTGACTTCGCCGCGGCCGCCGTCACCGACCGCCGCTTCCACGCCGAGATCGTGCGCAGTGGGGGGAACGAGATCCTCTCCCGCCTCTACGACCAGTTGCGCGACCGGCAGTTGAGGATGGGCGTCGCCGTCATGTACTCCCACCCGGACCGCATCGCCAAGACGCTCACCGAGCACGCGGAGATCCTGGACGCGCTGCGCTCCGGCGACGCGGAGGCGGCGGTCGGGATCGTGCACCGGCACGTGGGGTGGTTCTCCCACCTGGCGCGCGGGGAGGTGCGATGAGCACGCGAGCCGACGCGGGGAGCCGTGTCCTGCCGGGTGATCCGCCGGGCGGCGGGCGCGCGGTCGCCGTGTGGTGCATAGGCGTGGCGGTCTACTTCGTGGCCGTCATCTTCCGTACCTCGCTCGGTGTCGCGGGACTGGACGCGGCCGACCGTTTCCACGTCGGCGCCTCCGAGCTGTCGACGTTCTCGATCCTGCAGCTGCTGGTGTACGCGGGGATGCAGATACCCGTCGGCCTCCTGGTCGACCGGCTCGGTACCAAGAAGGTGCTGTGCATCGGCGCCGTCCTCTTCACCGCGGGTCAGCTCGGCTTCGCCTTCTCCCCCTCCTACGGCACCGCGCTCGCCTCCCGCGCCCTGCTCGGCTGCGGCGACGCGATGACCTTCATCAGCGTGCTGCGGCTCGGCACGCGGTGGTTCCCGGCGCGGCGCGGCCCGATGATCGCGCAGCTCGCGGCGCTGGCCGGCATGGCGGGCAACCTCGTCTCCACCCTCGTCCTCGCCCGGCTGCTGCACGGGCTCGGCTGGACCCCGGCGTTCGCGGGCAGCGCGCTCGCGGGTGTGGTCGTGCTGGTCCTGACGCTGCTGTTCCTCAAGGACCACCCCGAGGGGCACGAGCCCGAGCCGTCCTCGCACCGGGGCGCCGCCTACGTCCGCCGTCAGATCGCCGAGTCCTGGCGGGAGCCGGGCACCCGGCTCGGCATGTGGGTGCACTTCACGACCCAGTTCCCGGCGATGGTGTTCCTGCTGCTGTGGGGCCTGCCGTTCCTGGTCGAGGCGCAGGGGCTCAGCCGCGCCGTGGCGGGTGAACTCCTCACCCTGGTCGTCCTGTCCAACATGGTCGTCGGACTCGTCTACGGCCAGATCGTCGCGCGGCACCACACGGCCCGGCTGCCGCTCGCCCTCGGTACGGTCGCCGCGACCGCCCTGCTCTGGGCGCTCACCCTCGCCTGGCCCGGCGACCGCGCCCCCATGGCGCTGCTCCTCGTCCTCTGCGTCGTCCTCGGCGCGTGCGGCCCCGCCTCGATGCTCGGCTTCGACTTCGCCCGCCCCGCCAACCCGCCCGAGCGGCAGGGCACCGCTTCCGGCATCACCAACATGGGCGGCTTCATCGCCTCCATGACCACCCTCTTCGCCATCGGCGTCCTCCTCGACGCCACCGGCGACGACTACGCGATCGCCTTCTCCGCGGTCTTCGTCCTCCAGGCGGTGGGCATCGTCCAGATCCTCCGCCTGCGCGGGCGCGCGGCCCGGCGTGAGCGTGAGCGGCTGGTGGCGAGCCGGGTGGAGACGGTGCATGTGCCTGCGGCGTGAGAGACCTCAGGTCGGGTGACGCGGCTTCCCGTACGGGCGGTGTGATCACCAACGGACGACGCCGGTACGGGTGGCGCGGCAGGGGCGGGTGCCGGGCGACCCGAGCGGGCGCGGCCCTGCACGCGGCGCCCGCCGCCCCAGGCATCTCCCGCCGGCCCCGGCATCCCCCGCGTCAGCCCCGCCCGGTGCCCCCGGCCACCGGCACGAGCGTCAGGTACGCCAGCCCCAGCACCCCCCGATAGCTCATCCACTGCCCCCGATGCCGGTCCAGCCGTTCGCGGACGGAACCCGCCTCCGGACGGTCGGGGTGCGTCGCGAGCCAGACCTCCTGGTCCGCCTGGTACGCCGATTCGAACGCCTCCCATTCCGCGAGGGTCGCCGTCTCCGTCCACTCGGGGCGGAAGCCCGCTGTCACGGCGAGATCGAGGAGGGCGGGGAGGCCGTGGTGGTCGTCGGACGAGGCGCCGGGCCACATGCCGGCCAGCTCGGTGTCGGTGGGCGGCCGTTCCCAGAAGCCCTCGCCGAGCAGGACACGACCGCCGTCCGCCACGAGGCGCCGTAGCTCGCGGAGTGCCTCGGCGGTGGGGGACCCGGCCGTACTCAGCGCCTGGCTGGAGCCCACGCACAGCACCAGGTCGGCGGGCCCGCGGCGGGTGCCGGTGGCGGACTCGGCCAGGAAGTCCACCCGCGCGGCGAGCCCCCGTGCTTCGGCCTCGCGGCGCCCTCGCGTCAGGTCCGCCTCGTCCAGGTCGATCCCCGTACCCCGCGCCCCGGGTACGGCCGCCAGGACCCGGAGCAGCAACTCCCCCCAGCCACAGCCGATGTCGAGCACGGTGCGGGGGCGGGTCGCGGCGAGCCGCCGTACCAGCGCGTCGGCGCGGGGCTCGGAGAGGGGCCCGTGGAAGGTGAGCCGGTGATGCGGTGACGGCGGACCTTCCACCGCGTCGGCCGGGATGCCCTGCGCTGTGCCGTGCGTCGCGTCGGTCGCCATGCGCGGCACGCTAACGGGGCGGGAGGTGAGGAGGCACGCGAATTGCCCCGGCAGCCGCCCCACCGAGCCCCGGCCCACCCCACCCGCCTCCGCCGAACCGCCGGAGGCCGAGGCTACGGCGTCACGGAGAAGTTCCGCAGGATCGCCGACACCAGTTCCGGGTCGCCCTCCGTCTTCAGCCGGTCCGCCACCGACTCCGGGGTCACGCGGCCGCAGGCGAGCTTGAAGTACGTCTCCCAGTCCAGGGCGAAGGAGGCGGCGGGGCCGAGGGCGGGGGAGGTTTCGAGGGTGCCCCGGCCCTGGATGTCCACGCGGATGGTGCGGAGGAATTCCAGCGGGCCGTGGACGTCGAAGACGATGGCCGAACTGCGGGGCGCCTCCGCGTGCTTGGCGACGACCTTGGGGAGTGCGAGGAGGAGCAGGTCGCGGGTGACGTGGGCGCCCGGGGAGTCGAGGTTGCCGGGGCGCCCGAGGGCGGTGCGGAGGTCCTGCTCGTGGACCCAGACGTCGAACGCCCGCCGCCGCATGGCCTCTTCGAGGGTGATCTCCTTGCCGAACGGACCGCGCACCAGCGTGCCCGGCTCGCGGGACTCGTTGCGGAGCTGACGGTTGCGCCGGATGATCGTGTACTCCAGCTCGGACGTCATCTCCGGCGCCGTGTGATGGCGGCGCACGTCGACCTGCATCTCCATGTACCGCTGGTGCTCGTTGGTGACGTGGAAGAGGTCGCGGGGCAGCGCGTGGATGGGCCGGGGGTCGCCGAGCATCTCGCAGTCCAGGCCGATGACGTGCGAGACCACGTCCCGCACCGACCAGCCGGGGCATGGCGTACGCCGGTTCCACTCCCCCTCGACCAGTGGGTTGACCAGCTCGGATATCGCGTCGACGGAGTGGGTCCAGGCATCGGCGTAGGGCTGGAGGGTGGGATGCAGACTCACGGAACGGGAACCCCTCGGCGGTCGGTACACGGGCAGAATCGAACGGCTTTGCCAGCGGGCGGCGGCTGCACTCGGCGGTCTGGAAACTCCCCGTGCCCGCGGCTTCGCACGAGCGGGGGAGACCCCCAAGTTACGCTGCTCCGATACCCCCCGGCAGTGCTTTCGTGTGACGATCGTAGGCCCGTGGGAACGACTCGAATGCCAGGACGGTGGTAGTGTGCGCGCCTCGCTGATCCAGATCGCCGTGGACGAGCGTGAATCGGTCGCTGACCGGCGACAACGCGCGGTCGCACTGGTGCGCGAGCAGGCCGGTGCCGACCTCGTGGTCCTGCCCGAACTGTGGACCACCGGCGCCTTCGCCTACGAGGACTTCGGCTCCGAGGCCGAGCCGCTGGAGGGTCCCACCTACGAGGCGATGGCCAAGGCCGCCGCGGACGCGGGCGTGTGGCTGCATGCCGGGTCGATCCCAGAGCGCGACCCTGAGGGCCCGCTCTACAACACCTCGCTCGTCTTCTCCCCCTCCGGCGACCTCGCGGCCGCCTACCGCAAGATCCACCGCTTCGGCTTCGACCGGGGCGAGGCCGTGCTGATGGGCGCGGGCAGCGAGCTGGTCACCGTCCGGTTGCCGGAGACCACCCTCGGCCTGGGCACCTGCTACGACCTCCGCTTTCCCGAACTCTTCCGCTCCCTGACCGCCGCCGGTGCCGAGACCCTGGTCCTCCCGGCAGGCTGGCCCGAACGGCGGCGCGCGCACTGGACGCTGCTGGCCCGGGCGCGGGCGGTCGAGAACCAGGCGTTCGTGCTCGCCTGTGGAACGGCCGGGACGCATGCCGGAGTTCCGCAGGCGGGTCACTCGGTCGTGGTGGATCCCTGGGGCGAGGTGCTGGCCGAGGCGGGCCCGGACGAGGAGGTCCTGACGGTCGAGTTCGACCCCGCGAAGGTCGCCGAGACCCGCGAGCAGTTCCCCGCCCTCAAGGACCGGGTGCTCGGCCTGGAGCCCCCGTACGGCCCCGGCGAGAACCCCCGCCAGGGCTTGTCAGACAGGCCCTAGCCTTCCTCCCGCTCCTTCTCCGCCAGGTGGATCACACACACCGCCACCGCGATCAGCAGCGCCGGATCCGCGTCGTCCCGTACGACGTCCACGCCGTAGGTCTCCCGCACCGTCAGCAGACGGCGGGAGATCACGGCGAGGAGTTCACCGTCGTACTCGATCGCGAACTCGCGGTCGAGGATCTTGCCGCTGACGTCGAGTTCGGTGCCGTCGGCCAGGCGGACGCGGTAGTGGTTGCGCAGCAGGGAGAGGTGCTTGCGCTTGACGGTGGCCAGGCCCTCGCCGTCCCGTTCGATGACCATCGTGTCGCGCAGGGCGAACATCTTCTTGTGGATGTCGATCAGCACCCGGCCCTCGGCGTCCTTCAGCTCGAAGGTGTCGCGCAGCCGGAGGGCCTTGCCGTCGACGAGGTAGACCTTGCGGCCCTGGTCGTCCTCGATCCAGTAGTCGTCACCGATGCCGAAGATGCGGTCGCGTACGAGGAATCTCATGACGGAACGGTTCCCCGGTGGGGACCCTTCCTCACCGCCCGCCCGGCGGACCGAAGCGCCTGCGGTACTCCGAGGGGCTCAGCCCCGTCTCCCGGCGCAGCCGGGCCCGCAGAGTGGCCGCCGTACCGAGCCCGCTGCGCGCCGCCACCACGTCCAGGCGCAGCTCGCCCCGTTCGATCAGCCGGCAGGCCAGCGCCACCCGCTCGCCGGTGAGCCAGGCCAGCGGGGTCGTCCCGAGCCGGCTGCGGAAGCGGCGGTGCAGGGTGGCCGGGGAGAGCGCCGCGCGGGCGGCCAGGTCCGCCACCGTCAGGGGCTCACCGAGCCGTTCCTGCGCCCACGCCAGCAGCGGGCCGAGCGAGCCGTCGGGGATCTCGGGCACCGGGCGCTCCACGAACTGCCGTTGCCCGCCGTCGCGGTGGGCGGCGAAGACCAGACGGCGGGAGACGGCGTTGGCCAGTTCCGCGCCGTGGTCGAGGCGCCAGATGTGCAGGCCGAGGTCGAGCGCGGCGGCGCTGCCCGACGCGGTGAGCACGTCGCCGTCGTCCACGTAGAGCACGTCCGGTTCCAGCAGGACCTTCGGGTGCAGCTCCCGGAAGGCGTCCACCCAGCGCCAGTGGGTGGACGCCCGGCGGCCGTCGAGGAGGCCCGCCTCCGCCAGCGCGAAGGCGCCGGTGCAGAAGCTGACGAGGCGGGTGCCGCGCGCGTGCGCGTCGCGGATGGCGTCCAGGACCGCGGGGCGCCGCGGGACCACGTTGTCCGGGCGGCCCGGCACGATCAGGGTGTCCGCCTCCGCCACCGCCTCCAGGCCCGGCACCCCGGCCAGGGTGAAGAAGCCGTGGTTCATCCGCACCTCGGGAGCGGGCGTGCACAGCGTGACCTCGTACAGCGGTCCAGGCAGCCCCAGCTCGGGGCGGGGCAGCCCGAACAGCTCGGTGGCGACGCCCACCTCGAAGGGGTTGGTGCCCTCGTCCACGATCACGGCGACCCGGTGCGGGCGCACCCGCTCCGCAGGCTGAGAGGATTCTTGCGCCATGTGCGATTCCTAGCACTCGTGCGACCCCGGCGCGCACCCGCAGCATGGAGCCATGGCAACCAGCGAACCCCAGTCCCTGGAGACGGTCCTCGCCTCCTTCTCCGACCAGTGGAGCCCGCGCATCGTCACGTCGGTCAACGACTACGACGTCCGGGTCGCCAAGGTCGAGGGTGAACACCTCTGGCACGCGCACGACGACACCGACGAGTTCTTCCTCGTGCTCTCCGGCGAGCTGCACATCTCCCTGCGCGAGCCGGCGGGCGAGCGCACCGTGAAACTGCCCAGGGGATCCGTCTTCACCGTCCCGCGCGGCACCGAGCACAAGCCGTACGCTCCCGTCCCCACCGAGATCCTGCTCCTTGAACCCACCGGCACGCTCAGCGTGGGCGACCGGCACGAGGAGATCCCGGACCACGTGGACGCGACGACGGGCCACGCGCTCGACTGACCCGGTCCCGTACGGTCGGCTGTATGACAGCGAAGTCGAAGGCTCCGGTGCCCCGGGTGCAGCTCGTCATCGGCATCGTCCGCCGGGGCGAGGAGGTCCTGCTCGTCCGGGAGGCCCTCGGCGCCCACGGCGAGCCGCTCTGGTCGCTGCCCGGCGGCGGGGTCGAGGACGGCGAGCTGATGCACGAGGCGCTCCGGCGCGAGCTGCGCGAGGAGACCGGGCTCCTGGTGGGCGACCCGGTGCGCACCGCGTTCCTCCTGCACATCGACTCCGAGAGCCACCCCTCCGCGCTGGCGATCGCCTTCGAGGTCGACCGGTGGGAGGGGGAGGTCGCGCCGGAGGACAGCGACATCGAGCGGGCAGCCTTCTTCCCCGTCGCCGAGGCCCTGCGGCTGCTCGGGGACCTGGACAGCGCCGTGCAGCGGGAGCCGGTCGTCGGCTATCTCAGCGGGACGGTCGCGCCCGGGAGCACCTGGATGTACCGCTACCGGGACGGCGAGGAGACCCTGCTCGCCCGCTGGTGACCGGGCGCCCGCCCGGGCCCGCCCGCCGGTGACCGGGCGCGTGCCGGGTGTGACGTCGTACGGCGGTTACGGGGTGTTCGCACGGGAGTGGCACCCTTGACACATGACCGACTCCGCACCCCGTCGTACCCGTGTCCGCGCCCCCGAGCTGATCGGCAAGGGTGGCTGGCTGAACACGGGCGACCAGCAGTACACCCTCGCCGACCTGCGTGGACGCATCGTCGTCCTGGACTTCTGGACCTTCTGCTGCATCAACTGCCTGCACGTCCTGGACGAGCTGCGCGAGCTGGAGGAGCGGCACCGGGACACCGTGGTGATCATCGGCGTGCACTCGCCGAAGTTCGTGCACGAGGCCGAGCACCAGGCCGTGGTGGACGCGGTCGAGCGGTACGGCGTGGAGCACCCGGTGCTGGACGACCCGGAGCTGGCCACCTGGAAGCAGTACGCGGTCCGCGCCTGGCCGACGCTCGTGGTGATCGACCCCGAGGGGTACGTCGTCGCGCAGCACGCCGGTGAGGGGCACGCGCACGCGATCGAGAAGCTGGTCGAGGAGCTGGAGGCCGAGCACGAGGCCAAGGGCACCCTGCGCCGCGGCGACGGCCCCTACGTGGCGCCCGAGCCCGAGCCGACCGTGCTCCGCTTCCCCGGCAAGGCGCTGCTGCTGCCCTCCGGGAACTTCCTGGTCAGCGACACCACCCGGCACCAGCTGGTCGAGCTGGAGGCGGACGGCGAGAGCGTCGTGCGCCGCATCGGCTCCGGCGACCGGGGCCTGGCGGACGGCGGCGCCGCACAGGCGTCCTTCAACGAGCCGCAGGGCCTCGCGCTCCTCGACGACGGCACCGTGGTCGTCGCCGACACCGTCAACCACGCCCTGCGCCGCCTCGACCTCGCGACCGGCGAGGTCACCACCCTGGCGGGCACCGGCAAGCAGTGGATGCAGGGCAACCCGACCTCGGGCCCGGCCCGGGAGACCGCGCTGTCCTCCCCGTGGGACGTGGCCGTCTTCGGCGGCAAGGTGTGGATCGCGATGGCGGGCGTCCACCAGCTGTGGACGTACGACCCGCGGGCGGGCACCGTCGAGGTCGCGGCCGGAACCACCAACGAGGGTCTGGTCGACGGTCCCGGCACCGAGGCGTGGTTCGCGCAGCCCTCCGGTCTCGCCGCGACCGAGGACCGCCTCTGGCTCGCGGACTCCGAGACCTCCGCGCTGCGCTGGGTGGACCTGGACGGTCATGTGCACACGGCGGTCGGCACCGGCCTCTTCGACTTCGGACACCGCGACGGCGCCGCCGAACAGGCGCTTTTCCAGCACCCGTTGGGCGTCACCGCGCTGCCGGACGGCTCGGTCGCCGTCGCGGACACCTACAACCACGCCCTGCGCCGCTTCGACCCCGCGACCGGCGAGGTCACCACGCTCGCGACCGATCTGCGCGAGCCGAGCGACGCCGTGCTGGTGGGCGAGGACATCGTGGTCGTGGAGTCGGCGCGGCACCGGCTGACCCGGCTGCGGCTGCCCGAGGAGGCGGTCCGGGTGGAGGCGGTCGCCCACCGCACCCAGCGCGCCGCGACCGAGGTGGCCCCGGGACGGCTGCTCCTGGACGTGATCTTCCAGGCCCCGGCGGGCCAGAAGCTCGACCTGCGCTACGGCCCCTCGACCCGGCTCCTGGTCTCCTCCACCCCGCCCGAGCTGCTGCTCAAGGGCGAGGGCGCGGACACGGACCTGAGCCGCGAGCTGGAGCTGAACCCGGCCGTCACCGAGGGCGTGCTGCACGTCTCGGCGATGGCGGCGTCCTGCGACGACGACCCGGCCAACGAGTACCCGGCCTGCCATGTCCACCAGCAGGACTGGGGCGTGCCGGTCCGCCTCACCGAAGCGGGCGCGGACCGGCTGCCGTTGGTGCTGGCCGGTATGGACGAGCGCTAGGACTCGCGCGGCCGGGACTTATCGGCTCCCGGCCGCTCAGACGCCGTAGCCGTCGTTGTATCCGTCGCGGTGCGCGTGGTGGTGGTGCGGTTCCTCCTCGACGACCGGGGTCGTCGGGGGCACCACCACGCGCCGGCGGCGCGCGATCCCGCTGAACGTGGCCAGGCCGATCAGGCCGGTGGCCATGAAGATGACACCGACCAGGTCGAGGTTGACCCCGTTCATGTGCCAGTCGGTGGCGAACGTGAGGATCGCACCCACGGCAATCAGGATGATGCAGCCTCCGAGGCCCATGCGGACTCGCCTCCCCTTCACGGTTCCGGAATCTCCGGTCCCGCTCGGGTACCCGGCATCACGCCGACTAGCCCTCCAGGAAGGCCGCGAGGGCGTTCGCGAGGAGGAACGGGTCGTCGGCGCCGCACAGTTCGCGCACGCTGTGCATGGACAAGATCGCCACGCCGATGTCGACCGTGGTGATGCCGTGCCGTGCCGCGGTGATCGGTCCGATGGTGGTGCCGCAGGGCATCGAGTTGTGCGAGACGAAGGTCTGGTACGGCACTCCGGCCCGCTCGCACGCGGCGGCGAACAGCGCGCGTCCTGAACCGTCCGTGGCGTAGCGGTTGTTGACGTTCACCTTGAGGATCGGGCCGCCGTTCAGGCGCGGGTGGTGCGTCGGGTCGTGCCGCTCCGCGTAGTTGGGGTGCACGGCGTGGCCGGTGTCGGAGGAGAGACAGACGGTTCCGGCGAAGGCGCGGGCGCGGTCCTCGAAGGTGCCGCCCCGGGCGAGCACGGAACGCTCCAGGACGGTGCCGAGGAGCGGGCCGTCGGCGCCGGTGTCGGACTGCGAGCCGGTCTCCTCGTGGTCGAAGGCGGCGAGCACGGGGATGTGCGGGAGCGCGTCGCCGGAGGTCGCGGCGGCGATCAGGGCGGCCGTACCGGCGTGCACGGAGAGCAGGTTGTCCATGCGGGGGCCCGCGACCAGCTCGCGGTCCCGGCCGAGGTAGGCGGGCGGCTCGACGGGGTACGCCATCAGGTCCCAGCCGGTGACCGAGCCGCGTTCGAGACCGGCCTCGTCCTCCAGGAAGGCGATCAGATCTCCCTCGCGCACGTCGTCCCCGAGGCCCCACACGGGCTGGAGGTGGCGCTGCTTGTCGAGCTTGAGACCGTCGGTGCTCACCGTGCGGTCCAGGTGGATGGCGAGCTGCGGCACACGCAGCAGCGCCCGGTCCACGTTCACCAGAGCCGTGCTGCCGTCGCGCAGGCTGAGGCGCCCGGCGAGGCCCAGGTCGCGGTCGAGCCAGGAGTTCATCAGCGGGCCGCCGTAGATCTCCACCGCGACCTGCCGGAAGCCGTGCGCGCCGCTGTCCGGCTGCGGCTTGATCCTGAGGCTCGGGGAGTCGGTGTGCGCCCCGACGATCCGGAACGGGGTGTGCGGCTCGGCGCCCTCGGGGACGTACCAGGCGATGATCGCGCCGCCGCGCAGCACGTACCGGCCGCCGGTGCCGGTGCCGGCCGGGGTGTCCCAGGCGTCGGTCTCGGCGACCTGGCGGAAGCCCGCCTTCTCCAGCCGCGCGGCGGCGTTCGCCACCGCGTGGTACGGCGTGGGACTCGCCGCGAGGAAGCTCATCAGGTCGTCGGTGTGGCCGCGGTCGAAGCGGGACGGTGCGCTCATGGCGTTTACCTTAACGACGTGCGCGGGCCCGCTCCCGGCAAGAGGGGAGCGGGCCCGCGGCAGTTGGGGAAGAGCCGGAGTGCGAGAGCTTAGAAGGCCGCCTCGTCCAGTTCCATCAGGTCCAGGTCGACGGTGCCCGCGACCTTGCGCGCCAGGGTCACGCCGGGCAGGACGTTGGCCGCGAAGAACTTCGCCGCCGCGATCTTGCCGGTGTAGAACGCCTTGTCCTTGGCGGACGCGGTCTGCAGCTTCTCGGCGGCGACGGCCGCACCGCGCAGCAGCAGGTAGCCGACGATCACGTCGCCGGAGGCCATCAGCAGGCGGGTGGTGTTGAGGCCCACCTTGTAGATGTTCTTGACGTCCTGCTCGGTGGCCGCGAGGTCGGTCAGCATCAGACCGACGATGGCCTCCAGCTCCACGGCCGCCTTGGCCAGGTGCTCGCGGGCGCCCGCCAGCTCCTCGCCGCCGGTGCCGAGCGCCAGGAACTTCTTGATGTCCTCGGCGAGGGAGTTCAGCGCGGCGCCCTGGTTGCGGACGATCTTCCGGAAGAAGAAGTCCTGGCCCTGGATCGCGGTGGTGCCCTCGTAGAGAGTGTCGATCTTGGCGTCGCGGATGTACTGCTCGATCGGGTACTCCTGGAGGAACCCGGAGCCGCCGAAGGTCTGGAGCGACTGCGCGAGCTGCTCGTAGCCCTTCTCGGAGCCGTAGCCCTTGACGATCGGCAGGAGCAGGTCGTTCAGCGCGTGCTCGGTGGAGGCGTCCTCGCCGGCCGCCTCCTTGACCGCGATCGCGTCCTGGACCGAGGCGGTGTGGAGGACGAGGGCGCGCATACCCTCCGCGTACGCCTTCTGCGTGATCAGCGAGCGGCGCACGTCGGGGTGGTGCGTGATGGTGACCTTGGGCGCGGTCTTGTCCATGAAGTTCGCCAGGTCGGGACCCTGGACGCGCTCCTTGGCGTACTCCAGCGCGTTGAGGTAGCCCGTCGACAGCGTGGAGATCGCCTTCGTGCCGACCATCATGCGGGCGAACTCGATGATGCGGAACATCTGGCGGATGCCGTCGTGCTTGTCGCCGATCAGCCAGCCCTTGGCGGGGTGACGGTCGCCGAAGGTCATCTCGCAGGTGTTGGACGCCTTGAGGCCCATCTTGTGCTCGACGTTGGTCGCGTAGACGCCGTTGCGCTCGCCCAGCTCGCCGGACTCGCCGTCGAAGAGGAACTTCGGGACGAGGAAGAGGGACAGGCCCTTGGTTCCGGGACCGGCACCCTCGGGACGGGCGAGGACGTAGTGGAGGATGTTCTCCTCCATGTCGTGCTCACCGGAGGTGATGAAGCGCTTCACGCCCTCGATGTGCCAGGAGCCGTCCTCCTGCCGCACGGCCTTGGTGCGCCCGGCGCCCACGTCCGAACCGGCGTCCGGCTCGGTCAGGACCATGGTGGAGCCCCAGGTCTTCTCGACCGCGATCTTCGCCCACTGCTTCTGCTCCTCGGTGCCCTCCTCGAAGAGGATGCGCGCGAACGCCGGGCCGGAGGAGTACATCCAGATGGCCGGGTTGGCGCCGAGCACCAGCTCCGCGTACGCCCAGATCAGGGACGGCGGGGTGTTGGTGCCGCCGATCTCCTCGGGCAGGCCGAGCCGCCAGTACTCGGAGTCCATGAAGGCCTTGTAGCTCTTCTTGAACGTCTCGGGGACCGGCGCGGTGTTCGTCTCGGGGTCGAAGACCGGGGGGTTGCGGTCGGCGTCCGCGAACGACTCCGCCAGCTCGTTCTCCGAGAGCCGGGTCAGCTCCGCCAGGACGGACTTGGCGGTGTCGGTGTCCATCTCCTCGAACGGGCCGGTGCCGTACAGCTTGTCGCGGCCGAGGACTTCGAAGAGGTTGAACTCGATGTCGCGGAGATTGGACTTGTAGTGCCCCATGGTGACTCCGTCAGGTCTCGGCGAGGCACTGACTCCTCGCATCTGGTTCACGTACCAACTAGTAGCTCCGATGATGCTACCCGTCGGTAATAAGAAGCAACCCCGCCGCCCCCCTCCGTGCTCGCCGCCGTGCCTCACCGTGCGCCCGCCCGGCCGGGTGAATCCGCGCCTCCGGAACGAGCTCTCCGAGTGATCTCACGGATTCGTTCCGTGACGACCTCTCTCCACTCCGTGCGCGGAGGCACACTGCGACGACTTCTGACCAGGTTCGGCGGCCTCGCGGTCCTCGACGAGGCGGGCGGCGCCTTCCTGCCGAGGGGCTGCTGGTGTCCCTGGACTTCCCGTCTGACGCGTGAGGTTCAGGCTCCGTAGGCCACGCGGGCGGGGTGGCTCGGTAGGGTGGCGCGCATGTACGGCTACGACCAGAACGTGGGCGCTCAGCAGCAGTACGTCCCACCGCAGCAGCAGATGCCCGGCGGTGTCGGCGGATACGGCCAGCAGCCGCCGCTCTACCCCGAGCCGTCCCCGCCCTCCCTCGCGGACGCGGTGCGCGCGTTCACCACGGGCTCGATGTCCGCCGAGGACTTCCAGCAGGTGTTCGCCACGTCCAAGGTGTACTGCCCGCGCGGCGACACCCCGGGCTTCCTCGCCCTGCACAACACCCAGCAGCCGGTGATCCCGATGTTCACCTCGCTCAAGGAGTTGCGGCGGTACGCGGGCAAGGAGTCCAAGTACTTCGTGATCACCGGCGCCGAGGTGATCGACCTCCTTCCGACCGGCTACGGCTTCGTGGTCGACATGGAGGGCGAGCACCGGATGGTGTTCGACGCGAAGGCCGTCGAGCAGATGGTCGAGTTCGCGATGCGCCGCATGTACGGCGGCTGACGAGTGAGTCGTCCCGTGGCGGGCCCGGAGGGAATTTCCTCCGGGCCCGCTCTGTTGTGGGTGGCAGAAAGTTCAACGCTCAACTAAAGTGGTCCCACAAGGAGGTACCGACCATGCCCGCAGTGACCGTCGAGAACCCGTTGACGCTGCCCCGTGTGACCGCTCCCGCCGACGCCGTGCCGCGTCCGGTGCTGGCCGTCACGACCGCTCCGAGCGGTTTCGAAGGCGAGGGATTCCCGGTGCGCCGGGCGTTCGCCGGCATCAACTACCGCCACCTCGACCCGTTCATCATGATGGACCAGATGGGTGAGGTGGAGTACGCGCCGGGCGAGCCCAAGGGCACCCCCTGGCACCCCCACCGCGGCTTCGAGACCGTGACCTACATCATCGACGGCATCTTCGACCACCAGGACTCCAACGGCGGTGGCGGCACCATCACCAACGGCGACACCCAGTGGATGACGGCGGGCTCCGGTCTGCTGCACATCGAGGCTCCGCCGGAGCAGCTCGTCGTCTCGGGCGGTCTCTTCCACGGGCTCCAGCTCTGGGTGAACCTCCCGGCCAAGGACAAGATGATGGCCCCGCGCTACCAGGACATCCGCGCGGGCAGCGTGCAGCTCCTCACCTCCCCGGACGGCGGCGCGCTGCTGCGCGTCATCGCCGGTGAGCTGGACGGCCACGAGGGTCCCGGCATCACGCACACCCCGATCACCATGGTCCACGCGACCCTGGCGCCGGGCGCCGAGATCACCCTGCCCTGGCGTGAGGACTTCAACGGCCTGGCGTACGTCCTCGCCGGACGCGGTGCGGTCGGCACCGAGCGGCGCCCGGTCCACACCGGCCAGACCGCCGTCTTCGGCACCGGCTCCTCGCTGACGGTCCGCGCCGACGAGAAGCAGGACGCCCACACCCCCGACCTCGAGGTCGTCCTCCTCGGCGGACAGCCCATCCGCGAGCCCATGGCCCACTACGGCCCGTTCGTCATGAACACCAAGGAACAGCTCATGCAGGCGTTCGAGGACTTCCAGAAGGGCCGCCTCGGCACGGTCCCCGCGGTCCACGGCATGACGGAGGCGGGCCCGGAGGCCTGACCCGCCGCCCCCTCGTGAACCCCGCCGCCCGGCAGACAACGGCGTCTGCCGGGCAGCGGCGTGTTCGGACGTCTTCGTCCGCCGTTCCTCGACCCACCGAGTCGCGTGCTGGGCGGGCACAGCCGGCGTCCAGGGGCGGGAGCCCCTGGGGCGGTGCGTGGCGGGACGGCGCCTCACCCACCCGGCCCGCCGCAGCAGGACAGCCGAGCCCAGCTCATGATCCGCTGAACAGGTGCCGCTGCTGCCCGACCCCGTCCGCCGCTTCGCGGCCTGGTGCGTCGTGCTGCTCCTCGTCGCCGGGGTCGGCTGGGTGGGCATTCGCCTCTGCGGCGAGCTGCGCACAGCGGTCGTACCCGTCCTGCTCGCGCTCCTCGGCACCGCCCTCCTCGGACCCCTGTACCGCTGGATGGTCCGGGCCAAGCTGAACGCCAGCCTCGCCGCCGCCCTGACCTGCGTGGCAGTCGTCGCCGTGGTCGGCGGTGCCGTCTACATCGTCGTCGCCGCCCTCGTGGACACCGGCGACCAGATCATCGCCTCGCTCAGGGACGCCGCCAACGCGGTCGCCCGGCACTTCGGAGCCACCGGAACGGGACTGGACGACCTTGCCGCCAACTCCCGCAAACTGCTGGAGAAGTTCGGCGGCACGGCGGTCTCCAACGTCATCAGCGGCGTCAGCATCGTCGGCGAGACCATCGCCATCGCCGTCCTCGCCCTGCTCCTCGTCTTCTTCTTCCTGCGCGACTCCCACCGCGCCCTCAAGGCCCTGCGCACCCTCGCCCCCGGTGACACCGCCGACTTGCTGGAGGCCATGGCCCGCCGGGCCTTCGAGGCGGTCGAGGGGTTCATGCGCGGCACGACGCTCATCGCGCTCATCGACGCCGTCTGCATCACCATCGGCCTGCTGATCCTGCGCGTCCCCGGCGCGGTCGGACTGGGCGCGCTCGTCTTCGTCAGCGCCTACATCCCCTACCTCGGCGCCTTCCTCTCCGGCGCGGTCTCCGTCCTGGTCGCGCTCGCGGACCGCGGCTTCGTCATCGCCCTGTGGGCGCTCGGGGTCGTCCTCGCCGTACAGGTCCTGGAAGGGCACGTGCTCCAGCCCGCCATCCAGAGCCGTACCGTCCAGATGCACCCCGCCGTGGTGATGCTGACGATCACCGCAGGGGCCTCGGTCGCCGGCATCCTCGGCATGTTGCTGGCGGTGCCGCTCACGGCGGCGTTCTTCGGAGTCGTGGGCGAGCTGCGGACGCGGTACGGCGACCCCTCCCCGACCGGGTCCGACTAGAGCGGGTCCGACGGCTGGAGCTGGTCCGACAGGCCCCAGTCCGCGGCCACCTCGTCGCCGCCCGCCCCGCCGTCCCCGCCCTCCCCGTCCCTCTCGTACAGCTCGAACCAGATGCTCTTGCCCTTCCCCTGGGGCTCCACCCCCCACGCGTCGGCCAGCAGCTCCATCAGCACCAGGCCGCGCCCCGAGGAGGCCAGCTCACCCGGGCGCCGCTTGTGCGGCAGGTCGTCGCCGGTGTCGGTGACCTGCACCCGCAGCCGGCGCGCCCCGCTCCGTCCGAAGATCTCGGCGAGCAGCAGCGCGTCCGCGTCGGTGTGCACGAGCACGTTGGTGCACAGCTCGGAGACCAGCAGCACCGCCGAGTCCACCTGGTCCGGGGAGGCCCAGTCGTGCAGCAGCTCGCGCAGATACTGCCGGGCCTCCGCGATCCGCTCGGGCTCGTCCTGCGCGACCGAGAGCAGGGTGCTGCGCACCCGGGCGCGCGCGACGGCCGCCTCCTCCCGCTCGTGCTCGCCGCCCCGGTACAGCAGCAGGACCGCGATGTCGTCCTCGCGCCGGTCGGTCAGCGGACCGGTGGTGTGGTGGGAGGAGGGCCCGTGCACGCCCTGCACCAGCGCGTCCGCCAGCTCCTCCAGACCGTGCTCACGGTCGTCGTCCGGAACGGCGTGCTCCTCCAGGATCGCGCGCACGCGCCGCCAGCCGCTCTCCATGTCGTGGCCGCCGGTCTCGATCAGCCCGTCGGTGCACAGCATCATCGTCTCGCCCGGCTCAAGGACGAACGCCGTCGTCGGATAGTCGGCGTCCGGGTCGACGCCCAGCGGCGGCCCGCCCGCCGTCGGCCGCGTCATCACCGTGCCGTCCGCCATCCGGATCACCGGGTCGGGATGCCCGGCCCGGGCGACCTCCAGCCGGCCCGTCGCCGCGTCGGCCTCCGCGTAGAGGCAGGTCGCGAAGCGCAGATGGGCCAGGTCGTCGTCGTGCGTGATGCCGTGCAGGAAGCGGGAGGCCCGGGAGAGCACCGCGTCCGGCCGGTGTCCCTCGGCGGCATAGGCACGCAGGGCGATGCGCAACTGGCCCATCAGCCCCGCCGCCCGTACGTCGTGCCCCTGCACATCCCCGATGACCAGCGCGAACCTCTCGCCGTCGGTGCCGAGCCCGGTGGCCCCGCCGGGCAGCGGGATCATGTCGTACCAGTCGCCGCCGACCTGGAGGCCGCCGCCGGTCGGTATGTAGCGGGCGGCCACGTTCATGCCGGGTATCCCGGCGATCAGCGAGGGCAGCATGGAGCGCTGGAGTCCCTCGGTCAGCTCCCGCTGGGTCTCGGCGGCGCTCGCCCGCGACAGCGCCTGTGCGAGCATCCGGGCCACCGTGGTCAGTACGGCCCGCTCGTCCGGGGTGAACGCCACCGGATAGCTGAACGCCGCCATCCAGGCGCCCATCGTGTGTCCGCCCGCCGTCAGCGGCAGGAACGCCCACGAGCGGCGCCCGAACTGCGCGGCCAGCGGCCAGGTGGCCGGATAGCGGTCGCGGTAGTCGCCGGGCGAGGAGAGATAGACGGCGCGGCCGGTGCGCACGACCTCGGCGGCCGGATAGTCGGTGCTCAGCGGCATATGGGCGAAGGGGCCGTCGTCGCCGGGTATGTAGCCGTGGTGGCCGATGATCGTCAGTCGCTCGCCCTGCACCCCGAACACCGCGAGGCCGTCCGGCGAGAACCCCGGCATCGACAGCCCGGCCGCGACCCGCAGCACCTCCTCCGTGGAGCGCGCCTCCGCCAGCGCCCGGCCCGCGTCCAGCAGGAACGCCTCACGCGAGCGCCGCCAGTCCCCGGTGACCGCGCTGCGCGCCGACGACGTGCCCGGCGCGGGCTCGGTCACCTCCTGAAGGGTGCCGATCAGTTCGTACGCGCGCCGTTCGCGGTCGTACGACGGCTTGGAGCGGCTGCGCACCGTGCGCAGCACGTTCCCCCGCTCGTCGATGATCCGGATGCGCACCTCGGCCAGGGTGCCCTCGGCCACCGCGAGCGGCACCACCCCGATGATCTCGTTCCAGTCGGCGGGGTGCAGCCGGGCGCGGGTCTCGTCCTCGGTGAGGGTGGTGGGCCGTGCGGGGAGCCCGAGCAGCCGCGCCGCCTCCGCGTCCACGGTGACCAGTGCCGTCGCCGTGTCCCAGTGCCACAGCCCCGTCGCGAGGGCGGCGAGGATGTTCCCGGTGGACGGAAGTGACTCGCCTGTGCGCATTGCCCCACTTTAAGAAGAGGTGACCCGGAACTGCCACCGAGGATCGGCGGACGGTAATGGTGGGGAGCCGATCTTGGGGTGCCCGGTACCCTTGATGGGTCCGGGCCCCGTGCCCGTTCTCGCCGGGGAGAGCAACCCCGGCAGACCCGAAGCGCAAAGGACGATGAACGACGATGCATCGGTACAGGTCCCACACCTGCGGCCAGCTCCGCGCCTCTGACGTCGGCACCGACGTCCGGCTGAGTGGCTGGCTGCACAATCGTCGCGACCTGGGCGGCATCCTCTTCATCGATCTGCGTGACCACTACGGCATCACGCAGCTGGTCGCCCGCCCCGGCACCCCCGCCTACGAGGCCCTGGACAAGCTCTCCAAGGAGTCCACGGTCCGCGTCGACGGCCGCGTTGTTTCACGTGGAACCGAGAACGTGAACCCCGATCTGCCCACCGGCGAGATCGAGGTCGAGGTCACGGAGGTCGAGCTGCTCGGCGCCGCGGCCCAGCTGCCCTTCACGATCAACGCCGAGGACGGCGTGAACGAGGAGCGGCGCCTGGAGTACCGCTTCCTGGACCTGCGCCGTGAGCGGATGCACCGCAACATCATGCTGCGCACGGCGGTCATCTCCGCCATGCGCCAGAAGATGTCCGCGATGGGCTTCAACGAGATGGCGACGCCGATCCTCTCCGCCACCTCCCCCGAGGGCGCCCGCGACTACGTCGTGCCCTCGCGCGTCCACGCGGGCCGCTTCTACGCCCTGCCGCAGGCGCCGCAGCAGTTCAAGCAGCTCCTGATGATCTCCGGCTTCGACCGGTACTTCCAGATCGCGCCCTGCTTCCGCGACGAGGACGCCCGCGCCGACCGTTCGCCGGGCGAGTTCTACCAGCTCGACGTCGAGATGAGCTTCGTCGAGCAGGAGGACGTCTTCCAGCCGATCGAGAAGCTCATGACCGAGCTGTTCGAGGAGTTCGGGGGCGGCCGTCACGTCACCTCGCCGTTCCCGCGCATCCCGTTCCGCGAGGCGATGCTCAAGTACGGCTCCGACAAGCCGGACCTGCGCGCCAAGCTGGAGCTCGTCGACATCACCGACGTCTTCGAGGGGTCGGCGTTCAAGGCGTTCGCGGGCAAGCACGTGCGCGCCCTCGCGGTGCCGGACGTCGCGGGCCAGAGCCGCAAGTTCTTCGACGGTCTCGGCGAGTTCGCCGTCTCGCAGGGCGCGCAGGGCCTGGCCTGGGTCCGCGTCGGCGAGGACGGTTCGCTCACCGGCCCGATCGCCAAGTTCCTCACCGAGGAGAACGTCGCCGAGCTGACCAAGCGTCTGTCGCTGGCCCCCGGCCACGCGGTGTTCTTCGGCGCGGGCGAGTTCGACGAGGTCTCCAAGATCATGGGCGCGGTGCGCGTCGAGGCGGCCAAGCGCGCGGGCCAGTTCGAGGACGGCGTCTTCCGCTTCTGCTGGATCGTCGACTTCCCGATGTACGAGCGGGACGAGGAGACGGGGAAGCTCGACTTCTCCCACAACCCGTTCTCGATGCCGCAGGGTGGCCTGGAGGCCCTGGAGACCCAGGACCCGCTGGACATCCTGGGCTGGCAGTACGACATCGTCTGCAACGGCGTCGAGCTGTCCTCCGGCGCGATCCGGAACCACGAGCCCGAGATCATGCTCAAGGCCTTCGAGATCGCGGGCTACGACCGTGACACGGTCGAGGACAAGTTCGCCGGTATGCTCCGCGCGTTCCGCTTCGGCGCCCCGCCGCACGGCGGCATCGCCCCCGGCGTCGACCGCATCGTCATGCTCCTCGCGGACGAGCCCAACATCCGCGAGACGATCGCCTTCCCGCTCAACGGCAACGCCCAGGACCTCATGATGGGCGCGCCGACCGAGCTGGACGAGTCCCGGCTGCGCGAGCTGCACCTGGAGATCAGGAAGCCGCAGCCGAAGTAGCAGGCGGTGCGTGTGAGACGGCCCGGTCCCTCAGGGGAGCCGGGCCGTTTCTATTCCTCGTCCTCGTCCTCGCCCTCGTCCGGAGAGGCGCCGTCCTCCAGCAGCCGTTCCGCGATGTCGTCGGACCAGTGCTGGGCCCAGGTGCGCAGGGGGCCGACCTCTTCACGGGGGAGGCCGTAACGGAGGAACTCGAAGTCGGAGTAGAAGTCGGTGCCGGTGAGGCGGGACTGGAGGGTGGGGAGGTCGAAGGCGTCGTGGGCGTGCCTGCGGCCCAGTTCCTCCAGTTCGGGCAGCGAGTAGTGCCCGGCGGCGGCGCGGGCGTCGATCAGGTCCACGGCGGCTCCCCGGTCGTACAGCGCGCGGATCTTCGTACCCACGGCGTCCGCGAGCGAGAGGGCGGGTCCGTAGGGGGTCAGCTCGGGCGGCTGCCAGAAGGCTTCCTTGTGCAGCGCGAGGTCGACGTCCTCCCCGCTCCGCGGATCACCGACGACGAGCTGACCGGTGAGCACCCCTACGGCCCCGGCCCGCACCCCCCGCCCCCGAGCCTCGAGCGCGGCCGCGAGCCCGCGGACAACCCCCTCCATCGTCTCGCCGCTCTCGGTGGCGAAGTCGAGGTTCCCGTGCCTCCGGCCCACCACCCCGTGCGCCTCCAGCGCATACCCTCCGGCCAGCACCAGCCCGTACGGGCTCCCCGCACTGACGACGTCGGCCAAGAGGCGCTCGTGGGTCTCGATGATGCTCACGGCACCCGTACTCTGCCAGAACCGACCCCGGTCAGACCGACTCCGGTGCCTCCGGGGTGTCGGTGAGGAGATCCTCGGCCCGTTCGACGGTCCCGGCACGGTCGAGCCATTCGCTCACGCGGGCCAGGTCGGTGCAGGCGGTGATCTGCTCGCGGACATCGTCCGGGACCGGGACGCCGCGCACTTCCAGCACCCGCAGCACGCCCTTCGCCTCTCCCATCGCCTCCCCTTCGTTGAACGTAGGCTCCAGCAGAGTGCCTCGGCCGGGAAAGTAGCTGACGAACGACATGGTGTTGCTCCACTTGCCGCCCGCGGGAGTCGTCCCGAGGGCGCTGTCCAAGAACTGACCGATGTACGAAGCGGCGTGGCCGCCTTCTCGGGAAAGGGGATGCCAGCGCCTCGAAGACGGGCGCGGGGATCTCGGGAACGTTCACGCAGGCGTCGGGACATGCGACGGCGCCGACCCCGAGGGGCCGGCGCCGTGGGAGGGGTGTCAGCCTTCCGTGCCGCCGAAGCGCTCCTTGTACGTCTCCAGGTCCTCGTCCGTCAGCTTGGCGAACAGGACCGGGGGGACGGTGAAGGGGGTGCCGGCGGGGACGGCGGTGAGGGACTTGGCCTCTTCCTGGGTGACCCAGGTGGCGGTGTCGTCCGGGAGGGAGAAGGCCGCGCGCATCGCCGCCGAGGACGCCGGGATGAAGGGTTCGGAGACCACCGAGTAGAGGTGGATCAGGTTCATCGCGGTGCGCAGGGTGAGGGCCGCGCCGTCCTTGTCGGTCTTGATCTCCAGCCAGGGGGCCTTCTCCTCCAGGTAGGAGTTTCCGGCCGACCACAGGGCGCGCAGGGCGGAGGCCGCCTTGCGGAACTGGAGCGCCTCCATCTGGGTCTCGTACTCCGCGAGCAGCCCGGCGATCTCCTCGCCCAGGCGCGCCTCCGCCTCGCCGGGCTCGCCGCCCGCCGGGACCTCGTCGCCGAAGCGCTTCTTGGAGAAGGACAGGACGCGGTTGACGAAGTTGCCCAGCGTGTCCGCCAGGTCCTTGTTGACCGTCGCGGTGAAGTGCTCCCAGGTGAAGGACGAGTCGTCCGACTCGGGGGCGTTGGCGATCAGGAAGTAGCGCCAGTAGTCGGCGGGCAGGATGTCCAGCGCCTGGTCGGTGAAGACGCCCCGCTTCTGCGAGGTGGAGAACTTGCCGCCGTAGTACGTCAGCCAGTTGAACGCCTTGACGTAGTCGACCTTCTTCCACGGCTCGCGCACGCCCAGCTCGGTCGCCGGGAACATCACCGTGTGGAACGGGACGTTGTCCTTCGCCATGAACTGCGTGTAGCGGACGGTGTCGTCCGCCTCGTACCACCAGGACTTCCAGTCGCGGTTCTCGGGGTCCTGGTCCGCCCACTCCTTCGTCGCGCCGATGTACTCGATCGGGGCGTCGAACCAGACGTAGAAGACCTTGCCCTCGGCGGCCAGCTCCGGCCAGGTGTCCGCCGGGACCGGCACGCCCCAGTCCAGGTCACGGGTGATCGCGCGGTCGTGCAGGCCCTCGGTCAGCCACTTGCGGGCGATGGAGGAGGCGAGCTGCGGCCAGTCCTGCTCGTGCCGGGCCACCCACTCCTCGACCTCGTGCTGGAGCTTGGACTGCAGCAGGAAGAGGTGCTTGGTCTCGCGGACCTCCAGGTCCGTGGAGCCGGAGATCGCGGAACGCGGATTGATCAGGTCGGTCGGGTCCAGCACGCGGGTGCAGTTCTCGCACTGGTCGCCGCGGGCCTTGTCGTAGCCGCAGTGCGGGCAGGTGCCCTCCACGTAGCGGTCCGGCAGGAAGCGGCCGTCGGCCGGCGAGTAGACCTGGCGGATCGCCCGCTCCTCGATGAAGCCGTTCTCGTTCAGCTTCCGGGCGAAGTGCTGGGTGATGTCGCGGTTCTCGGCGGAGGAGCTGCGGCCGAAGTAGTCGAAGGCGAGGGCGAAGCCGTCGTAGACCGCCTTCTGCGCGTCGTGCGCCTGCGCGCAGAACTCGTCCACCGCGAGGCCCCGCTCCTTGGCGGCCAGCTCGGCGGGGGTGCCGTGCTCGTCGGTCGCGCAGATGTACAGGACGTCGTGGCCGCGCTGGCGGAGGTACCGGGAGTACACGTCCGCCGGGAGCATGGACCCCACCATGTTGCCCAGGTGCTTGATCCCGTTGATGTACGGAAGGGCGCTGGTGATGAGGTGTCGAGCCATCGGGGGCTGCTCCCAGGTCGCTACGGGTACGAACCTTGAAATCGTAGCCGACGTGTGTATGCCGCCCGCCTCCCGTTTTACGGGGTGGACGCGGGCGGCACACGGCGCTTCCGGGGGCTGCGGGGTCCCTTACGGGCGCCAGCCTGCCAGGACGCCCTCGTACAGCTCGGTGTCCGTCAGCTCGCGAGGGGTGGGGCCCGCGTGGAAGAAGGACGTGTTCGGGGTCTTCAGCTTGCGGAGGTAGTCGAAGGCCTTGTTGTCGTGCTCACCGAAGGCGACGAAGGAGAAGAAGACGTTGGGGTGCGTC
The DNA here is from genome assembly GCF_053600675.1 of Streptomyces sp. NPDC005004. Classification (NCBI taxonomy): domain Bacteria; kingdom Bacillati; phylum Actinomycetota; class Actinomycetes; order Kitasatosporales; family Streptomycetaceae; genus Streptomyces; species Streptomyces sp. NPDC005004. The sequence goes on from NZ_JBSGAH010000002.1 coordinate 149,693, forward strand.
TTCGCGGCGTTCGTCAGGGCCTGGGTGGCGGGGGTCTTCGCGTCCGGGGCACCGTCCGTCTGGAAGATCACGAGGGCCTTGTCGGCGGGGGTGTGGTGCTTGTCGTAATGGGCGAGTACGGCTTCCACGGCGGCGTGGTAGCTGGTACGGCCCATGCGGCCGAGGGCGGCGTGCACCTCGTCGACGGTCTGCGTGGTGTCGGGGGTGAGGTCCGTGGTGCCGTCCACTTCCGTGGAGAAGAAGACGACGTGGAGGGTGGGGTCGGTCTCGTCCAGCTCCGTCGCGAGGGCGAGGGTCTGGTCGGCCAGGGCCTGGGCTGAGCCGTCCTTGTAGTACGGGCGCATGCTCGCGGAGCGGTCCAGGACGAGGTACGTCTGTGCGGGGGTGCCGGCGAGGCCGGCTTTCGCGAGGGCGGTGGCGGCGGGGGTGCCGTCGGCGGGGGCCGGCTGGGGCTGGTCCGCCTCGGCTTCGCCTTCGGCGGGGGTCCGGTGCCCACCCGCGCCGTCCGTGCGGCCTTCGTCGTCGGGTGCGGGTGGCCCCTGCGGGGCGGTCTCGCCGTCGGCGGCCGCCGGGTCCGGGGTGGCCTCGGGCTCGGTGATGGCTTCGGGTGCCGTCGTGGCTTCGGCCGGCGTGGGGTGCGGCTCTTCGGCGGGCTCGGGCTGGGCCTCCGGGGCGGCCTCCGGCCGCGCGTCCTGGGCCGGCTCGGGCTGAGCGTCGGTCTCCGGCTCGGGGGCCGGGGTGGCTTCCGCCGACGGCGTCACCGGCGCCGTGGGAGCGGTCGGCGTCGCTTCGGCCGCCGGCTCGTTCTCCGGCTGTGCCTCCGCGGCCGGCGTCTCGGACACCACCGTGATGTCGAGTTCGCTCGCCTCGATCTCCGTGCGCTGCGCGGGGACCTGTGCCGTGGCCTCGGGGGTCTCCGGTGCCGTCGCCTCGGCCTCCGCCTGCGGCTCAGCGACCTCGGTGGTCTCCGGCTCCGCCCGCTGCTCGGGCACCTCGGGCTCAATCGGCTCGGCCGGGGCTGCCTCGGCCTGGGGCTCCGGCGCCTCGGTCTCGGCCCGCTGCTCGCTCTCCTCGGCCGTGACCGTGGCCTCTGCGTCCTCGGTCTCGCGGGACTCGGCCGGCGCCGCCGCCTCGGTCTCGGCACGCTGCCCGGCGACCTCGGGCGCGCGCTCCGCCGCCGCAGCCTCCGTGACCTCGGCCTCGTTCGACTCCACCGCGGCCAACGACGCCTCGGTGACCTCGGGCTGACCGTGGTCCGCCGTAACCGCCGCCTCAGCGGTCTCGGCCTCGTCCGGCGCCGCCGTGACCGGCGATTCGACCGGCTCCGCAGCCTTCTCCGCCGTAACCGCCGTGTCCGCTGCCTCGGCTTCGTGCGACTCGGTCGCAACCTCTGCCTCGGCCGCCTCGGTCTTCTCCGGCTCGGCTGCAACAGCCGTCTCCGCGGCGGCAGCCTCGTTCGGCTCCGCCGTGACCGTCGCCTCTGCGGCCGTGGCCTGCTCCGGCTCCGGCTCCGCCGCAATCGTCGACTCGCCCGACGCAGCCGCCCCCCGGGCCTCCGCCCCGGCCGGCTCCGATGCCTGCTGGCGCGGGACCGTCACGTCGTCGAACGCCGCGGAAACCAGTTCGTGTTCGCGGGGTTCCGGGACGGTGGGGGCATTCTCTGGTTCGGTGGGACGCTCTTTGCGGCGGCCGAACGCGTTCCTCAGGAGAGTGAGAATGCCCATGTGCGCAACCCTTCGCGTGAGTTGATGCCGATCGCTGGCCAGGACGGACACGTAAGGTTAGCGGCCCTGAGGCACGGGTTCCGGCCGCACCCGGGGTGTCGTCAGTGGGGTGTCGCGATCGCGCGGGCGGCGGCGACCTCTTGGCGCAGGGGCTCGAGGACGCTCTCGGAGGGTCCGGTGAGGTCGGTGCGCACTGCCGTGAGGGTGTCGGTCCGCCGTACGGATTCGGCCAGTTCACGGAGTTGGCGGGCGACGTGCTGGACCTCCACGGGGGAGGGCGGAGGAGCGCCGTGGAGGACGCGGACCCGGGCTCCGGTCGTCGCGTCGACGATGCGTTCCACCGCCACCACCAGCGGCCACCAGGCGGCCGCACGGCGTCCGGTGGGGGGCGGTTCGGTGAGGGCGCGCTGGAACTCCGTCCGGATGGTGGACAGATCGCGGTACAGCCGGCGCCGCATCCGGGTGCGGGCGGCGGGCGCCGTGCCCGGGCCGAACGCCGCCTCGACGTAGGCCGCCGTGTCGGCCACCGCGTCCGCCAACCGGTCGCCCACCCGGCTGTGCCAGCTCTCCGGCCACAGCAGATACCCGACGACGAGCGCGATCCCGCAGCCCATCAGGGAGTCGAGGAGCCGGGGCAGGAGCAGGTCGACGCCCTGGTGGTTGAGGATGTCGGAGAGGAGCAGGATCACCGGGGTGATCGCGGCGGTCTGGTAGCCGTAGCCGCGCGGGGTGAGGGCCGGGACCAGCGGGCCCAGCACCATCATCACCGGCACGTCCCACCAGCCGAGCGGCACTTCGGCCAGGATCGCCGCCGCGATGACCAGGCCCACCACCGTGCCCAGCGCCCGCAGCAGCGCGCGGGAGAAGACCGACCCGAAGTCGGGCTTGAGGACGAAGGTGATGGTCAGGGCGACCCAGTACGAGCGCGGTACGGGGACGAGGGAGACCAGCGCCTGCGCGATGCCGATGCACAGGGCCAGACGCAGGCCGTAGCGCCAGGAGTTGGCGGACTGCAGGACGTTGCGCGCGGCCCGTGCGCCGCGCGAGCGCAGGGGTACGGAGTGGTCGTCCGCGCCGAGCGGGTCCACGTCCGGCGCCGCGACCACCTCGGCGGTGTGCCGCAGCGCGTGGTCGAGGGCGCGGGCGGAAGCCGTGGTCGGCGGGGGCAGCTCGGGCAGGTTCAGCCGGCCGGTGTGGCCCGCCGCCACGTCGTCGGCCAGGCGCCGTACCGTGTCGGGGAACTCCGGCGGCAGCGGTTTGCCGGTGAGGTCGACGGCGGGCGCCGCCTCGACGACCGGCGTGATCGCGTTCAACTGGGCGAGCAGCCGGGTGAGTTCCGGGCTGCGCGCGTGGTGCAGGGCGCGGTGGCCGAGGAGGACGTCGTACGCCTGGTTCAGCGCGCGGGTGACGTCGAAGCGGGCGACGACGTACTGCTCCGGGGGTCCGCCGCAGGCGGCCAGGAGGTCGGCGACCTTGCGGTAGCCGAGGGCGACGGAGCCGCGTTCGGGCACCCCGGCACGCAGCGGCCAGGCGAGCAGGGCGAGTGCCAGGACCAGCAGTCCGCCGCCGGTCATCAGCAGCGGCGCGAGCCACCAGGGGCGGGGCAGTGGCAGACCGGCGCCGACGACGCAGTTGAGCAGGAGCAGCAGTCCGGACACGGAGGCCACCGTGCCGATGGTCGAGATCATCCCGGAGACCAGCGCGACGGCGGTGACCACGCCGACCGCCGCCCAGCCCTGTCCGAAGACGAGCGTGCCGAGGATGACGCCGACCGCGCCGGTGAGCTGGGGCACGGCGATGGTGATGACCCGCATCCGGTAGGCGTCGGCGGTGTCGCCGATGACGCCGTTGAGCGCGCCCATGGAGGCGAGCGCGCCGTACGCGGGCTGCCCCACCGCGAACCCGATCGCCAGCGGCAGCGCCAGCGCGACGGAGGCCCGGGCGACGGCGGCCCAGTTGACCGGCGCGGGTTGCGCGCGGAGGTTCCGTACCAGCCAGTCGGGAGGGGTGAGGCCGATCGGGAACTCTCGGGACATGCGCCCATTATGGTCGCTTCGCCCGATGAGCCCCCCGTGCGCCGCTCACCGCGCCTCGGCGGTCACCCCGTCCACCTCTTCCAGGAACGCCCCCAGCACCCGGTTGAACTCCTCGGGGCGCTCCAGGTTCGGCAGATGGGCCGCGCCGGGGACTACGTGCAGGCGGGATTCCGTGAGCGCCGCGTGCATGGCCTCCGCGTCCGCGACCGGGGTGTACGTGTCGTCTGCGCCGGTCACCACCAGGGCGGGCGTGGTGAGCCGGGCGAGCAGCGGCCGGTAGTCGGGGCGGGCCGCGCGACCGCGCAGGGAGGCGGCGGCGCCCTCGGGGTCCGTGCCGGTCATCATCCGGTGCACGTGCGCCTTGACCCCGGGCTCGGCGTACGGCGCGACCATCCGCTCCAGCACCTCGTCGGCGTACCCGGACATGCCCTCCGCGAGCAGCCGGCCGGCCATGGCGTGCCGGGCCCGTACGCCCTCGGGGGTCTCGGGCTCGGGGAAGGTGTCCGCGAGGACGAGCCCCCGGACGCGGGCGCCGAACCGCCCCGCGCACTCCATGGCGATCTGGCCGCCCATGGAGAGTCCGGCGAGCACGAAGACGCTCGCGCCGAGGTGGTCGAGCAGGCTCTCGATGTCGCGCGCGTGCCGGGAGAGCGTGACCGTGCCGGGGGTCACCGGGGAGGCGCCGTACCCGCGCAGATCGGGGACGATCACCCGGCGCCCGGCGGAGAACTCCGCGAACTGCGGGGCCCACATCGTGCGGTCGAAGGGGTGGCCGTGGACGAGGACGAGCGGGAGGCGACCGTTCTCGGGGCCTTTGTCGTCGTATGCGAGGAAGGGCGGCATGGAATCGACCCTAGGAGTCGCCGCCGACTCGGTGCAATGAAATCTTTGCCCTCGGTGCAATGTGAACGTCACGCTGAACAGGGGGAGTTGTGGACGACTACCACCGCATCGCCGACCGGATCGCCGCCGACATCGCACGGGGACGCCTGCGGACCGGTCAGCGTCTGCCTCCGCAAAGGGCGTTCGCCCGTCGTCACGGCATCGCCGCGTCCACCGCCGAGCGGGTCTACGGCGAACTCGCCCGCCGGGGGCTGGTCGTGGGCGAGGTCGGCCGGGGCACCTTCGTGCGCGCCACGGCGCCGGACGGCCAGCCCGGGCGTGCGCTGACGGAGGCGTCCTGCGGTCCCGCGACGGTGAACCTGGAGCTGAACTACCCGTGTGCGGACGGCCAGTCGGAGCTGCTGTCCCCCGTCCTCACCGAACTGCTGCGCCCCGACGCCCTCTCCGAGGTGCTGCGTCTGCCCGCCCCTGCGGCCGGAACGGAAGCGGCGCGGGACGCGTTCGCCGCACTGCTGGGCTCCCCCGCCCCCGGCCTCGACCCCGACGGCATCGTCTTCACCGGAAACGCCCGCCAGGCCATCGCCGCCACCCTCGCCTCCCTGGTCCGCCCCGGCGACCGGATCGGCGTCGAACCGCTGACGTATCCGCCGGTGAGAGAGGTGGCGGCCCGACTGGGCGGCACGCTCGTACCGCTCGCCACGGACGAACGCGGCCCCCTCCCCGCATCCCTCGCGGCCGCCCACCGTTCGGCTCCCCTGGCGGCGCTCTACCTCCAGCCGACGCTGCACAATCCGACCTCGCGGACGCTGGACGCGGGGCGACGAGCCGAACTGGCCGAGGTGATCACCGACTTGGCGATACCGGTGGTGGAGGACCGGGTGTGGTCCTTCCTCCACGAGGGCGACGAGCCGCCGTTCACGTCCCTCCTCCCCGGACTCGGCCACCTCGTCGACAGCCTGTCCAAGCGGATCGCCCCCGGCCTCACGGTCGGTTTCGCCGCCGTACCGCCCGCGCGGGCCGGCGAGGTGGCGCGGGCGGTGCGGTCCGGCGGCTGGAGCGCGGGTTCACTCGCCCTGGAGGCGGCGGTGCGGTGGATCACCGACGGGACGGTGGACCGGCTGACGGCGGCCAAGCGGACGGACGCCCGGCACCGCCAACTGCTCACCGCCGAGGCTCTGTCCGGCGTCCCGCTCGTCTCCGCGCCGGCCTCCTGCTTCACCTGGTGGCCCCTCCCCGCCCCCTGGCGCGCGGACACCTTCACGGCGGCGGCCCGCGCCCGGGGCATCGCGATCACGCCGGGCACGGCCTTCGCCGCGGCGCCCTCGCACACCCCGGACGCGGTACGCCTCGGCCTCGGCTCGGTGTCGGAGGGGGAGCTGGTGCGGGCACTGGGGGTGTTGGCGCGGATCGCGGCGGAGGGGCCCGGCGCGGCCGTTAGGGGAGTTCCAGCTCGGGCAGGCCGAGAAAGCGGGTGATCGCCTCCACCAGGCGTTCCTCGCGGTCGCCGCCGTTCCCGTCCGCCTCCGTGAGGGCGGGCAGGAAGTGGTCCGGGGCGGGGCCGACTCCGTCGGTGGGGGACTCGAAGCTGAAGGCGGTGTGCGGGCGGCCGTCGCGGTAGTACGCGAAGGAGGGGCCGTGGGCCTTGGCGGCGCAGGGTTCGGTGACGAAGACCGCCAGTTCGGCGCCGGACGGGCACAGGGCGGCGTAGTCGGCGTCGCCGTAGTCGCCGGAGTCCGCGCAGTCCCAGGCGAGCATGTCGTGCATCAGGACACCCCAGTCGTCGCCCTTGGCGTACGCCCGGGGGCGCCGGTGCTGGGCGAGCAGGCCGCGGGTGAGCGCGTCCAGGGTGGTGCCGCGGAAGAAGACGACGTTGGTCTCCTCGTCGCCGGGCGGGCGGCCGTGTATCCAGCCGAGGGGGCCGTTTATCCAGTGCCTCATGGGGCGCACGGTAGAGCCGGTCACTGACAGCGCTCGGCGCTCAGACCTGTGCCCGCCCGTCCTCCTGCACGGAGTCGGGGCGTCTGTCCCGGTCTTTGCGTCCTCTCGCCTCCGGCTTCCGTGGCTCCTCCGGCCGCGCCCGGCGCCGGGTCAACCAGGTCGTCAGGGCCACCGTCACACCGAGGGTGAGCAGGAGCCAGGAGACCGTGCGCAGGGTGGCGGTGAGGGTGTCGTAGACGGCGGCGGCGACCGGGTGGGGGACGTCGGGCGGGAGGTCGGCCAGGGTGAGGGCGCGGCCGACGGTGAGGGCGAGGGCGAGGATGGCGCCGCCGAGGGCCGTGCCGAGCGAGGTCGCGACGATGGCGCGGCGGCGGTGGACGGCCAGCGCGATCCCGGCGGAGGCGAACACGACGGCCGCCACCGGCAGCCAGAAACCGGCGACTTCCAGCATGTGGTACCCCTTGCGGAACCGGGTCAGGTCACCCGCCGGGAGCACCGGTACGACGGTGTGCTGGACCGGGATGCGGGCGGCGAGCGGGACGTGGTCCTGGGTGAGCTGCTGCTTGACCCGGGCGGTGACGGGGGCGAGGTCGACGGTGACGGCGGCGCCGGGGGCCCCGGCGGTCGGGTCCTCGTCGCGCAGGGCGCGCAGCACCGCGTCGTGGGTGATCCGGTTGCCGGTGTCCCAGGCCAGCCGGAAGGCGCGGGTGTGGGTGAAGGAGCGGACCGCGTCGCGCACGAAGGGCCGTACCGAGGCGCGTACCGGGGTCATGTCCATGCGCTGGTCCGCCTCGCGCAGGATGCCGTCCCCCACCGCCCGGGCGATGGCCTCCCGTACGTCCGGGTCGGCGGCGAGCGGGGCCATGGTGGTGACGTAGCGGCCCGTGTCGGTGAGCGTGTACGCCGCCCAGGCCGCCGAGGCGCCGAACGGCACGAGGAGACAGGCCAGCGCGATCAGCGCGGCCGACACGACGCTCCGGAAACGAGGGGACACCCTTCCAGGCAAGGGGTGCCGGGGGCGGCGCGCGAGCGGGGGCGGGCGTACGGGGGAATCCGGATGGGTTCCCCGGCGGAGGGTTGCGCCGGACGGGTGGGCGCGCGACGCGTGGACCCCGGCCGGGCGGGCCGGGGTCCACGGGGTCGGCGCGGGGTCAGTGGACGCGGTGTCCGGTGGCGTCCTCGCGGGTGTAGAAGCGGTAGAAGAACACGATGAACGTCACCACCCCGATCGCGATCGAGTTGCCCACCGAGCGGTAGATCGAGGCGCCGGTCTGGCTGTAGAGGAAGCCGAACGAGCAGCCGACGAACACCGTCCAGGCGGCGGCGTGCAGTTCGCGGGGCAGCCGGGGCGCCAGGGTGAGCAGCGCGATGAGCACCACCGCGAAGACGAGCGCGGTGAGGAACCCGAAGAGCAGGTTCCAGCCGGTGACGGGGCCGCCGGAACGCCGGTTGGCGGCCGCCCAGTAGCCGTAGATCAGTGCCAGCAGCACCGGTACGACGATCCTGAGCATCCGGTGGGCGCGGGCGTCGAACACGTCGGGCGTCGGACCGGTGCGGAGCCGGTCTCCCTCGTCCGCGCCGGAGGTACGGGCGCCGCCGGTCCGCGCGCCGGGTGCGGGTGCCGCGTGAGCCATGAGAGCGCTCCTCTCGCCTGACATCGCGCGGGACATCGCGTGACGTCGTCTGATGTCGCCCCACACTCCAGATCACACCGGGGGCGGCGGCGCGGCAACTCGGCGGGCGCCGGTCCGTCCCGTGGCCCGGATGCGCGGGGCGTGCCTGCGTGTTTCGCTGAAGCCACGGAGGGTCCGGCCGCCCTGTCGCGGACGGGTTCGTGACGGAGAGGGCCTCGTGGAGCGGATCGACCGCCGGAAGCGGCAGCGGGAGTGGTTCCGTGTCGGCGACTGCGACGTGGCGTGGCTGGTGCCGTTGCTGCTGCTCATGGGCATCGCGGCGGTCGATCTCCTCACCAGTGAGCAGTTCCGGATCGTCTCCTGGATCGTCCTGGTGCCGAGCATCGCGGCCGCGTTGTGCGGGGTGGGGACGACCGTCGTGTTCGCCCTGCTGTCGCTGGTCACGTACGTCGCCGTGGACACGGTGTACCCGAACCAGTACCGGGCCGGGAACGCCGACTTCGTGCTGGTCGCGCTCGGCGGCGCGCTGGCCGTGATCGCCGCGGAGGCGCGGGCCGGCCGGGAGCGGCGCGAGGGGCACATGAGGGACATCGCGGAGACGACGCGCCGAACGGTGCTGCGGCCGCTGCCGCCGGGGTGGGCCGGCCTGGAGCACGCGGGGGTGTACCTCGCCGCCGACACCGACGCGCGGGTGGGCGGCGACTTCTACGACATCCAGCCGGGCCCGCACGGCACCCGGGTCCTCGTCGGTGACGTGCAGGGCAAGGGGCTCGGCGCGGTGGAGACGGCGGCGGCGCTGCTCGGCACGTTCCGCGAGGCGGCGTACCACGAGCCCGACCTCGCGACCGTCGCGGACCGGCTGGAGACCCGCATGTACCGCCACCGCGGCCACACCGCCGCGCTCGGCCGCTACGACGGCGAGCGGTTCGCCACCGCCGTCCTGCTGAGCTTCCCGCAGCGCGAGGGCGACACCGTCGAGATCATCAACTTCGGCCACGAGGCACCCCTCGCCGTCGGCCCGCGCGGCGTACGCCCCCTTCCCGGCACCGAACGCCTCCCGATCGGCTTCGGCCATCTGACGGAGGGCCTGGCCGGCGGCGCGGCGGACCTCCCCTCGGCCGACCTCCCCGCACAGGTCCCGGCGGAAGCCCTCGCCCCCGAACTCCACCCCGACGAGACCCTTCTCGTCGTCACCGACGGCGTCACCGAGGCCCGCGACCGGCGCGGCGAGTTCTACACCCTCGTACGCGAGCTGGACCGGGCCCTCGCCCGGGATCCGGGGCGGGCGGCGCCGAGACGGCTGGTGCGGACCGTGCGGGACGGGGTGCTGCGGCACACCCGGGGACGGCTGGCCGACGACACCACGGTGTTCGCGGTACGGCGGATGCCCGACACGTCGGACTAGGCGAAGTCCCGCCGCTCGCCCCGCCTCTCCAGGGGGTACCTTCCCCGTCCCCGGCGTGCCCCGGCCGTCCCACCGGTTACGGTGCTCGCTGGAGTCAGGGCGAACAGGGGAGGCGCGATGCCCGGAACCGTGCTGTTGCTGGCGGCCGCGCCGCTGGGGAGGGGACGGCAGGTGGACGCGGCAGGGGTGCTGCCGATACTGGCCGCCGTCGCACCGGCGGTGCTGTCCGGCACCGAGACCGCGAACGTGGTCGAACTGGCCGATCCGCTGGACCCCCAGGCCGTGCTGACCAGGCTGCGCGCCGCCGCGGCCGCGCCCGGACCGCTGACGGTGTACGTCACCGGGCAGTTGCACCTCGACCGCCGCCAGCACCTGCCCCATCTCGCCCTGGCCCGCACCACGGCGGCCACCGTGCGCTACACCGCGCTGCCCTGGCACTGGATCAGGGAGGAACTGCGGCTGCGCCCGGCCGGGGCCACCACGCTCGTCGCGGATCTGCACGCGGACGCCGAGACCTGGACCCATCTGCTCGCGCACCCGCTGGACTCCGGCCGCGGCAGCGAGGTGTACGGCCGGATCGCGCCGTCGGCCGCCCGGCGCGGGATCGCGCAGCCGACGTACATGAAGGCCGTCGCCACCCTGCTGCGCAGCGGGCACCGGCCGCCGCTCCCGGAGCTGCACCGGGCGGCCCTGGACCGGATCGCGGACGAGTTGCCCACGAACCTGGTGCTCACCGCGCCGCCGCGCCCGGCGGGCGACCCGCACGCCGAGCTGACCGCGGCCGTACGGTCGGGCCGGCACGCGGAGGCGGACGCGCTGGCCGCCCGCCATCAGCAGGCGGCGGCCCACGCGCGCGGGCCGGCCTCCGAGGACGCGCTGCACTGGGCGGAGGTACGGGCCGACCTCGCGATGTTCGCGGGCGACCCGGCGCGCAGTTGCCGCGCCTGGCTGGACGTGGCCGGGGTGCGGCTCGCGGCCGGGCAGGCGCCGGACGCGCCCGCGGTCGAGGCGGCCGTCGACCGCGCCCACCACCAGTGGGGCCGGATCGAGGACCCGGCCCGGGCACGTGAACTGGGACCCGCTCTGGCCGGCTTGAGGCTCCGGGTGCCGGGCCGCAGGGACGGCGCCCTGGACCATGTGCAGCGGCAGCTCCAGCGGCTGACGGGACGTCAGGCCGACGTCACCAGGTGAAGCCCGGCTGGACGTCCATGCAGGCGTCGGCCTTCTCGCCGTTCAGCACGGCCGCGGTCTCCGGGACCTTCTTCGGCTTGGTCTTCGGGAAGACGTCCCCGGTGCGCCAGTCCTCGCCGACGACGAGCGTCACGCCCTGGACCTCGTCCGACCGACGGGCCCGCTTCAGCGGGATGTGCAGGGCGTCGGCCACCGCCTGGGCGTCGCCCTCCTGGTCGGGCCCGGGGTAGAGCACCTCGGTGTCGGGCTCGGCGGCGGGGGTGGTGTCGGTCGAGGCGCTGGTGAACCCCTTGGCCTGGAGCACCTGGGCGATGGCCGAGGCGCGCTGGGGAGCGGGGGCCTCCATGGCGGTGCCGGTGCCGTTGCGGACCCGTACGGCGATGTCGGCGGGCGGCGCGGCCGGGTCGGTGGACGTGGGGTCGGGCTTGGGCTTCGTGCCCGCGAGGGAGGTCAGCGAGTCGTCGTCGCGGACCATGGAGATGAGCTGTTCGGCGTCGTTCGGTGCGGGTACGAGCCGGTTGTGGTCCTGGGCCCACTGCACGGTCGGCAGGGTGGTCATGGTGATGCCCTTGGTGGGCACCTTCTGGAGCTCCATCGACAGGTCGTAGAGCTTCTTTACCGTGCCGAGCCCGTCGTCCACGGTGAGCGCGTCGGTCGCGGCCTCCGCGAGCTCGCGCATCTCGCCGGGGTTGCCGAGCCGGGCGTTGGCGCGGAGCTGGCGGACCATCGAGTTCATGTACATGTGCTGGGCGTGGGTGCGCCCGATGTCGGTGCCGTCCTCGAAGCCGTAGCGGGTGCGCAGCCACTGCAGGGCCTGCTTGCCCTTGACCGGGTGGGTGCCCTTCTCCAGCTTCAGGCCCGAGCCGTGCCCGGAGGAGGTGTGCGACCAGACGTTCTCCTTGACGCAGACCGGGACGCCGCCGATCGCGTCCGCCATGGCGACCACGCCGGAGAAGTCGACCATCATGAAGTGGTCGATGTGCACCCCGGTGAGCTGCTGCCAGGTGGCGACGGTGCAGCCGGGGCCGCCCCGGCCGAGCGACTCGTTCGCCATGGACAGGGAGAGCGCCGGGTACACCTTCTTGGTGTCGGCGTCCGTGCACTTGGGGATCGGGATCATGGTGTCGCGGGGCAGGCTGACGACCGACATGTTGCTGCGGTCGGCCGACAGGTGCAGCAGCATCTGCACGTCCGCGAGCGGCGGGCGGCCCACGTCGCCCTTGGAGCCGCCGAGCTTGAGGTCCTTGGCGGTGTTCCGGCTGTCGGAGCCGATCAGCAGGATGTTCAGCGGGGTCTGGCCCTGGGCGTTCGGGGTGGCCGCCGGCACGGGGGAGTCGCCGAGGTCGAGCCGGGCCTTCCTGATGTTGCCGTTGAGGTGCTCGTAGTAGACGTAGCCCGCGCCCGCGGTGCCTATGACCAGCAGCGCGAGGGTGGCCGCGGACCACTTGAGTATGCGGCGTCCGCGCCGGGGCCGGGCGGCACCCTTGCCCTCGTCGCTCGACCGGTCCGCGGGTCCTGCCGGAAACTCGTCCGCGCGCAGGCTGTTCGCCGCCATCCCGTGACCTCCCACCCCTGGCCCGGACCCCGGGGCCACCGAAAGAATCGCCCATCGCCGGTCAAGCGGTGGGCATCAGGGCTGTCCGGCAATTGCCGTCCGCCGCACGCCCTTCGGGCGACGACGCGCATTGCGGGACAGGCCCTGGGCCGCACCGGTCCGGGAGCGCTCACCCTAGCCGCGCGGTTCGGTGTCAACCGTCGCCGGTGAGATATTCCACTCCCGTACAACCGGTGTATTGGGCCTGTTTGTTGGGAAAGGCGTGGTTGGCCTTGGCCACAGTTTTACTCGGAGTTCCCCTGTCGGCGCTTGAATACGGCTTGCCCGTACGGGCGTTGGGTCACCGCTGAGCGGAGCGGACCGCCGGCGCGGAGGGGGAGTCGGGGGCGGGCGCGGGACCCGCGTTCGCCGCCACGACCAGCGCCGCGACCGCCACCACGGCCGCCACGACACCCCGGGTGAGGGAAGGGTCGTCCGCGGTCCGGCGCAGCCGGGGGCGAGGGTGCGCGCCGGTGCGTCCAGGGGCGGCCGATGTACGTCCGGGCACGGTGACCTCGCTACGGCGGGTGACGAGTCGGATACACGTGAGCCGCCGATTAACCTAGGGCTGCGCGCTCCCAACGACAAGGGGGCCCAAGGGAGTTGGGGAGGACGCCCGATGCGCGAGCGGAAGGATCCGGCCGCCGTCGCGGACGGGCTGGGGCGACGCCTGGCGGAGGCCCGCCGCACCCTGGACGACGGCGCCGCCGAGGAGGCCGGAGCCCGCTTCGCCGCCCTGCTCGCGGAGGCCGAGGGGCACGGGGAGGGCGGCTTCGCGCCGGAGCGCGCCGCGGCGCTGCTCGGCCTCGGGGAGAGCGCCCTGGAGACCGGTGAACTGACCGACGCCCTCGACCACTTCCAGCGCGCCGCGGACCTGCTCGCGGACGCGCCCGCCCCGCTCCGCGCCCCGGTCCTGCGCGGTCGCGCCGTCGCCCACTACCTCTCCGGTGAACTCAGGTACGCCGTGCACCTGCTGGAGACGGGCCTCGACGAACTCGCCCGTGCCGTGCCCCAGGACCCCGACGCCCTGGTGCTGCTGCACGCCGCCGCCATCGGGCCGTACATGGACATGGGCGCCCACCACCGCGCCGCCCGCGCCGCCGAGTCCGCGCTCGCCCTCGCGCCGCGGGTGACCGACCCCGCGCTGCTCGCCCGCACCCACCGCTCGGTCGCCCGTACGCTGCTCGCCCAGGGGCGGCACGCCGAGGCGGACGCCTCGCTCGCGACGGCCGCCGAGCTGTACGACCGGCTCGGGCTGCGCACCGAACTGGCGCACTGCCACTGGATGCGCGGCTACGTCCGCGCCCAGGCAGGGCAACTGGCAGGCGCCGAGGACGAGTTGCGGCAGGCGCTGCTCATGCTCGGCGAGACCCGCGCCGCCCTCTACCGCAGCCAGGTCGCCGTCGAGCTGGCCGACGTGCTGCACCGGCGCGGCAGTTCGGGTGACGCCGCCGAGCTGCTGGCCGGGGTGCTCGGGGACTTCTCCTCCGAGCGCGGCGCGGTCCACGCGGCCGCGGCCCACCGGCTGCTCGGCATCATCGCGGAGGACGCCCACGACACCGAGGCGGCCGAGGAGCACTACGTCCGCGCGCTCAGCCTCCTGGAGCGGGCCGGGGCAGCGGGAGACCTGGCCGATCTGTGCCGGCTGCTCGGCGACCTGCTGCGCCGGAGCGGCCGTACGGAGGCGGCGCTGGACGCCTACCGCACCGGGCTCGGTCACCGCACCGCGCCGGGAAGCACCACGCTCGGACCCGGCCGGATCTGAGCGCGCTCAGACCTGGACGCGCCCCTGCCTGCGCACGTCCGCCAGGCGCAGGGCGCCGATCTGGACGGCGGCCTGCGTCGCGTCGTTCGGCACGTCGCCCAGGCCGCCGTTGGTCAGCGCGAAGGCGTCCTGGCCGACGCGGACGGCGGCGACGTCCAGGGTGAGCAGCACGTCCTGGTCGTCGTCGGTCGTGGTGGCGACGGTGACGCGCAGACCCTGGCGCTTGTCCCCGACCTCGGGGACAGAGGCGGAGTTCACCCGCACGTCCTCGATCAGCCCCGTCTGCGTCTTGGCGGTGAAGCGGGCGCAGTCGGCGGGCATCGTGCCGAGCCAGGTCAGCGCGGCGTCCACGTCGGCGGGACGGCGGGCGGCGATCTGGTAGCGCAGCTGCGCGCCGCTGTCGGGGTCGTCCAGGCCGACGGCGACGCGGGCGGGGGCGCGCAGCAGCGTGTCGGCGTAGAGGGCGTCGAGCAGCGGCTGGCACTGGCCCGCGTCGGTGGTGGCCTTCAACATGCCGTCGCGCCAGGTGGCGGCGCCGTGCGTGGCGGTCCAGGGGGCGCCGAGGTCGGTCTCGGTGAGGAGCGCGTTCTGTGCCTGCGCGTCGGTGAGCAGCGCCTTGTCGGTGCCGGGGGCGGCCTTGGAGGAAGGGGGCGGCTTCTCGATCGTCGGCAGCGGCTGACGGGCGGTCGGGGGATGTTCGAGGCCGAGAGTGGCGCAGCCGCCGAGAGCGAGGGTGAGGGCGCAGGAGGCGAGGAGGGCGCCGCGCACGGGTATGGCGCCGGTCCGTATCGGCAGGGCGCCACGGGCGCGTGCGGTCATCGGGGTGCCTCCTGCTCGTACCGGAAGGGCTGTTTCCCCTCACGGCATCACCCCGCGCCCCCTCCCACCAGCGCTCCGGTCCGTCCGGGTGAGTGCCGGGCGCCGCTCCGGCGACGCGGGTAGGTTCGGTGTCCGCGACCGAGAGGAGCCCGACGTGGCCGAGCGGCCCGCCGTTCCCGTGATCATCGACTGCGACACCGGCGTGGACGACGCGCTGGCGCTGCTGTTCGCCGTCCGGCACCCCGGGCTCGACCTGCGGGCGGTGACCTGCGTGGCCGGGAACACCGGCGTGGACCGCGTGGTCCGCAACACGCTGACCGTGCTGGAGCGGGCCGGCGCGGCCGACGTCCCCGTCGCGCGCGGCGCCGAACGCCCGCTCCTCGAGCCCGCCCGGGTCGCGCACTGGCACGGCACCGACGGCATGGGCGACCTCGGCCTGCCCGCCCCGGCCCGCGCCCCCGTCCCCATGGACGCCGTCACCCTGCTGCGCCGCGAGATCCTCGCCTCCCCGCGCCCGGTGACCCTCATCCCGACCGCGCCCCTGACCAACATCGCCCTGCTGCTGCGCACCCACCCCGAGGTGACCCGGAACATCGAGCGGATCGTGTTCATGGGCGGCGCGGTCGGCCCCGGAAACGCCACGGCGGTCGCCGAGTTCAACGTCTGGCACGACCCGGAGGCGGCGGCCGTGCTGCTCACCGCCGGGGTGCCGATCACGATGTACGGTCTCGACGTGTTCACCCGGGTCGTCGTGCCCGGTGCGGACGTGCGCAGGCTGCGCGCGAGCGCCGAACCGGGCACCCGGCTCGCCGGTGACCTCCTCGCCCACCGCCCCCCGGCCCGGGGCACCGCACCCCAGGACGCGGCGGCGGGCGGCCTCGGCGACGCGGGCGCCGTCTGCGCGGTGGCCGACCCGGAGGGACTCACCACCCGCCACGTCCCGGTCGAGATCGCCCTCGCCCCGGGCCCGGCGCGCGGCCAGACGGTCGTCGACCTGCGCGGCCGCCCCGGGGAGTCGGAACTGCACGACGGGGAGCGGGAACGGGCCCTGGTGGACGTGGGGTTGGACGTGGATGTGAAGCGGTACGTGGAGTTGTACCTGTCGACGGTGGAGCGGGGGTAGCCGGTTCGGCCGATGGCGGGGCGGGTGTGGTCGGCGGGCCGGTGGTGGAGCGGTCGTGGGGCGTCGGGTCGGTGGCGGGACGGGTGCGGCTGTCCTGCCGGTGGCCGGTGGCGGGGTGGCCGTGGGGCGTCGGGCCGGTGGCGGCGTGGCGGGGGACTCGGACCGGTGTCCGTGGGGCTCGGGCGCGCGGTGCGTGGCCGGGGGCGTCCCGCTCCCGCGCGGCCCACGACCGCGCCCCCGGCAGCCGTGGGGCCGCCGGGGGCGGGGGTGGAGGCGGGGCGCGCCGGGCCCGGTCGTCGGCCCTGACCCCGTCGTCCGGGTGGGCGTCCGGCGCGCTCGCCTCACGCTGGGGGCGTTGGGGCGCCCCGTGAGGTCAGTGCCGCGCCGCGCGCTTGCGGCGGGAGACGACCACGGCCGCGGCGCCCGCCGCGACCAGGGCCGCCGCGGCACCCGCGATCAGCCCGGAGCCGCTGCCGCCACCGGTCTCGGCGAGGTCGCCGGAGCCGCCGTCGGCGGACGGGGAGGCGGCCGCGGCGGTGTCCTCGACGCTCGCCGAGGGCGACGGGGAGGAACCGGAGTCCGCCTTGGTGCTCGGCGAGGCCGACTCGGAGGCGGACGCCGAGGCCGACTCGGAGGCCGAGCCCGAGCCCGACTCCGGGGCGGTGGCCGACGGGGAGGCGGTGGCGGCGGGCGTCGTCGGGGTCGGCTGCGCCTCGATCGAGCACTCCTTGGTGCCGCCGTTCCAGGCCGCGATCAGCTTGTCCTTGATGACGGCGTGGTCCGGGCCCTTGGGCAGGTCGCCGTGGACCAGGCCGTCGTTCGCGTCGAGGTCGCCGTCGAACCTGACCGCGCCCCGGTACAGGTCGACCTGCGCGAAGCAGCCCGCGTCCGGCACCGCGATGTCGAGCGTGTCGGTCTCGCCCTGCCTGACGTTCACGGTGTCGAAGCCGACCAGCGCCTGCTGCCCGGAGGTGGCCCAGGTGGCGCCGTGGGCGAGGTAGGAGGCGAGCGAGGCGGTGCAGCTCGCGGCGTCGCCGGCGGCGCGGACCGTGATGTGGACCTTGCCGTCCTCGGTGGGCTTCAGGTTCTGGTCGTCCACCTTGACGGAGGCGAAGAAGCGGGTGCCGTCCAGCGAGAACTCGCACGCGTCGGTGCCGGTCTCGGTACCGGCGCCGGTGCCCGGGGTCAGGTGGCCGCCGGACTTCCAGCCGTCGCCGCCGGGCGCGCCGTGGGCCCACGCCCCGGAGGCGGCGGCTACGGAGGCGGCGCACAGGGCGAGCGACGCGGCGCCCGTCCCCAGCAGGCGGCGCGCGGTGACACGTCGGGCTATGGACATGGACATCCCATCGGTTCGGGGAGAGCACGCGCGGGGCGCGGAGGGATCACAGGAGAGAACCGCGGCCTCCACGGACTCGTCGGTCCCGTGCGCCACAGTGTGGAGACATGGTGATCGTCCTTGCGAAAGCTGTCAACCTGCGCTAGCGCCCCGGGTGTTCGGGTTTCCGGTCCCGCCCGGTTTCCGTTTCGGGGCGATGTGGACAGATTCCTGTCGGACCCCCGGCACCCGCCTCACCCACGGACCCCCGGCACCCGCCCGACCCGCCGGACCCCGGCCCCCGCCCGAACGGAGCCCGCATGGCACAGCCGTCCGCCGACCTCTCCTCCCGGAACCCCGACTGGTGGCGCCAGGCCGTCATCCACCAGGTCTACCCCCGCAGCTTCGCGGACGCCGACGGCGACGGGCTCGGTGACCTCGCGGGCGTCACCGGCCATCTGGACCATCTGGCCGCGCTCGGCGTGGACGCGGTGTGGCTCAGCCCGTTCTACCCCTCCGAACTCGCCGACGGCGGCTACGACATCGCCGACCACCGGGACGTCGACCCGCGCCTGGGCACCCTGGACGACTTCGACGCCCTGGTGGCGGAAGCCCACCGGCTCGGCCTCAAGGTGATCGTCGACATCGTCCCCAACCACACCTCCCACCGGCACCCCTGGTTCCAGGAGGCGCTGGCGGCGGGCCCCGGCTCCCCGGCCCGCGCGCGGTACGTCTTCCGTCCCGGCCGGGGCGCGCGCGGTGAACTCCCGCCCACCGAATGGCAGTCGGTCTTCGGCGGCAGCGCGTGGGAGCGGGTGCCGGACGGCGAGTGGTATCTGCACCTCTTCGCCCGCGAACAGCCCGACCTCGACTGGCGCCACGACGAGGTGCGCGAGGACCTCCTCGCCACGCTGCGTTTCTGGTCCGACCGGGGGGTGGACGGCTTCCGCGTCGACGTGGCCCACGGCCTGGCCAAGGACCTCTCCGAGCCGCTGCGCGACGTGGGCGGCGTCGGTGCCACCGGCGAGGACTCCCTGCCCCTGGTCGAGCCCGGCTCCCACCCCTACTGGGACCGCGACGAGGTGCACGCGATCTACCGCGACTGGCGGCGCCTCCTCGACTCCTACGACCCGCCCCGCACCGCCGTCGCGGAAGCCTGGGTGCCGGACGAGCGCCGCGCGCTGTACGCCCGCCCGGACGAGCTGGGCCAGGCGTTCGACTTCGAGTATCTGGAGACCGGTTGGGACGCGGAGGAACTGCGTGCGGTCATCACCCGCTCGCTCGCCACCGCCCGTTCGGCGGGCGCCTCGGCCACCTGGGTGCTCTCCAACCACGACGTGGTCCGCCACGCCTCGCGCCTGTCGCTCCCGCCGGGCACCGACCTCGACGCCTGGCTGCTCTCCGGCGGCACCGAGCCCCCGCTCGACCCCGGTCCGGCCCTGCGCCGGGCCCGCGCCGCGACCCTGCTGATGCTGGCGCTGCCCGGCTCGGCGTACCTCTACCAGGGCGAGGAGCTGGGCCTGCCGGAGGTCGCCGACCTGCCCGCCGAGGTGCTCCAGGACCCGGTGTGGCAGCAGTCGGGCCACACCCGCAAGGGCCGTGACGGCTGCCGGGTGCCATTGCCCTGGACGACGACCGGACCCTCGTACGGCTTCGGACCCGGCGCGGGCTGGCTCCCGCAGCCCCCGTCCTTCGCGGCGTACGCCGTCGAGGCGCAGACCGGTGCCGAGGGCTCGACCCTGGAGCTGTACCGCGCCGCACTGAGGCTGCGCCGGAAGCTGCTGGAGGGCGAGGAACTGATCTGGGCGCCTGAAAGTCCCCCAGACGTGCTGGAGTTCAGGCGCACCCCGGGCTGGCGCTGTCTGACGAACCTGGGCGGCGCGCCCGTACCGCTGCCGCCCGGCGAACCCCTGCTCGCGAGCGGGCCGTTGGCCGTGCCCGGCATCCTTCCGCCGGACACGACCGTATGGATCGCCTAGGAGGCGTCCTAACCGACCGTGGGCGTGGGCGAGGGCGCCGGCGTCGCGCCGGGGATGCCCGAAGTGCCGTCCTTGCGGGTGTCGTTGGGACCGTTGATGCCGTCGACGTTCAGCGTGGAGGAGGTGGGGTTCGGCGGCGGCGTCAGGACCACCTCCGGCTGGCCCGGCGGCGGCGCGGGCGGCGTCAGGTCGTCCGTGGGCAGCTTGGGCGGGGTGGTCTGCTGGAAGATGGTCGAGTCGAAGTCGACCAGACCCGTCTTCTCCATCACCGTGATGTGGTCGAGCACCGTGTCGTTGGCCTGGTTGGCCAGCGCCCGCACCAGCGAGTTCTTGGTGGTGGACCGGATCTTCGCGATGGTGTTGAAGATCGAACCGTGCGTCATCCGCAGGATGTTGGCGAAGTCGGTGTCGAACTGCTTGCCGCTCTCGCCCTTCAACTGGGTCACGAAGCCCTCCTGCTGGGGGCTCGCCACGTTGGGCAGCGTGATGTTCAGCATGGGCGCGATCTTGCGGCAGGAGGCGTCGAGCGCGGCGTGCCCGTCGATCAGGTGCTTGCTGGCCTCCTTGACGCCCGCCGTGGTGCCCTTCTGGAGCCCGATCTGCCCGAGCGGGTACTCCCACAGGCCGGCCGCGCGCACCCGGACCACGAAGTCGCGGTCCTGCTCGGTGAGCGGGCCCCACTGCGTGTTGGCGACGATCCGTGTCTGCGACGCGGTGACGGTGTTCAGGCCGAGCATGCTGGGATAGGCGAGCGCCGCGAGTGTCAGCGTCATCGCACCGCCCACGAAGATGGTTCCCGTCGCGTTCCGCGAAATGCGCACCGTGCCTCCTGCCCGGTCGTGGTTCCGCCGACAGGCGGTTGGGACGCACAGCAGTACGGATGCGGGCGCCGTTCGTCTCGATGGTCGGGGTAACGATTTCCGTTCGACCGGGATTGGTCAAACGTTGACCCTCCTCGACAGATGTTGACCGTGCGCCGGGAGAAGCGGGAAGGAACCCGCCCCTAGATTCGCCCCATGCCCCCACAGCCACCCGCCGGGCGCCCGGCGGCCCTCCCCGTGCTGCCCTACCGCAAGCCGACCCGGGGACGCGACTACTGGGTCATCGACGACGCCCTGCCCGACCCCGACGCGGTGCGGACACGGTGTCTGGCCAAGGACGAGTGGGCCGAGGGTTACCCGTACACCTCCGAGACCTGGCCCGGACTGCGCGCGATGCCCGGCCTCGAACCCGCCGAACTCGCCCGTGTCGAGCAACTGGTGAAGAAGGCGACCGGCGCGCGGGAGCTGTGGGTGCAGCGGGCGCCCGGCGGCGGCACCCTCAACCACAACTGCGTCCAGGTCGTCGGCGAGGGCGAGAGCGAGCCCCGCCCGCACGCCGACTCGCGCGCGCTGTGCCGGTACGCGGCCGTGCTGTACCTCAACCCGCACGTGCCGAAGTCCTGCGGCACCAGCTTCTACCGCCAGTCCCTGCCCGGCGGCCGGCTCGGCGGCAACGTCGTCCAGGCCCCGCACGACAACCTCGTCGACGCCCTCGGCACCCGCTTCGTCGCCCCGGACGCCTTCGAGGAGGACGTGGACGTCCCCCACCGCTACAACCGTCTGCTCCTCTACCACGCCAACCTCGTGCACAGCGCGACCGGCTACTTCGGCCGGACGCTTGAGGAGAAGCGGATGACGGCGGTCTTCTTCTGGATGGCGTGAGGGCCCGCCTGGCGTGCCCGCGCCCGCGCCTTCACCCGTTCGGCGTAGCACCCGTGGTCACCCGGCCGTGTCCGCGTGATCGTCGTAGCAACGAACCTCTCGGGGCGACGACGGCGGAGGTACTGCCATGACCCAGCAGCAGCAGACGCAACCGGCCCCCTCGTCCCACGAGGGGCTCGCCGAGGGCGGCGCGATGTTCGGGGGTGTGCTGATGCTGGTGACCGGCATCCTCGCCATCCTCCAGGGCATCTCCGCGATCGCCGCGGACGACGTGTACGCGCGAGTGGGCCTGTACGTCTACAAGATCAACCTGACCGGCTGGGGCTGGATCCTGCTGGTACTCGGCGTCATCTCCGTCATCACCGGCGTGGGCGTCCTCATGCGCCAGGAGTGGGCGCGGATGGTCGGCATCCTGCTGGCCTCGCTGAGCATCATCGCCCAGTTCCTGTTCCTGCCGTACTCCCCGATCTGGTCGCTGATCATGATCGGCATCGACTTCTTCGTGATCTGGGCGCTGGCGACGTACCACCCGCAGCGCCGCACGGTCTGATCAGTCGTAAAAGCCCCTGGTGCGGGGCGATCCACCCGGTCAGAATCGCGTCGTGACGGAACAGAGGACGATTCAGGCCGACCCCGCACCCCAGGTGCACGGACTGCGCCCCGTGGAGACGGCGGCCCGGCTGACCGGCTGGGCCCTGCTGCTCGCGGGGCTCGGTCATGCGCTGCGCGCGGTGTGGGAGATACGGCTGTGGACGGCGGGCGAGCCCGCCTCCGGACCCCCGGACCAGGGCGACGGTGTGCACCGGCCGCTGAACTCGCTGGAGAGCTCGTACCACTTGGTCACCTCCCTCGTCGGCGTCACGATGGTGATCTGCGCGGTGTTCTTCATCTCCTGGATGTGGCGGGTGCGGGACAACTCCGTCGCCCTGTCGCGCGAGAGGCCGAAGTACGCGGGGTTCTGGGTCTATCTCGGCTGGGTGCTGCCCGTCGCCAACCTGTGGATTCCGCGCGGGGTGATCGCCGACGCGTACCGCAAGTCCGTGCCGGGGCGGATGCTGCCCTCCGTGGTCACGGTGTGGTGGGTGCTGTGGCTGGTCGGCATGGCCTGCGGCACCGGCCTGTTCTACCGCGACGGCACGGACAAGCTGATCGAGCGCGCCTACAGCGCGGTCTGGCCCCTGCTGTTCAGCGAGGCGGCGATGGTGGCGGCGGCGGTGACCGGCTTCCTCATGGTGCGCGCGGTGACGACGGCGCAGCTCGACCGCATCGCCTCGCTCACGGCCGACCGGCGGATCGAGGGGTAACCCGAAGGCAGTAACCCGCTCTGCGGAACGAGTGGTTGTGGACCAGCATGAGGCTGTTGGCCGCATTCGCTCTCTCAGAGGGGCCCTCAATGGCTGTCGAAATACCCCCGCTCATCAAGCCGTCCCGGCTCAGACACCGGGGCGGTCTGGCGGGCGAGATGATGGCGGAGTTCCTCGGGACCTTCGTCCTCATCTCGTTCGGCTGCGGTGTGGTCGCCATGGCCGTCGCGGCACTGCCCGGCTCCGGCCGGGCCGCCACCACCACGACCATCTTCCTGGCGGCGGGCGACTGGCTGCTGGTCGCCTGGGGCTGGGCCCTGGCGGTGACCTTCGGCGTCTACGTGGCGGGCGGCGTCAGCGGCGCCCACCTCAACCCGGCCGTCACCCTCGCGGTGGCCGTGCGCCGCGGCTTTCCCTGGATCAAGGTGCTGCCGTACTGGTTCGCGCAGGTCGCGGGCGCCTTCGCGGGCGCCGCGCTGGTCTACCTCGTCTACCACAACGCGATCGACACCTTCGACTCGGCCGTGCAGGGCCCCAAGACCAACGGGCACACCCTGGCCTCGTTCTCCATCTTCGCGACCTTCCCGGCGCCCTACTTCCACGGCGGCATCTGGGGTCCGCTGATCGACCAGATCGTCGGCGCCGCCTTCCTCGTCATGTTCGTCGTCGCCATCCTCGACCTGCGCAACCAGGCCGTGAAGGCGAACCTCGCCCCGCTCGTCACGGGCTTCGCCGTCGCCGCGATCGGCATGTCCTACGGCGCGAACGCCGGGTACGCCATCAACCCCGCCCGCGACTTCGGCCCCCGCCTGCTCACCTGGGTGGCGGGCTGGGACAGCCTCGCGTTCCCGGGCTCGGTGGCGGGCCAGTTCAGTGACTATTGGTGGGTGCCGATCGTCGGCCCGTTCATCGGCGGCGTGGTGGGCATCCTCGTCTACGACCTGTTCGTCGGCGACGTGCTCTTCCTGCGCCACGAGATGGGCGAACTGCCCGAGCCCGGCCGCAGCCGCCCGACCCGGGTGGACGAGGGCGAGTAGGAGCCGGACCGCGCGAGGAGAACCCGATGGGCGGCGACCGGGCCCGGGCCACGGCCCGGGTCCGGCTGCGTGTCCGGGTGACGGCGCGGGTGCGGGTGACGGTGCGGGTGCGCGGGCTGGGGGTGTCGGTGCGGATACACGTCCGGGGCCGGGCCGGGGCGCGGTTGCGCCGCTGAGGCGCTCACGGCTGAAGGCTTCTTCGCCGGACGCGCGTTCGGGCGTTCGTCGTGCCGTGTGATAGCCGGCGCGGGTGCGCCACCCGGCGTTCCGGTGGGGCGTTGGAGTTCCCGTAGCGGTTCCGCAGGAACGATTTACCCGTGCGCAGCGCCGGGTCGTCGCACCGCGCGAGGGGTTTGGAGTACTGACGCAGTGAGGTCTTACGCCTCGGGCACCGACCGGGCTGCCACGACGGGCCGTCCGGAACCGGGCGTGCTCGTCGGCCGTGCGGCGGAGACGGCCGCGCTGCGGGAGGGGCTGGCCCGGGGGCGGCTGGTGACGGTGACCGGGCCCGCGGGTGTCGGCAAGAGCAGCCTGGCCACGGCGGTCGCCGCGTGCGGGGCCTGGGGCGCGGTGGTCCGCGTCCGCTGCCCCGGCGGCAGCCGTACGGCCCCGGGCGCGCTGGCCGAGCGCGTGGCCGAGGCGACGGGCGGCGGTCCGCTGGAGGCGCTGGAGTGGGGACTCGGCGCGGGTGGCCGCCCCACCCTGCTCCTGCTCGACGACGCCGACGCCGTCCGCACCGAGTGCGCGGGCCTGGTCCAGCACCTGTTGATGCAACTCCCCTCCGTGCGCGTCCTGGTGACCTCCCGCCAGGCCCTCGGTCTCGGGGACGAGCACGTCGTACGGCTCGCGCCGCTGGAGGAGGCGTACGCCGTCGAGCTGTTCCTCGCGCGGGCGCTGCCCCGGACGGTGGCGGAGTACGGCGTGGTCGTCCGGATCTGCCGACTGGTGGAGGGCATGCCGCTCGCCGTGGAGCTGGCCGCCGAGCAGCTCGGGCGGGGCATGGGGGTGGAGGAGCTGGCGGAACGCCTGGAGCGGGACCAGTGCTGGCTGTCCGCGCCCTCACCCGCGCTGCGCAGACACCGCTCGCTGCGGTCGGCCGTCGGCTCGGCCTATCTGCTGTGCGACCGCGTCGAGCGGGCGGTGTGGAGCAGGGCCGCCGTCTTCGCCGGGCCGTTCGGCGAACCGTCCGCCGCGTATCTGTGCTCCGGCGCGGGAGTCGCCCCGCACCAGGTTCCGGCGTGCCTGGCCCGGCTGACCGCCGCCGGGGTGCTGCGGACCCTGGGCGAGCCCGGTGGCGTACGCCCGCCGCGCTACGTGATGACCCGGGCCGCCCGCGACTTCGGCACCGAACGGCTCGGCGCGGCCGGGGAGTTCAGGGTGGCCGTCACCCGGCACGTGCTGCACCACCGGCGGCTGGCGGAGATCGCCGGGAACCTGTGGAGCGCGGGCGAGCAGCGGCAGGCGGCGCGGCTGGTGCGGGACAACGAGGCCGACCTGGCCGCACTCGTCGACCACGCCCTCGCGCTGCCCGGTCCGCCCGCCGGGCAGGTGGCGGCGGCGCTGGCCGGAGTGGTGGACCTCTGGTTCTGGTGGGCGGTGCACGACCACGCCGAGGAGGGCCGGCGCCATCTGGCCCGGCTGCTGGCGCACCACCGCGCCGACGACCATCTCGCCGCCCGCGCCCGCTGGCTGGCCGCCTGGCTCAGCGCCCCCGGCGACCCGGCCACCGCCCGCGAACTGCTCGGCCAGGTCTGGCCCGCCGCCGTGCTCGCCGGCGACGACGCGCTGATCGGCCGGGTCAGCCATGTCGAGGGCGTGCTGGCCTGGGAGCGCGGCGACACCCGCGCCGCCGCCGACTGCTTCCGCCAGGCGGCCGACACCGTCCCGCCGTACGCCCCCGGCGGTCCCGCCCCGGCCGTCAGCCTCGCCGCCCTGGCCGTGCTCCAGGCCCCGCTGACCCCGGCCTCCGCCCAGCGCGAGGCCCGCCGCGCCCTCACGCAGCCCGGCGTCCGCGAGGACGCCTGGGCCACCGCGCTGGCCCGCTACGCCCGCGCCTACGCCGATCACCACCGAGGGCGGACGGCCCGCGCCTGGCACCGGGCGCACCGCGCGCTGACCGGTCTCGACCCGCACCCCGCTCTGCTCGACACCGCGCCCGACATGCCTCGGGTCCGGGCAGCGCTGCGTACGTTGCTGACGGAGATCGAGTCTCCGGCGACCCCGGGCGGGCGCCCGGCGGTCCCGGGTCCGCGCAAGGACGACTCGGCCCTGTGATCCATGTCACTTAAGAATCCCGTAAGCCTTTGGGCAACTGTTTACCCGCGTAACCGGTCATCTCTGCGAACACACCGATCACTCACGCATCCGAGGTTCGCATGAAGCTTCGCCGTTCCCTGGCTCTGGCCGCAGCGACGGCTGCCATAGCTCCCGCTGTGCTGCTGGCGGCCCCGGTCGCGTACGCCTCCGACGAGGCACCGGCGGTGGTCGCCTCCGAGTCGACGCCGGCGGCGGAGGACACCACCCCCGCCGCGGAGGACACGACTCCGGCGGCCGAGGACACGACCCCCGCCGCGGAGGACACGACCCCCGCCGCCGAGGACACGACTCCGGCCGCGAACACGTCGGAGTCCACGACCGCGTCGCCCTCCGCCACCCAGCCCGCCGCGCCGTCGGCGAGCGTGTCGGCCTCGCCGTCCGCCTCGGAGTCCACGTTCCCGACCGAGTGCGACGGCAGCACCGAGCCGAAGTTCGACGACGACCTGCACACCACCCTCTCCGGCCTGCCGTCGAAGGTCGTCGCGGGCAGCGGGTTCCACACCTTCAAGCTGAACGTCAGCAACACGGGCGAGCACTCCTACAAGCGTGTCGACCTCGGTGTCTTCGCCGCGAGCGTGGGCGAGGACGACTTCTCCGACGCCAACCACCTCACCCTCCAGTACAAGGACCCGGCCACCGGCACGTGGACGGACATCTCCCTGGACGAGGACGACGAGGGCGCGGGCTACCTCGGCTACACCGACGTCAAGGCCAACGAGTCCTTCTCCGTCGACCTGCGTCTGGCCGTCGACGCCAAGGCCCCGGCCGGTTACGGCTTCGCCATCAGCATCGGCATGTACGCCGACGACAAGGGCGACTGCGTCTACTCCAGCGACGACAGCTACTACGAGTTCGACATCCTCAAGGCGGGCACCGCCCCCGGCAAGCCGGGTGACGCCAAGCCGCAGGGCGGTCACAAGCCGCTCCCGGCCAAGCCGTCCGGCAACACCGAGATCGCCCCGCAGGGCCACCTCGCCGAGACCGGTGCCAGCTCGGTCCTGCCGGCCATCGCGCTGAGCGGTGGCGCCGCCGTCGCCCTGGGCGCGGGCGCCGTCTTCGTCGTCCGCCGCCGCAAGGCCGCGGGCTCCGGCATCGTCGCGTAACGGTCCATACCCGACGTCCGGCAGTCGCCGTACGCGCACACGGGGCCTCGTCCACCCACCGGTGGGCGAGGCCCCGCGCCGTACGACCGGTACTCTTCCCTCCGCCGTCAACCGCGCCTTCGTGCCCCTGGTTCCGGCGTTCATCAGACCTGGCCGGACGTGGCGCGGAGCCGTCGGCAGCGTGGTCGTCGTCGTGTGGCTCGGCGTGCCGCCGGGAGAGGATCAGCGTGGGTTCCAGGAGCGAGAGCGAAGTCGGCGCGGCGGGACGCGGGTTGACGGGAGGCGGGGCGTCGGGCGGCGGGACCGATCCGGCCACCCTGCAGATCCGGCTGGTGGACACCGCGGCCCCGGCAGCCGCCCCGGTGGCCGAGGCCGCCCCCGCGGCCAAGAAGTCCGGCGGCAAGGCGGCCGGGCTCCTCAAGTCCAGCGCCGTCATGGCGGCCGGCACCCTGGTCTCCCGGCTGACCGGCTTCCTGCGCACCCTGGTGATGGGTGCGGCCCTCGGCGTCGGCACGCTCAACGACTCCTACCAGGTCGCCAACACCCTGCCGACGATGATCTACGTCCTGGTCGGCGGCGGCGCGCTCAACTCCGTCTTCATCCCGCAGCTCGTGCGGTCGATGAAGGAGGACGACGACGGCGGCGTGGCCTACGCCAACCGGCTGATGACCCTCGTCATCACACTCCTCGGCTCCGTCACCGCGATCTGCGTGGTCGCCGCGCCCTGGCTGATCCGCCTCATGTCGCCGTCCATGGCCTCCCACCCCGACCAGCTCGACGTGGCGGTCACCTTCGCGCGCTGGTGCCTGCCCACCATGTTCTTCATGGGCCTGCACGTGGTGATGGGCCAGATCCTCAACGCGCGCGGCCGGTTCGGCGCCATGATGTGGACGCCGGTCCTCAACAACATCCTGATCATCGTGGCGTTCGGCTCGTTCGTCTGGGTCTTCGGCTCGGCCGGGCACTCCGGCATCTCGGCCGCCTCCATCAGCCCCGAGGGCGTACGGCTGCTCGGCATCGGCACCCTGCTGGGACTCGCCGTCCAGTCGCTGGCGATGATGCCGTACCTGCGCGACTCCGGCTTCCGCATCCGGCTGCGGTTCGACTGGCGCGGCCAGGGCCTCGGCAAGGCGCTGGGCCTGGCCAAGTGGACGTTCCTGTTCGTGCTGGTCAACCAGGCCGGCATGGTGGTCGTCACGCGGCTCGCCACGGCGGCGGGCGCGGCGGCCGAGAAGACGGGTCACCCCGGCACCGGCATCACCGCCTACAACTACGCCCTGCTGCTCTGGCAGATGCCGCAGGCCATCATCACCGTCTCGATCATGACGGCGATCCTGCCCCGCATCTCCCGCGCCGCCCACGAGGAGGACTTCGCGGGCGTCCGCGACGACCTCTCCCAGGGGCTGCGCTCCTCGGCGGTCTTCATCGTGCCGTGCGCCTTCGCCTTCCTGGCCCTCGGCGTCCCGCTGATCCAGTTGCTCTACGCCGGTGCCGGTGAGGAGGGCGCCCGCAACATCGGCTTCGTGCTGATGGCGTTCGCGCTCGGACTCGTCCCCTACTCCGTGCAGTACGTCGTGCTCCGCGGCTTCTACGCCTTCGAGGACACCCGCACGCCCTTCTACAACACGGTGATCGTCGCCGCGGTCAACGCCGCCGGGTCCGTCGCCTCCTACCTGCTGCTTCCCGCCCGCTGGGCCGTCGCGGGCATGGCCCTGTCGTACGGCCTCGCCTACGCGACCGGCGTCCGCGTCGCCTGGACCCGGCTGCGCAAGCGCCTGGGCGGCGACCTCGACGGCCGCCGCGTCACCCGCACCTACGTCCGCCTGATCGCGGCCTGCCTCCCGGCGACGGCGGCGGCCGGTCTGCTGGTGCGCTGGCTCTCCGGCATCTCCACGAACGCCGTCGTCTCCTCGGCCGTCGCCCTGACCGCCGGAGGCGTGGTCCTGCTCGTGCTGTTCGCGGTCCTGGCCCGCCTCTTCCGCGTGGACGAGGTGAACGCGGCCCTCGGCATGGTGAAGGGACGCCTCGGCCGCTGACTCACCAGCCGGTCAGCAGCAGATGGTTGACCAGCAGTGCCGTGACCGCCTGGGCCCCGAGCCACACCCGGGGCCCGGGCAGGTACGCGCACGCGGGGAGCAGCCACATCGCGAACGGCAGCCAGATGCGCTCGGTCTCCGCCTTGCTCATGCCGGAGACGTCCGCGACGAGCAGCGCCAGCAGGGCGGCCCCGGTCAGGAGCGCGAGGCGGGTGGCCGCCGGGTCGCCACGGCGCACCAGGGACGAACCCGCGCGGCCGAGCCCCGCCGCCGTCGCCGGTCCGGTGATGACGGCCGCGCAGGCGAGGTTGGCCCAGATCCAGTAGCCGTAGGGGCGGATGCCTCCCACTCCCTGGTAGTAGCGGATCACCAACAGGTGATAGCCGGACCACCAGTTGAAGCCGAGCAGCGTGAACACCACCGGCACCACGGCCAGTCCGGCCACCAGCGCGACGAGCAGCACCGGCCGGTCCCGCACCCCCGCGCGTCCCAGCCACAGCACCGCGAGGGCGACGAGCGCGATCAGCGTCAGACCGTAGGACAGATAGACGGTCAGGCCGGACAGCAGGCCCGAGGCGGCCGCCCACAGCGGTGAGCGCCGGGTGACCGCGAGGGCGAGGCATGCCAGTGCCCAGGCCGCGACCGCCGCGAAGTAGGCGTCCGCCGAGGCGCCCAGCCAGACGGCGGCAGGCGCGAACACCACGAAGGGCGCCGCGCGACGCGCCGTCGGCTCGTCCACCAGGACCCGCAGCGCGACCAGGACGGCCGCGCTCGCGGACGCCCCCAGCACCGCGCACCAGGTCCCCGCCCATGCCCCGCCGCCGAGCCCGATCCGGTCCAGGAGCACGAAGGTGACCGTGGCGGCCGGAGGATGCCCGGCGACATGGGCGGGCCAGTTGCCCGGCGACCCGCTGACGATGTGCTGGTCGAAGTCGCGCAGGGCCGCCGGGATGTCGTGGAAGCGGCCGATCACTCGCAGGTACTCGTTGCGGGTGGTGAGCCGGGTGGCGATCCCGGTGTGCCAGCCGTCGATCAGCGCGAGCGAGAAGATCCACGCGGCCGACGCCGCCCAGACAGCCCACGGCAGCGCACGCCAGGACAGTCGCGCCGCGAGCGCGGGGCCGTACGCCACCGCGCCCGCCGCGAGCAGCAGCGCGGCCGGGGTGCCCGGACCCACGTGCGGCGCCCAGTCGGCGTACAGCGGCGGCCAGTGCACGAACAGGGTGTGCCGGGTGTCCTGGAGGTGGCGGCCGACCAGCACGGCCGCCGTCACGAGCAGGACGGCGGCGAGGGCGGCGAGGAGATCGCGGCGGGCCACGGCAGACGGCGGGCGCGCGGAATCGGTGTGCGGGGAGCGGTCGATCACACCGGCACGCTAGGCCGACCGCGCGCGCGGACGCCGCCGTACGGGCCGGATGTCAGCGTTTCGTCATGGGTCGCGCACCCGTTTCGGGGGGTCTCCCGCCCTACGGTCGGGACATGCGCGATCGTCCTCGCCTCCCCTCCTCCCCCGCCTTCTGGCGCAGCCCCCTGCGCGGCACCCGCTTCACCGCCGTGCTCGGCCTGGTGCTGCTCGGCGGCGTCACCGTCATGTTCGTGACCGGCCTGGTGTCGTACGCGGCCTACAACCCGGATCTGTCGCCGGTGAACGACACGACCCCGGACAAGGGACTGCTCGGCTTCTACCTCTTCGCCTGGCCGGCCGGTCCGTCCTGGCTGTACCGGCTCACCCAGGGCGTCCACGTCACGCTCGGTGTCACCCTGGTTCCGGTGCTGCTCGCCAAGCTGTGGTCGGTGGTGCCGAAGCTGTTCTCGCTGCCCCCGGCCCGCTCCCTCGCGCACGCCCTGGAACGGCTCTCGCTGCTGCTCCTGGTCGGCGGCGGACTCTTCGAGTTCACCACCGGCCTGCTCAACATCCAGTTGGAGTACGTCTTCCCGGGCTCCTTCTACCCGCTGCACTTCTACGGCGCGTGGGTGTTCATGTCCGCCTTCGTCGTCCACGCGGCGCTGAAGACGCCGGTGGCGGTGCGGGCGGTGCGCTCGCTGCGCGAGCGGGAGCGGGTGGCCGCGGAGCGTCCCGCCGCCGAGGCGGGCGCGGTCCCCGGGGGACCTGCCGACGAGGCGGGTCTCGCCTCCGCCCGTCCCGCCGAGCCCACCGTCTCGCGCCGGGGCGCGCTGCGGCTGGTCGGCGCGGGTTCGCTGCTGCTGTTCCTGACCACGGTCGGGCAGAGCCTGGGCGGCCCCCTGCGCCGTACCGCGCTGCTCGCGCCGCACGGCGGGGCCGATCCGGGCGGCGGCCCGAACGGCTTCCAGATCAACAAGACGGCCGCCTACGCCGGGATCACCGAGTCCGAGACGAGCGAGGACGCCTGGCGGCTGGTCGTCACCGGACCGGCCGGGACCCTACGGCTCGGCCGCGCCGACCTGCTCCGCCTTCCCCAGCACAGCTCCTCGCTGCCCATCGCCTGCGTCGAGGGCTGGTCCACCGCCGACCAGTGGTGGCGCGGGGTCCGGCTGCGGGACCTCGCCGCGCTCGCCGGGTACGACACGGGGGCGGTGGACCTGCTCGTGGAGTCGCTGCAACGGCACGGCGCCTTCCGCCGCGCGGCGCTGCGCGCCAACCAGGTGTCCGACCCGCGCTCCCTGCTCGCCCTGTACGTCAACGGCGAGCCGCTGTCCCTCGACCACGGCTACCCGGCGCGGATCATCGTGCCCGCGCTGCCCGGCGTCCACAACACCAAGTGGGTGGCCCGGCTGACCTTCGGAGACCTGTGATGCCCCGGTTCCGCTTCCCGGTCGGCAGCCCGCTGCAACTGCTGCTGCTCCTCTGCTCGTTCGCGCTCGCCGTCTACGCGGGCATCCGGCTGCTCGCCGGTGACTGGCTCGGCGTCGTCCTGTGGATCGTGGGCGCGGCCCTGCTGCACGACCTGGTGCTGCTGCCGCTGTACTCGGCACTGGACCGCGCGCTGGTGGCGGGGTGCGACGCGGCCGGGCGGCGCTCGCTCGTGCCGTACGTCCGTGTGCCCGCGCTGCTGTCGGGCTTGCTGCTGCTGGTGTGGGCGCCCCTGATCCTCGGCCTGTCCGCCGACCACTACCGCTCGGCCACCGGGCTCGACCCGGACGGCTTCCTGCCCCGCTGGCTGCTGATCACCGCCGTCCTCTTCGGAGGCTCGGCGCTGGTGTGCGTCCTCCGGCTGCGCAGGGCGACGAAGCACCGCTCGCCCGCCGCCCACTGAGCCTCCGTCCGCCACCCGGCGCCCCGCGCGAGTCGCAGCAGCGCCGGGGCGCCGATCCGCGCCCAGGGGAACGGATCGCCCACGGGTGACCGGCCGTGCGCCAGGTCCACCACCCGCACCAGGGCGCGCTCGTCGACCTCGGTGGGGCTCGTCTCGGCGATCAGCAGACCGGACGGCCGCAGCAGTTCGCCGGTCCGCCGCAGCAGGGCGGCCACATCGCCGCCGATGCCCACGTTGCCGTCCATCAGCAGGACCGTGCCCCAGCCGCCCTCGCCGGGCAGCGGGTCGAACACCGAGCGGCGCAGGGCCTGGCCGCCGAGCCGGTGGGTGCGGGCGACGGCGGCCGCGCTCACGTCGACGCCGAGCACCCGCTCGCCCCGTGCGGCCAGCTCCGCGACCAGCCGGCCCGGACCGCAGCCGATGTCGAGCACCGGGCCCTCGCAGTGGTCCAGTACGGCCCGGTCGACCGCGTCGGCGTCCGCGCACCAGCGCTCGACCTCCAGCGGCAGCAGCCAGCCGTCGTCGCGGCGCAGGAACAGCGGACCCCGGCCGGTGCGCAGCGCGGTGGCGTACGGGTCGGAGGCGGCCCAGGCGGGCGGTGCGGTGGTGGCGCTCATGACGCACCGCCGTGCGTACAGTCCGCGAGCCGTGCCGCGAAGGCGCCGTGCGGGGCGAGCGCGGCGACCGCGCGGGCGTCGGCGGCGGTGTCCACGTCGCGCAGCCTGGGCAGGTCCCGTACCCGCAGCCCGGCGGCGTGCAGCCGCTCGCGTTGCACGGCCCCGGTCTCGGGCACCGACATGGGCACGCCCCGCAGCAGCGCGGGTTCGGGGCGGGCGAGTCCGAGGGCCCAGAAACCGCCGTCCTCGGCCGGGCCGAACAGCGCGTCGCACTCCGCGAAGTCCGCCGTCAGCAGCTCGGGGGTGACCTGCGGGGTGTCCATGCCGATCAGCAGCGCCGGTCCCGCGCAACGGGCGAAGGCGTCCGCGAGCCGCTCGTCGAGACCGCCCGCGCACTGCGGCACCACCTCGAAGCCGTCCGGCAGCCAGGGTCCGGGACTGCCGTCCAGCACCAGCAGCCGTCGCGCGGCGGGCGTCGCCGCCACCGCGCGCAGCGTGTCCGCGAGCGCGGCTTCGGCGAGCGCGGCGGCCTGCGCGGGCGAGAACGGCGGGGTGAGCCGCGTCTTGACCCGGCCCGGCCGCGGCTCCTTGGCGATGACGAGCAGCGTGGTCACCGCTGTCCTCCCGCCGCCGGGGTCTCGCGCAGCACGCGGCTCATGTCACGTACCGCATGCCAGGTGCCGCGCCAGGTGCCCGTCACCTTGGAGGCGCCGGTGCGCGGCAGATACGGCACGTCGTGCTCGGTGACGTGCCAGCCCGCGTCGGCCGCGCGCACCACCATCTGCAGCGGGTAGCCGCTGCGCCGGTCGGTGAGCCCGAGCCCGAGCAGCGCCTCGCGACGGGCGGCGCGCACCGGACCGAGGTCGCGCAGGGCGAGTCCGGTACGGCGGCGCAGCAGCAGCGAGAGCGCGAGGTTCCCGGCGCGGGCGTGCGCGGGCCACGCGCCCCGCCCCTGCGGGCGCCGCCTGCCGAGCACCAGGTCGGCCCGCCCGGCCCGGACCTCCTCGACGAAGGGCACCAGCAGAGCGGGGTCCAAGGAGGCGTCGCAGTCGCAGAAGCAGACCACGTCGGCGGTGGCCGCGAGCAGCCCGGCATGGCAGGCGGCGCCGAAACCGCGCCGCTCCTCGCGGACGACCGTGGCGCCGAGGGAGCGGGCGATCTCGGCGGAACCGTCGGTGGAGCCGTTGTCCACGACGAGCGCGCGCCAGCCGGGCGGGACGCGCTCCAGGACCCAGGGCAGCGCCCCGGCCTCGTCGAGACAGGGCAGCACGACGTCCACGCCGGGTCGGGAGTCCGCGCCGGGACGGGAGGGGGAGTTGGTCACGGCTTTCACCCTACGAACCCGAACCGGGGCAAAGGGGACTTCGGCTCCTTACGAAACGCGGACGTCGGAGCCGCACCGCGCCCCGCCCGGCGGAGCGGTGCGAGGCTGGAGAACATGCAGCAGCCGTACCCCGCCCACCGCCCCGGACCCGCCGCGCGGCCGCCCGAGGCCACCGGACGGATTCTGGTCGTCGACGACGACCCGACCGTCGCGGAGATCGTCACCGGCTATCTGGTCCGCGCCGGGCATCTGGTGGACCGCGCCGCCGACGGCCCCGCCGCCCTCGCCCGCGCCGCCGCCCACCGGCCCGACCTCGTGGTCCTGGACCTGATGCTGCCCGGCATGGACGGCCTGGAGGTGTGCGCGCGGCTGCGCGAACGAGGTCCGGTGCCGGTCATCATGCTCACCGCGCGCGGCGACGAGGACGACCGCGTCCTCGGCCTGGAGGTCGGCGCGGACGACTACGTCACCAAGCCGTTCAGCCCCCGCGAACTGGTGCTCCGGGTGGAGTCGGTCCTGCGCCGCACCCGGCCCGCGCCCGCGGCCGTGCCCGCACCCGCTCCGCTCGCCTCGGCCGGGCTCGCCGTCGACCCGGCCGCCCGCCGCGCCACCAAGAACGGCACGGAACTGGCGCTCACCCTCCGCGAATTCGACCTCCTCGCCTTCTTCCTGCGCCACCCCGGACGCGCCTTCGGCCGCGAGGAGCTGATGCGGGAGGTGTGGGGCTGGGACTTCGGCGACCTGTCGACCGTCACCGTTCACGTACGGCGGCTGCGCGGCAAGGTCGAGGACGACCCCGCGAACCCGCGGCTCATCCGGACGGTGTGGGGGGTCGGGTACCGGTTCGAGCCGGTCGGGTCCGGCGAGCCGGAGGACGGTTCCGGTTCCGGCGGACCGGCGCGCGATGCCGGGGCCGACGGGTTCGACGGG
Organism: Streptomyces sp. NPDC005004; assembly: GCF_053600675.1. NCBI lineage: Bacteria > Bacillati > Actinomycetota > Actinomycetes > Kitasatosporales > Streptomycetaceae > Streptomyces > Streptomyces sp. NPDC005004. The sequence continues at coordinate 184,665 of NZ_JBSGAH010000002.1, forward strand.
TCCGCCGTCGGCGAGGAGATCTGACATGCGCGACATGCTCCTCATCGCCCTCTACGCCTTCCTCGCCGCCGCGGCCACCGGCCTCGCCGGGGCGGGCGTACTGCGACTGGTCCGGCGCCGCTCGCTGACCGCCTCCCTCGCCGTGGTGGCGGGCGTCGGGGTGTTCGCGATGCTGGCGGGCACCATGGCGGTCGCCTGGGCGATGTTCCTGTCCCCGCACGACCTCAGGGTGGTCACCACCGTCGTCGCGATGGCCGCCGTCGTCTCCCTGCTCACCGCGCTGCTGCTCGGCCGCCGCGTGGTGGCGCGCAGCCGGGAACTGACCGACGCGGCGCGCAACTTCGGGGACGACGGCGCCTTCGCCGTGCCCGCCGCCCCGGCCACCGCCGAACTCGACGAGCTGAGCCGCGAACTGGCCGCCACCAGCGCCCGGCTCGCCGCCTCCCGTGAGCGCGAGCGCGCCCTGGAGGCGTCCCGGCGCGAGCTGGTCGCCTGGATCTCGCACGACCTGCGCACCCCGCTCGCCGGACTGCGCGCGATGTCGGAGGCGCTGGAGGACGGCGTGGCCGCCGACCCCGCCCGCTACCTCCGCCAGATCCGCACCGAGGTGGAACGCCTCAACGACATGGTCGGCGACCTCTTCGAGCTGTCCCGCATCCACGCCGGGACGCTCCCCCTCAACCCGGCCCGGGTCTCGCTGTACGACCTGGTCGGCGACGCCCTCGACGGCGTCGGCCCGCTCGCCCGCGAGCACGGGGTACGGCTGGTGGGCGACGGAGTGCAGCCGGTGCCGGTCGAGGTGGACGGCAAGGAGATGAGCCGCGTCCTGGCCAACCTGCTCGTCAACGCCATCCGCCGCACCCCCGCCGACGGCACGGTGGCCGTCGCCGCCCGCCGGGCACCCGACGGCGTGGTGCTCACGGTGACCGACGGCTGCGGCGGCATCCCCGAGGCGGACCTGCCGCGTGTCTTCGACACCGGCTGGCGCGGCACCGACGCGCGGACACCTCCGGCGGGCGCCGGGCTCGGGCTGGCCATCGTGCGGGGCATCGTGGAGGCCCACCAGGGCCGGGCGAGCGTCCGGAACATCCCCGGCGGCTGCCGCTTCGAGGTGACGCTGCCGGCCCCGGCCCACTGAGACCGGGGCGGCCCGGGAGGCATCAGCGGGTGTGCGCGAACTCCGCCATGCCCTCCGCGAATCCGACCTCGGGCTTCCAGCCCAGCTCGGCCCGCAGCCGCGAGGAGTCGGCGGTGACGTGCCGTACGTCCCCGAGCCGGTACTCGCCGGTGGCCACCGGCTCGGGCCCGCCGTACGCCGCGGCCAGCGCCCGCGCCAGCTCGCCGACCGTACGCGGCTCACCGCTGCCGGTGTTGTACGCGCTCAGCGTGCCCGGCCGCTCCGGCGCCTCCAGCGCGGTCACGTTTGCGGCGGCCACGTCCCGCACGTGCACGAAGTCGCGTCGCTGGCCCCCGTCCTCGAAGACACGCGGCGCCTCACCACGCTCCAGCGCCGAACGGAAGAACGCGGCGACCCCGGCGTAGGGAGTGTCCCGGGGCATCCGGGGGCCGTAGACGTTGTGGTACCGCAGCGAGAAGGCCGTACCGCCCGTGGCGCGGGCCCACGCGGCGGTCAGATGCTCCTGGGCCAGCTTGGTCGCGGCGTACACATTGCGCGGGTCGGCCGGGGCGTCCTCGCCGACGAGGCCGGGGAGCAGCGCCCGGCCGCAGCGCGGGCACGGCGGCTCGAAGCGGCCCGCCGCCAGATCGGTCTCCGCGCGCGGGCCAGGACGTACGTCACCGTGGACCGGGCAGGCGTAACGGCCCTCGCCGTACACCACCATCGATCCGGCGAGCACCAGCCGGTCCACACCCGCCGCGGCCATCGCGGCGAGCAGGACGGCGGTGCCGAGGTCGTTGCGGGAGACGTACTCGGCCGCGTCGGACACCCCGTCGCCGAGACCCACCCGGGCCGCCTGGTGGCAGACCGCGTCGACGCCGGTCAGGGCCCGGGCCACCGCCTCCGGGTCGCGGACGTCGGCGCCGGGGTCGTCCCGCACGTCGTACGCCACCGGTTCGTGCCCGCGCGCCCGCAGCGCGTCGACGACATGGGACCCGATGAAGCCGGCACCGCCGGTGACCAGTACACGCATACGGCCACGCTAGGCCCGTGCGCCGCCCGGTTCCCGTCGTGACGTCCGCACGTCACGACTCCGTAAGGACGCGGCTCACGGCGCCCACCGCCACCCCGAGGCGTGCAGCGCCTCCGCCCGCTCGACGGCGATCTCCACACGCAGCCGCGCCTCCTCCTCGTCGCGGAAGTCGGCGGTGGCGGTGTGCTGGGTGGGGTGCTTGCGGTAGAGGGTGCCGGGGACGGACTGCATCCAGCCGGGGCTCACCGCCTCGCAGTTGAGCACCAGGGCGCCGTCCTCGAAGGCGGGCAGCGCGGGCCAGCCGCCGAGCAGCCGGACCAGGGCGGTACGGGCGGTCAGCGTCGTGCCCACCACCGGCATCTCGCCGCGCTTGGCGCCGTCGAGGAGCGCGCGGGCGGGCAGCGGGCCGGGCGGGGGGTCGTACGGGCCCGGCACCAGAATGCCGTCGGGAAGCAGGTCCAGACAGGGGGCTACCGTCCAGCCGTAAGAGGGATGGGCGGTGAGGACCTCGATGTCGCGGGCGAGGGCGCCGGGGTCGGGCAGCAGGTCGTCGGCGTCGACACAGCGCAGCAGGGTGCCGGTGGCGCGGGCCAGTCCGAGGGTGCGGGCGCGGGCGGCGCCGCCCTGGCGGCCGGTGCCCTTCGAGATCCAGGGCGCGTCCGGCACGGCGGCGAGTGGGGTGCCGGTGCGGCCGTCCTCCTGGAGCACCCACTGGAGCCGCCAGCCCTCGGGCAGACGCTGCCCGGCCAGACAGCCGTGCAGCTCGCGCAGATAGACGTGCCCGCCCTCGTGGACGGGCGTCAGCACGGTGAGCGTCGGCATGGAACGGCGCTTCCCTTCGGCGGGCTCGGGGGCTCTACGGACGACGTCGGCGGAACCGAGCGCGGTTCCGCCGACCTCATCGTGCCCCGTGCGCCCCGCTGTCGAAAGCGGTGCCCTGCCCGGGGAGCGCTGTCAGTAGCGGCGGTCAGCCGAGCGGGGATGTTTCACGTGAAACGGACAAGGTTTCACGTGAAACACCGAACGGGACATCCCCGGCCAGCGTGATCCGGTGCATCACCCGGTGCTGGTCGCCGTAGTCGCGGTTGGCGTAGTGCGCCGTGCTGCGGTTGTCCCACAGCGCCACGTCGCCAGGCCGCCAGCGGTGCCGCACGATGTGCTCGGGCTTGGTGAGGTGGGCGTAGAGGATGTCGAGCAGGCCCCGGCTCTCGTATTCGGAGACCCCGGCGATGTGCGAGGTGAAGCCCGGGTTCACGAACAGACCCTTGCGGCCGCTCTCGGGGTGGACGCGCACCACCCGGTGCTCCACGGGGACGAGTTCGGTGACGACCTCGCCGTCCCAGAGGTTGCCCTGCCCCTGCCGACGCTGGGCCAGGTAGTAGCCGAAGGCGCGGTTGCCGTCGTGCACGGCGGTGAGGCCGTCGAGGTGGGCCCGCAGACCCGGTGACAGCGACTCGTAGGCCAACTGGCTGTCCGCCCACGTGGTGTCGCCGCCGTGCGGCGGCAGGACGACCGCCCGCAGGATGGAGATCGCGGGCGGCCGCCGGACGAAGGTGACGTCGGTGTGCCAGACGTCGGAGAAGCCGTTGTCCTGGCTGTCCAGGGCGTACACCTCCGGCGCCACGTCACCGGAGTCGTGCACCGGGTGGCCGACGGTGACCTCGCCGAGGCGCCGGCCGAACTCGATCTGCTGGGCGTCGTCGAGGTGCTGGCCGCTGACGAAGAGCACCTTGTGCTCGACCAGAGCCGCGCGGACGGCGGTCACCTCGTCGTCGGTGAGACGGGCCAGGTCGATGCCGTCGATCTCGGCGCCGAAGCTCGGCCCGAGCCTGGTCAGCGGAAGCTGGACGGTGGTGTCGGAGGAGCGGTCGCTGGTGATGCTCAACGGGGGCTTCCTTTCCTGGGGTTCCGGAGGGTTGCCGTGCTGCACGGCTCCCGGTGCTCCGTGCGGTCGGGGTCAGGCGGCGGCGGACTTGACGGCATGTGAGACCCGCGCGCGCAGTTCGGCGAACTCCCGTGACTCACGCAGCGCGTCGGCGTCCACCCCCTCGCGCGGGAGCGGTACCGGCAGGTCCAGGGCGACGGTCCCGGGGCTCTTGGACAGCACGACGATGCGGGAGCCGAGGAACACCGCCTCGTCGGCGGAGTGGGTCACGAACACGGTGGTGCGCCCGGTGCGGGCGGTCACCTCGCGCACGTCCTCCTGGAGCCGTTCCCGGGTCAGCGCGTCCAGCGCGGCGAACGGCTCGTCCAGCAGGAACAGCGGGTGCTCGGCCGCGAGCGCGCGGGCGATGGCGACGCGCTGGCGCTGCCCGCCGGAGATCTCCCACACCCGCCGCCGCTCGGTGCCGCCGAGCCCGACCCGCTCCAGCAGTTCCGCGCGCCGCTCGGCCCGGCGTTCGCGCTCGACGCCCGCGTAGCGCAGGGCGAGGTCGACGTTGCCGCCGACGGTGCGCCAGGGGAACAGCCGGGGCGTCTGGAACACCACGCCCGCCGCGTGTCCGGGGCGGGGTGCGGCGCCCGTCACCCGCACCGAGCCGTCGGTGGGTTGCTCGAACCCGGCGATCAGCCGCAGCAGCGTGCTCTTGCCGCAGCCGGAGGCGCCGACCAGCACCAGGAACTCCCCGGCGGGCACGGTGAGATCGACGGGTCCGACGGCGGTGAAGGCGTCGCGCCCCTGGCCGTAGCGATGGCTGACCTTCTCCAGGCGTACGGCCTCCGCGGCCTCGGTGCGGACGTCGTTCTCGGTCAGCTCACCTGAGGCCATCGGGCAGTCCCTTCAGATAGAAGGCGGAGCGGACGGCCCGCTCGGTGGGGGCGGCGTCGATCTGCTTCTGGCCGGCCAGGAAGCGACCGGTGTCGATGACGTAGTCGAGCAGCTTGCCGGGGTGGCCCTCGGTGCCGAGCCACTCGGCGGACGCGACCTGCTCCGGGGTGAGGAACACGCCCTGGGAGAGCTGCGCCTTGGCGTCGGCGGTGCTGATGCCCAGCTCGGCGGCTACGTCCTCGACCGAGCCGTCCGGGTCCGACCTGAGCAGCCGCAGCGCCTCCGCCTCGGCCTTGCGCCAGGCGCCGATCACCTTCGGGTCCTTGGCGATCAGGTCGTCCGACACCACGGCGAGGTCGAGCGTCGGCTTGCCCCCTGCGCCGATCTCCTTGCTGCTGGTGAGCTGGGTGCCGGTCTTGCGCAGCTCGTCCAGCGTCGGCAGCCAGACGTACGCGGCGTCGATGTCCCCGCGCTGCCAGGCGGCGAGGATCGCCTGCGGCTGGAGGTCGACCAGCTTCACGTCGGACGCCTTGAGCCCGGCCTGGTCCAGCGCCGCGAGCAGGCTGTAGTGCGAGGTGGAGGCGAACGGCGTCGCCACGGTGTGCCCCTTGAGCCCGGCCACGTCCTTGATGCCGAGCTTCTTGCGCGCGACCAGCGCCTCGTTCTCCCCGGCCACGTCGAGCACGAACGCCACCTTGTAGGGGATCGGCGAACTCCCCGATATCCCCCGCGCGAAGGGGCTGGAGCCGAGCGCCGCGATGTCCAGCGACTTGCCGAGGAACGCCTGGTTGACGCTCGCGCCCGAGTCGAACTTGACCCAGCTCACCGCGTAGTCGGGCAGCGCCTTCTCCAGCAGCTTTCTGTGCTTGACCAGCAGATCGCCGCTGGGGAAGGCGAAGTAGCCGATGCGCAGCCGCTTGTTCCTGCCCGAGGACGCGTCACTGGACGAGGAGCAGCCGGTGGCGGCGAGGGCGGCGGTGCCGAGCGCGCCGGCGAGGAGCAGCCGGCGGGAGGGACGGGAGAGGGAAGACGCCATGGGACGACCGTTTCTGACGGGGAGGGGACAGCGGATCGGAGGAGAGGAAGAGGGACTCAGTCCCGCCCGCGCCACGGCACGACGGCGCGTTCCAGCCGGAGCAGCAGGGTGTCGATGAGCAGCCCGGACACCCCGATGGTGATGATGCCGACGAGCACGACGGGGGTGTTGTTGTAGTTGGCGGCGTCCTTGACCATGCCGCCGATCCCGGGCAGTCCGTTGACCAGCTCGGCCGCGACGAGCGAGGAGTAGGCGACGCCGACGGCCAGCCGGACACCGGTGAAGGTCTCCGGCAGCGCGGAGGGCACGATCACGTCCTTGACCACGTCCCATCGCGAGGCGCCGAGCGCGCGGGCAGCCTCCACGAGCGCGCGCGGCACGGCCGCGACGGCCGCGGTGGTGGACACCGCGACGGGCGGGAACGCGGCCACCGCGAGCAGGGTGATCTTGGGTTCCTCGTCGATGCCCAGCCAGATGATGAGCAGCGAGAAGTACGCCAGCGGCGGCAGCGTGCGCAGGAAGGTGATCCAGGGCTCGAACAGCGCGCGCAGCGGGCCGACGGTCCCCATCAGCAGCCCGAAGACCACTCCGGCGACGATGCCGAGCCCGGCGCCCAGCGCGATGCGCCGCAGGCTGATGCCGAGGTGCTCGATCAGGGTGGTGCCGTTGTAGCCGCGCGTGCCGTCGTGCGTGGTGGAGACGTCGATGAACGCGTCCCACACCTTCGCGGGCGGTGGCACCAGCGTCTCGCTCCAGGTTCCGGCCGCCGCCACCGCCTGCCACAGGACGAGGAACAGCACCAGCGAACCGACCGGCAGCGCGAGCCGCCGCAGGCGCGGCCACACGGCACGCGCCCGCCCGCCGCCGGGAACGCCGGGTGCGCCGCCGGATGCGTCGGGTGTCTCGACGGGGACGGCGTCGGACAGGGAAGTGGACACGAGAAACCTCCACACGGCACCGGTCACCGGCGCTGGAGATCAACGGGGCAGAGCCGGACGGCTCCCGCAGGGACACGGGCCGCTCAACGGCAAGGAAAAGAAGGGAAGAGAACGCCGACTACGCGGGAATCAGCGACATCCGCGTCGGCGGAACGAGTTCAGCGACAACAAGCGGCCGGGCGTCGGCACAGGTCGATGACCAGGCGTCGCACCAACGGCTCGTGATTCATGGCGCCCATTAGTACAGCAGCCGTCCCCGCCCATCAACAGCCCGCCCACTCCGTGGACATGCCCGTCCCGCGTCAGAGCAGCGCGCTCGCCCGCAGGTGCCCCGCGATCCCCAGCCACTGGTCCGCCGCCGTACGCGCTTCCGGCAGGGTGTCGGGCCGGATGCGGACCTCGGTGAGGAGGTCGTCGCGGGCACCCATGCCGAGGGCGTAGACCAGGCTGACCAGGGTGGCGGCGGTCACCGGGTCGCGGCCGCGCAGCCAGGTGGCCTGGTGGAGGGCGACGGCCTCGCGCAGGAAGGCGTCGGTGGCGTGTCCGGCGGCGACATGACCGAGGGCGCGCACGGCGGCGTACGCGGTGCCGCGCGGGACACCGGGACGCACCGCCAGCGTCTGGAGCAGCCCCCGGTGCCGGTGGTCGCCGAGCACCCGCAGCGCTTCGAGCAACGGCACCGCCACCTCCTCGTCCCGGATCGCCGCGGGCCGTGCCAGCTCGGCCGCGCACGCGTCGGCCAGCGCCGCGCGGTAGGGGGTGGCCGCGAGGAGGAACGCGGCGTAGAGCCGTACGTCGAAGACTGCGCTGGTCAGCGCCTCTCCGACCAGCGCGGACAGTACGCCGGTGTCGTTCGTCCCGTCCGGCTCGACGGAGCGGACCCGGGCCGTCACCCGCCGCACGGCCGCCGCCAGCGCGGCCGGCACGGCGTCCGGCGGGGCAGCCCGCGCGGGGGTCCGGCCCAGCAGCGCGCGGTGGTGTTCCGGGTGCGCCGCGGCGACATGACGGCGCAGCGGCTCGACCTGGTCCCCGACCGGCCCGGAGCCCCGGAGGTCGTGCAGGGCGCGGGTCAGCAGCCGTACCTGCTCGGGGTCGAAGTGCCGGTAGCTGACCTTGCGGAAGCAGGCCATCACGGCGCCGCGATGCGCCAGCCGCCCGCTCGGGGAGACTAGTTCGTCCAGGACCCGGGCGGCGGCGTCCGGGTGCCCGCAGTTGTCCAGCGCGCAGACGATCTCCACCGCCGTCAACCGCGCACGCCCGGCCGCGAGTTCCGCGCACGCCGTGATGACCGTCCGGGCGCCGCGCGGATGGTTCAGCAGCCGGTTCAGGGACTCGAACCGCAGGAGCCACGGCAGGCCGTCCGCGATCACCATCTCCTCGACGAGCCGCTCCGCGAGCCGGTACCAGGTCCCGGACGGCATCAGCACCACGTCGGGCCGCACACAGATCCCCTCGGCCAACTGGTCCCAGTCGTCGCCGGACATCACGTCGTCGGAGACGGCCTGCTCCAGCAGGTCCTCCAGGTCGCGGGCGCCGGGTCCGGTGGGCGCGGTGTCGAGGACGGGGCCGGGGGCGAGATAGCGCCAGACGGTGCGCGCGGTGGCGGTGAGCAGGTTGCGGGGCAGCCCCAGCAACTCCTCGTACCGCCGGACGGCCGCCCACGGAACCGGAGTCACCCCCGTCTCCCACCGCGAGACGGTGCTGACGCTCACCTCGCGCGCGTACGCCCCGCCCCGGAACGCCGCCGCGAACCCCGGCAGTGACCGCAGCGCGGTGTCCTGCCCGAGCAGGCGGTTCACCCGCAACAGCCACGCGAGCCGCATCCGCCGCCCCGGCACCCCCGTCGTGCTCCCGCCCCCCAGCGTGCTCATGTCGGACAGTTTGGCAGGAGTGCGGCCACAACGGACCCAAGATGACGAACCTTTGCCGGCCGGCGCTACCCGAAGTCCCGCCCGTCTCCCGCGCGCGTTGCAGCGCCCGGCGAGCTGTGCAACGCCCCGGTGCCGGGCGCGGACCGGGCGGTACGAAGGAGGGACCCGCCGTGAGGACGACCGGGGCGGGCGGGACAAGGGGAGGAAACCGATGGAATCGGTGCTCGTACTGGCGCACTTTCTCGGCTTGGCCATCGCGATGTGGACCTTCAACGCGCGGGCCGGCGGCTCCTTCTGGCACGGGGTACCGCCCCGGCTGCTGCTGATCAGCCCGGAGTGGACGGCGGTGAGCATCGGCAAGGCGTTCCTCTGGGAGGTCACGCTGGCCGTCTGGCTGCTGAACGGCCGCCCCTCCTCGCCGTGGGGTGTCCGCGCCGAGAGCCGTTCCGGCCGCGTCACGCGGCTTACCCCGGCCGAACGCGCCGCCCGCGACCGCGCCGCCACCACCTGACCGTCCGCGCGCCGGCCCGCCCCGGCGCACGGACGCACACACGCCCGCACACACACGCCCGCACACCCAGGCACGTCCGCACACACCCAGGGGAACCTCATGGACATCCTCCGCAGACTCTTCGGCCCGGGGCAGCTCCCGCCCACCCTGGACGGCTACCAGGCACCCCCCGGCGCCCTGGCGACCGGCTGGTCCTGCGACGACCCGGAGTGCGAGGGCGCGGGCTATTTCCCGGACCCGAGGCCGTCCGTCCCGCGCCGCTGCGGCCTGTGCGGCAGCGGCACCCACCCCCGCCACGCCTGGCCCTGGCAGCACGACGAGCGCCGGGCCGAACTCGACGCCCTGCTGGAGCGGGCGGAGGAGGAGGGCGACACGTACCTCGAGCCGATGGTCCGGCTGCACCTGATGTGCTGGACGTTCGAGGACCACCTGATGCGCCGCGACCGGGCCACGGCCCTCGCCTTCCTGACCGAGGCCGACGCCCGCCTCCGCAGGGAGATGAAGGAGGACCGTCACCTCACCGAGGGCTCGTTCCGCCACCTGCTCGTCCTCGGCGCCCTGCGCAGCGGCGACCCGGACATCGCCCTGACCGCCCTGGACCCCTGGGTCACCCTGGCCCACACCCAGGCCCCGGGGTACGGCACCGACCTGGCGCAGGACAACGCCGCCCGCACGAACTACCGCAGCCTCGTCAGCTCCTGCCTCACCTGGCTCGACGACCCCCGCACCGCCACTCACCGGGCCCGCCCCACCGTCACGTCCTGGGCCTTCACGACAGCCCGCGCCCCCCACGTACGCGACTACCTGACGGCCGACCACCTCACCCGGCTGCCCCGGGTGACCTGACCCCACAGACAGGGGGAGCGGCGCGCACCCGGCGGAGCCACGGGGGAGCACCGCCGCCACGCGCCGCTCCCCCGACCGTCACACGCCGCCCCGCCGGCGGGCCACCACGACACTCGCCTCCCGCTCCTCGCACTCCACCACCCACGCGTCGAACCCCGCCCCGGCGAACGCACCGCGCGTGAGCGGAGCCTGTCGCGCGCTGGTCTCCACGAGCAGATGCGCCCCGGGCGCCAGCCACTCCGACGCCCCCCGAGCGACCCGCCGTTGTACGGACAGCCCGTCGGACCCGCCGTCCAGACTGCGCACCGGCTCGTGGTCCCGTGCCTCGGCCGGCAGCGTGGCGAGGGCGTCGCGGGGGACGTAGGGCGCGTTGGCCACCAGCAGCTCGACGCGACCGCGCAGGGCGGACGGCAGCGCGTCGTAGAGGTCGCCCTCGTGGACGGACGCCCGGTCCGCGAACAGCGCGAGATTGCGGCGCGCGTACGCCGTCTGCGCCGGGTCGATGTCGGCGGCGTGCAGCTCGGCCCGCGGCAGCCGCACGGCCAGCGCGGTGACCAGCGGCCCGGCCCCGCAGCACAGGTCCACGACCACGCCCGCGTCCCGCCCGACCCGCAGCGCCTGCTCCAGCAGGAACTCCGTCCGCCGCCGCGGCACGAACACCCCCGGCCCCACCGCGATCCGCAGCCCCCCGAACGCGGCCCACCCGACGACGTGTTCCAGCGGTTCTCCGGCACACCGCCGCTCGACCATCCCGTCACCGGGTTCGCCCGTCCGCGCGGCCGCGTCGAGGATCATCGCGGCCTCCTCCTCCGCGAACACACACCCGGCGGCACGCAGCCGCGAGGCGACGGAGGACAGCGAAGAGGCGGAACTTGCGGGAAAAGAAGAAGTATCAGCAGCCGTACGAGCGGCTTCCAGCAGCGTGTCGTCCACGACGAGCCCTCCAGCAGGGAATCCCGACCATTACCGCGTTGATGGGACTCACCTCCTCGGGCCGGCGCCGACCCCGTGCCGACGCATACGCGCGCCCACTATAACGACGCCCGCTCTCGCGAGCACCCCATGCCGGACCCCGCCGGAAGCTCCTCGGCCGAGCCCCGTATCCCCCTCCCCTCTTGTCGCAGCCATGCCATACGCTGCCCTCCACACCACCGACCACGCACCCGCATCCGGGGCGAGGGGGGACAGGTGGTGTCTCGTCTTCGTCCGGGGAGCACCGGACATTCCCGTGGGGGTTCAATCACTGTGCGCAGGCGCAGCATCTCGATCGCGACGGCGCTCGCGGTCGTTCTCGGTTCCGCGTCCCTGATGGCGGGCGCGGCCGGTACCGCGGCGGCGGACTCCGCCAAGGTCCTTCCGGTGACGTCGGTCGGCGACATGGTCGTCGACGGCGCGCACCAGCGCGTGTACGTCTCCGACCCGAGCGGCGGAAAGATCGTCGTCACCGACTACTCCGGCACCGTGAAGGCCACGCTGACCGGCCTTTCCGGCGTGACCGGCCTCGCGCTGTCCGCCGACTCCGGCCAGGTGTACGCGGCCGTCAAGAACAGCGACCGGATCATCGCGGTGGACACGGGTACGTACACCCAGACCGCGAGCTACCCGGTCGGCGACGCCCCGAGCGACCTGGAGGTCGTGGACGGGCGTATCTGGTTCAGCCAGAACACCGACTTCGGCTCGCTGGACGTCTCCGGCGCCGAACCCGTCGTCCACCTCGCCCAGCGCGGCGACGTCGGCTTCTACGGCGGCTCCACGTTCCTCGCCGCCGACCCGTCCGTCCCGGGCGTGCTGGTCGCGGGCAACGGCGGCGATCTCGCGGTGTACGACGTCACCGCCGACGGCGCCACGCTCCGGGCCAGGGGACAGATGGACTCCGGTGTGAAGCAGCTCGACCTGACGCCGGACGGCCGCCAGGTCCTCACCTCCTGGGGCTCCGGGGGCGGCTACTCCATCGGCGTCTACTCCACCACCGACCTCACCCAGCAGACCGGTTACCCCGACGACGCGTACCCGAACGCCGTGCGGGTCGCCCCCGACGGCACGGTCGCCGCGGGCAGCTTCTCCTGGTACGAGCCCGACGTCCACATCCACCGCCCCGGCGACCAGGTGCCGGTGCGGACGTACGACTTCCCCAACACCGGCAACAGCAGCGGCGCCGACACCCTCGTGGACGGCGCGCTCGCCTGGGCGCCGGACTCCAGCCGGCTCTTCGCCGTCTCCGAGAACACCTACGGCACCCTCACCCTGCGCACCCTGACCGACCCGACGAAGGAGCTGCCCACCCTCACGGTGTCGGCCCCGGCGAAGGCGGACCGCGCGACGAAGCTGACCGTCACCGGCAAGCTGACCTCGAAGGTCCGCCCGGCCGCGGGCACCGCCCTGACGGTGACCCGTACGGACGTCGAGTCGCCCAAGGGCAAGACGCTGGCCGCCGCGAAGACCAAGGCGGACGGCACCTTCTCCTTCACCGACACCCCGCCCGCGGGCGGCAAGGTCACCTACAAGGTCACCTACGCGGGCGACGCCACCCACGCCCCCGCCTCCGGCTCCGACGCGGTCGCGGTCTCCCGCAAGTCGACGTCGCTGAGCCTGAACAACAACGGCAAGCTGTACGCGTACGGCAAGGACGTCACCTTCACCGCCCACCTCGGCACGACGTACAAGAACCGCACCGTCTCCCTCTACGCCGACCCCTTCGGCTCCGACAAGTCCAAGAAGCTGCTGAAGACCGCCAAGGTCAACTCCAAGGGCGACATCTCCGCGACGGTCGACATGACCCGCGACACCACCGTCACCGCCGTCTTCTCCGGCGACGCCCGCTACGCCGACAAGACCGCCAAGTCCGTCGCGTACGCCAAGGCCAAGGTCTCCACCGCCGTCTCCCACCACTACAAGACCGGCCGGATCGGCTCCCACACCTACTACTACTTCCACAAGAACACCGACCCGGTCCTCACCACGACCATGAACTACTACAAGGGCCGCAGCCAGCGCTTCGAGCTGGAGGTCTACTACCAGGGCACCTGGTACCAGACCGACTCCGAGTACTTCGCCCTCGCCTCCGACGGCACCTCCGCCGTCCGTCTCGAGGCCCCCGGCGAATCCGGCATCCTCGCCCGCACCCGCTCGTCGTACGTCAACGGCACCTCCGGCGACAACGTCAACTCGACGACGCACGGCGCCTGGAAGTACTTCACCTTCACCAAGTGACCCCACGAAGCCCCGGGCCCACCACGCAGGCGGGCCCGGGGCTTTCGCGTTTCGCCTCGGCTACCAGGCGAGGGCGTCCGCCGCGTCGTCCTGCCAGTACGTCACGGCGGCCGCGCTGTTGAAGAAGACGCCGCCGTTCGGGAGGTTCAGGGTCTTCTCCTTGGCGGTCGAGGCCGCCTTCTTGTCGGTGAAGATCACGCCCAGGGTCTTCGCGGTGGAGCCGCCCTCGCCGTCGGGGGAGTACGTCAGGATGCCGGCGTACGCGGACTCGCCCGGCTTGAGCGTCATCACGGCCTGCGGCTTGGTCTCCTCGGCCCACGCCAGCGGGGCCTGCGCGTCGGCCCCGGCCCGCAGGAAGGGGGCGTAGTAGGCGTTGCAGGCCGCGGTGCCGGTGTTGGTGGCCTTGAGCAGCAGGTGGTTGATCGGGCGGGACACCTCGGTCACGGTCAGCTTGGTGTTCGCGCTGGTGCAGGTGACCGTCGACGCCTTGGTGGCGGCGGATGCGGTCGCCCCGGCGGCCTGGACGCCGACGAGCGCGAGGGCACCGGCGACGACCACGGAGGAGGTGACGCGGGCGGTGAAGCGGGAGGCGATACGCATGGGTCGACTGCTCTCTCTGTACAGGTGGGTCGGGCCGAACGCGCCTGGAGGCGCGGCCCCTTGAGCCGGTCCGAGCGGGGCCGTCACCGTTCCCGGCGGGGCTCCGTGCTTGGATGACCTCAGCCTGTGCCACCCGCCGTCCCGCCCGCCATTCCATCGGGAGTTTCGGGACGCTGGGATGCTCGCACCGGCTCTGACCTGGGGAAACATGACCACCCTGGGATGCCGAACGGAATGGGGGACTGGTGGGGGCCGCTGACGAGATCGCCGATTTCGCCGCGCTGTTACGCGAGTTGAAGCAGCGGTCCGGGCTGAGTTACGAAGCCCTGGCGAAACGCGCGCACATGAGCACGTCGACGCTGCACCGCTACTGCAAGGGTGACGGCGTACCGACCGACTACGCCGTCCTCTCCCGCTTCGCCCGCCTGTGCAGGGCGACCCCCGGGGAACTGGTCGAGCTGCACCGCCGCTGGGTCCTGGCGGACGCGGCCCGCGAACGCGGCCGGAAGCCGGCGGACACCCCGGACACCCCGGACACCCCGGCTTCCACAGCCTCCCCGGCTTCCATGGACACCCCGGAAGCGGCCACGCCCGACACCGCCCCGGAGCCGCGAACGGACCGACCCGCCCCGGAGCCCACACCCGTGCCCGGCCCTCCGGCGGAATCCACCCCCTCCCCCGGAAGCGCCCGCAGGCGCTGGATCCCCGTCGCCGCAGCCGTGGCCGTGGTCGTCGCCGTGTCCACCGCCCTCGCACTCGACCCGAAGGACTGGGGAACGACCCCGACGGCGAACGGCCGCCCGACCGGCACCGTGACCGCCGCCGGCAACCCCGCCCCCACGCCGCACCCCGCGGTGTCGACTTCGCCCGCCAGGCGACCGACCGGGTCCCCGTCCCCCACCGCCGCCTCCACCCCGCCCACCACCAAGCCCCCGGCACACACGACGGAGCCGCACCACGACGCGCTCCCCCTCACGGTGAGCACCCGCACCTACGGCTGGGACGACCCGCAGTGCGAGGCGAAGTACCTGATCAACCGCCCTCCGGGGCAGGTCTCGCCGCCGGTGATGGGACAGGACGTGCCGGGGTGGGTGAAGGCGAACGGCGCCGTCGCCGCCGACGAGCAGCGCGTCGCGCTGACCGTGCAGGGCACGGGTGACGAGACGGTCGTCATCGAGTCCATGCACGTCGTCGTGGTCGACTCGAGCGCCCCGCCCGCCTGGAACGCGTATCTGGGCTCGTCGGGCTGCGGTGGCGGAGTGGAGACGAGGTCCTTCGGCACGAATCTCGACGCCGCCCACCCGGTCGTCGTCCCGAAGGCCGGTCAGCGCGGCTTCCCCTACAAGGTCAGCCAGTCCGACCCCGAGGTCCTCTACATCACCGCGAGCGCCGACACCCACGACGTGCGGTGGTACGTCGACCTCCAGTGGAACAGCGGCGGCCGCCAGGGCACCCTCCGCATCAGCGACCACGGCACCCCGTTCCGCACCACCGGCAGCAACGGCCGCCCGACCTACGAGTTCCTGGTCGGCGGCACCCACTGGTACCGGGTCGGTCAGCCGTAGAGCGAACGGCCACCCGGGCTGTCGCCCGTGAAGCGCTGACCCATGGCGATCTCGTCGCCCACCACCGACCAGACGGTCTCGTCGTCCCGGAAGGGGAGCGGGTCGACGTCGCCCGTCTCCTCGCGGATGCGGTCGACGTCGCCCTCCAGGCGCTCGAAGCCCGCTTCCTCGTCGTCGCCGAAGCTGAACTCGCCGAGCAGGCGCTGGAGCCGCAGGGCGACCTCGGCGAGGGAGGAGACGTCCGTGTGGAGCTTCTGCGCGCTCTGCTCGTCGGCGTCGAGGGCGTACACCGCGCCCGACCCGGGATCGAGGGCGAGGTGCGCGTTGAGCAGCCGGCCGATGACGGGCCAGTCGCCCGCTTCCTGGGGAAGGTCCTCGAAGTCGTCGAGGTGGACGGCGTCCCGGACGAGGGGCAGCCGGCCGCCGGGCTCCTCGGGCTGACGCAGGGCGAGCGTCCCGGTGGGGACGCCGACGGTCTGCAGGAAGCGCGCGCCCTCGGTGTCCGCGACGGCGGGCGGGAAGGCGTTCGCGGGCACGGTCGCGACCCGGTCCTCCCCGAGGATGCCGGTCAACTCGCCGTGAGTGACGCCGAAAAGCACGTACGAACCACCCCAGCGCCTGGTCTCACTACCGCGCCCTCGTCCTGCTGCCGCCCGGGCACCCGTCCTACTCCTCCGGCTCCCACTCGCGGAGCAGGTCGAACAGACCCGCGTCTCCCTCGATCCGGACGGAGTCCGCCGGGATGCGGTCGTACACGAAGAGGACCAGCTCACCGGCCGTGCCGTGAACGGAGACGCCGGGCGCGGCGACAGGCGTCGTGCCGGGCCCGGGGATACGGGCGGAACGCGCGCCGTCGCCGTCGAGCGTGAGGCGCCAGGAGCGGCCCTCGGTGGCGTGGAAGTCGAAGGCGGTGGGCTTGTGCGGCCAGGCGCTCGGCGTCGCGATGCAGGTGAACAGGAACTCCTCGACACCGTCGAGTGCCACCTCGACCGGCAGCGGCTCCGGGGCACCCGCGGTGAGCTGGGCGTCGTAGGTGTGCACCGCCATCTGCTGGAGCTGGTGCCGGGCGACGGCACCGCAGTTCACCGGCGACTGGGACGCACCCCACCACGTCCAGCAGACGCGATCCGGGCCGGCCTCCCGCAGCGCGTCCAGCAGTCGCTCCGTGGATTGCGCCAGCCAGGCCACCAGCGCCTCGCGCTCCCGGGGCGCGGTCAGGGGGCCCTCCCCAGCCGACTTGGCCGGAGCGGGCCCCGCCGCGACGGTGGCGGCCCACGCGCGGCGCCCCTCGCCGATGTGCTCCGCCAGATCGAACAGCGTCCACTCGGGGCAGCTCGGCACCTGCGCGTCGAGGTCGGGCGCGGAGGCGACCGCGGCGCGGAAGGCGCTCGACCGTTCGTCGAGCAGTCGCAACAGGGCGGGAAACGCGAGTGTCGTCGTCACACGGACTCCCTACCACCGCGCGCCACCGAGGGGACAGCGATTTTTCCCGGCCGAACAGCGAAAAGACCCCGGTCGTCGACCAGGGCCTTCTTCATGGAGCGGGTGACGAGAATCGAACTCGCGCTCTCAGCTTGGGAAGCTCGGGTCGTCTACGGGCGGCTGTCGAGCTGACATGCGGTGGAGCGGCGACGGGGCCGGGTTGGCTGGCGGGGTATTTCCCCGTCATTCCCCGTGCTTCACCGCGTGATCTGGCACGGATGTGGCACGGATCCCCCGTTGTCAGTGCCGTGCCCCACACTGTGGTGAGGAGGTGCCACATGGCTGATAAGCACTACTGGACTTGGGGCGGAAAGTACTTCGGCTACCGAGTTGGTGATGATCTCTTTACTCACGGGGGCCGACACGCTGGCAGGTTCTACGGCGACGAGGTCTACGGCGTTGACGGCCAGTACCTCGGTGAGGAGAAGCGCGACCGGAGGCTGATCACTAACAAGTCCAAGCGGACGCGGAAGAAGGGGACCATCGCTCGCCGTAGGGGTGCCTCCTACGTGAAGTACGTGAACTATGTCGGCAACGTGATGTATGTGGGGCACGAGGACTTCCCCGGACCGGAGAGATTTGCGTCCTAGCTGACGACGCAAGGTCGGTGGAGCGGCTTTGGGCTGGAGCTGCTTTGGGGGGAGTGATCATGGCCCCGTAAGCTTCCGGCGCGTCGGGCAGTCTGTGGACCTGCCCGTTAAAGCACGACGTTGGGGCCATGATCTTCGAGGCTCCCCCCAAAGTGGCTGCCTAAAGCCGTGGAGCCGACCGCCCCGGCCACGACGTGTTCTGGCCTCATGCCGCCCGGCCCACCTTGTCCCAGGGCGCGCGTCGGCGCAGCGCGGGCAGAGCGGGCCGGAGGCAGGAGCGCCGCCCGCGGCGGAGCCGGGAGCGCGCCCGGCGGAGCGGAGCGGAGCCGGGGCTTGATGAGGTAGAGAAACCTGTAACAGCCCGCGTTGGCTCACGCGTCGAAGTCGTACTCCAGGATGTACGAGGCAGCGTCCAACGTCATTTCGTTGATCTCGACGGGGCGCCCTTCATCCGCGAACGCGGTACGACAGATGAGGATGACCGGAGTACCCGCGGACATGCTCAGCCGTGCGGCCTCGTCCTTCGACGGCATCCGGGAGCGGATCTCCTCGCGGAAGTGCACCGGCTTGTGCCCGAGTTCGGCAAGCCTGGCATACGTGCCACCCGGACCGGTGTCCTCCTGAGTGATCGCAGACCCGGCAACCACCGACATGGGCAGATAGCTGGTGGCCAACAGCACGGCCTTGTCGTCAAGGACGAAGCGCCGACGCCTGACGCACACCGTGTCGTCGTCGTTCAGATCCAGGACGGCGCTGATGTGGTCCGGAGCCGTCTCCTCGGACACGGTGACCTGGTCAACTTCCAGCGCGCGGTTCTCGATATCCGCAGACCAGATGGACCGACCACTGCCCCACTGCTCCTGTGACAGTCGTTGGATACCTCGACGCCGGAGCGGGCGGAAGGCTCGGACGAACACACCGGCGCCCTTGCGGGCCTCGGCCACGCCCTCGTCACGGAGCACGCTCAGCGCCTGCCGGGCGGTCATGCGGGCCACGCCGTGCGCAGCCATCAACTCGTTCTCCCCCGGAAGCCGATCACCCGGACCGTACTCGCCCGACTGGATCGCCTCCCGCAGGGTGTCCGCGATCCGCTGGTACTTCGGCCGACGGTCGTCGTCGGTGTTGGCCATTCCGGAGCCCTCCTCTCTTCTCTAGACAGCCTAGGCCATAGCTAGGCCGTCTGCTCTTTGCGTGTGACCGCGATCGAGGCCAACCAACATCTCTATACATCCCACTTGACATCTCTAGACAGGCAGCCTCAAGCTGAAGATGTCTAGAGAGGCCGCGAAGGGTGGCCTCCCAGAGCGAGGGATGTGCTGTATGCCGTCGTTCAAGATCGACCTTTCGACCGCTGTGGTGTTCGTGGCGACCGCGCCGACGCCGAAGCTGGCCAACGCCAAGACCGGTGAGCGCGCGATGGACCGGGAGACCGGGGCCCCGCTCTCGACGGTGGGTCTGCTGGTCTCCGACGAGGGAGAGGGCAACCTCTACCAGGTCACCATCCCGGAGACCGGCTACCAGGAGGGTCTGACGCCGGGTACCCCGGTGCGGGTCGTGGGGCTGAAGGCGCGGGACTGGGAGAACGAGTTCAACGGGCAGAAGCGGCACGGGATCTCGTTCCGCGCGGTCGCGATCACCCCGGCGGTCTGACCATGACCGACCTGTCCACGGTGCTGGAGACCACCGGTGTCCTCGCGGGCGCTGGCGGTCTCGGGTACGCGAAGGTGTACGCGCCCCGCGTGTACTGGTCGCTGGTCGGACTGCCGGTCACCTGGGGCCGGTTCACGATCTCCTACCGGTCCACGATGGACGTGTGCGGGCTGACGGTTCAGCCGTCCCGCCTGCGGGCGTTCCTGGCCCGGAACGTCGCCCACCGTGAGGTGCTGCCGGTCCCGCCGAAGGTGCGCCGGGTCCGGGGGACCTCGACCGGGCTGCGGGTGACCCTGCGCCTGCCCGCCGGTCTCGAACCGGCCGACCTGGTGGCCGCCTCAGAGCGGCTGCGCCACGCCTGGGGTGTGCACTCAGTGACCGTCGCGGAGACCAAGCCCGGCCACGTCGAGCTGCGGATGACCGGCTACGACGTGCTGCGCCGGGTCCGGATGCCGCGCGGGGCCCGGGCCGAGGGGTTGGCGGTTCCGGTGGCGCTGCGGGAGGACGGGACCGCGTTCGTGCGGGACTACCGCAAGGTGCCCATGGCGCTCACCCTCGGGGCGAACAACTCGGGGAAGTCGGTCTACCAGCGCAACCTCATCAGCGGTCTGGCGAAGCTGCCGGTGGCCCTGGTGGGGATCGACTGCAAGCGCGGCGTCGAGCAGTCCGCGTACGCGCCCCGCCTGTCCGCGCTGGCCACGACCCCGGACGATTCCGCCTCGCTGCTGGATGTGCTCGTGGCGGAGATGGAATCCCGGTTCGACCTGCTGAGCCTGCACGGCGTCTCCGACGTGTGGGACCTCCCGACCGCGTTACGGCCGGTGCCCGTCGTCGTCCTCGTGGACGAGGTGGCGGAGCTGTTCCTGCTCTCCTCCAAGAAGGATGAGGAGCGCCGGGAACGGATCGTCACCGCCCTGATCCGGCTCGCGCAGATGGCGCGCGCGGTTGGGATCTACCTGGAGGTGTGCGGGCAGCGCTTCGGTTCCGAACTCGGACGCGGCGCGACCATGCTCCGAGCCCAGCTCACCGGCCGTGTGGTGCACCGGGTCAACGACAAGCAGACCGCCGAAATGGGTCTCGCGGATGTCGCCCCCGATGCGGTCATAGCGGCCGGTCTGATCCCCGCGGAGCGTCCCGGCACCGCCGTAGCGGCGGACACCTCGGGCGGTTGGACGAAGATCCGCACCCCCCACACCTCGCGCGCCGAAGCAGCGGCCGTGTGCCGGGAGTTCGCCCACCTGGTCCCGGACCTTCCCGCCCTCGACCCGTACCGCCCGCACGTGCCCGCGACCGTCCCGGAGCCGGGTCCGTCGCTGGTCAAGCCGGTCCCGGTCACGGACTGAGAAGGGGGGAGCCCGTTATGGCCACGCGCAAGAAGATCCCGCCGAAGCCGATCCCCTGCCTCGACTGCGATGGCGGGGGTGAGGTCACGGAGACCGTTCGCGTCGGCGCCCGCAAGGGCCGCGCCACCGATGACCGTCAGGCCGCGCTCTGCCTGTCCTGCCTGGGCTCCGGCGAAGCGTTGGACGGGGAGTGATCGCCGTGAACCGCTCGATCCGACTCGACGCCGTGCTGATCCAAGCCGTGATCGCCGGGGCGCTGTCCTTCGCTCACCTGCATGATCTGGCCGCTGCTGCCGGGCAGTCCGGGTGGAAGGCGTGGGCCTACCCCGTCTCCGTCGACCTGCTGTTGGTGGCCGCCTGGCGTCGGCTGCGCGCGGGACGGGACCGGTCCTCGTGGACCTGGTTCGCCATCGCGCTCACCGCCTCGCTCGGCGCGAACGTCGCCACCGCGGGCCTGCTCGATCTCGACCAGGTGCCTCCCTGGCTGCGCATCCTCGTCGCCGGGTGGCCCGCGCTCGCCTTCCTCGGCGGAACCCTCCTGGTCCACGCACCCCGACCGGACGCGTCAGAGAAGGACCCCGAGCCGGAGGCGCCGGAAGTCGAGATGCACCGCACCGACACCACCCCGGCCCCGGCACCCGTGCCCGCTCATGCGGAGTTGGCTCCGGCTTCGGTCAAGCAGCCCGCTCCGGTTCCTACGGTCCCGGCGGCCCTGCTCGACCACGCGCGCTCCATCGCGGACGCCCACCGCAAGTCGACCGGCGAGCCGATCACCGCCGACGCGCTCACCGCCCGGCTCGGGCTGCCCGCCCCGACCTGCCAAGCGATCGCTGCGCAACTCCAACTCGCCTGATCCGGAAGGAGGTTGATCAATGAGTGTGTATCGCAGGTTCCGTGACGTGCGCCGCTTCGGCCCGGTCACCGTCGCCACCTACCACGACGGCCGGGGCCGCACCCGCCACACCGCCGCCTGCTCCGCGCCCGGCTGCGGCTTCTCCACCGACTACGCCGACCGCGCCGCCGCCGAACTCGCCGCCCGCGCCCACCGCTGCAACCCCTGACAGGAGGACAGATCCGATGTTCACTCCGAAATACCCGCCCACCGACACCGCCCCGGCCGTGCCCGCCCCGGCGCCCGCGACCGCCGCGGACACCCCGGCCACCATCACGTCGACCCCGGTCCCGGTGGCCCCGGCTCCGGCGTTGAACCGGCCGGTGGTTCAGCTCACCCCCGGCAGCACCCTGGCGCTCGTCGGAGGCGGCACCGCCGTGGTCCTCGTCGTCGGCGCCGTGCTGGTCTCCATGCTCCTGGCGGTCGCCATCACCGGCGTCTCCGTCGCCATCTGCGCCGTCGTCCTGCGCTCGCTCGTCAAGGACTCGCACAACCACCGCTGAACGGCTCCCGGAGCGGCCTCGGTCGCCAAACTTCGTCCGCTCCGGGCGCCTTCCCACCTTCCAGATCCAAAGGACCCGAAAGGGAAGCCCCATCATGCCCCAGCACACCCCTGCCCCGCGCCTGTGCCGTGACTGTGACGGCTTCGCCTCCGTCGCCATCACCACCGGCACCCGCCACCCCGACGGCAGCCGCGTCCTGGTCCGCGTCGACTGCCCCGCCTGCCAGGGCACCGGCCACCGCGCCCCCGCCGCCGGCCTCGTTCGCGCCGGGCGGTGACCGCCGTGGCTCTCCTCGACTGGCGCTCGCCCGAGCACTACGACCCGACCGGCGACAAGCCGTGCGTCCTCTGCGACAAGCCGACACCGCTCCGCTCCGACAAGGGCAAGCCCGTCCACAAGGTGTGCGCCGAGCAGTGGATCGACACCCACGCTGACGGGGAGGGCGGTAAGTGATCGACACCGCCTCTCCGGCGGGCCTGGACCCGGCCACCCTCGCTGACGTGCTGAGGCTGGCCGGGTCTCCCGGCTTCGACCGCATCCAAGACCAGATCCGCCGCACCGGCGGCTGCACCGATCCCATCCACCTCCAGGGCTTGACCGTCACCCGCGACGCCTCAACCGGGCACGTCCTGCACCACTACTCGACCGACACCGAGCCCGGCGGACGGCTCCGCATCGCCTGCGGCAACCGGCGCGCCTCCCGCTGCCCCTCCTGCGCCTGGACCTACGCCGGGGACACCTACCACCTGATCCGCGCCGGGCTCGTCGGAGACCCGGACAAGGGCACCCCGCACACCATCCGCGACCACCCGCGGGTGTTCGCCACCCTCACCGCCCCGTCGTTCGGCCCGGTCCACAACCGCCCCGGCAACCGGCCCTGCCGCTGCGGCACCCGGCACGCCGAGGACGCCCCGGAGCTGGGTACCCCGCTCGACCCAGAGACGTACGACTACCCGGGCGCGGTGCTGTGGAACAACCACGCCTCCGACCTGTGGCGCTACTTCACGATCTACCTCCGCCGCGAGATCGCCCGCGCCGCCGGGCTCACCCAGAAAGCCGCCAAGGAAGAGTCCCGGATCTCCTTCGGCAAGGTCGCGGAGTACCAGAAACGCGGCGCCGTGCACTTCCACGCCGTGATCCGCTTCGACGGACCGGACGGCCCTGACAGCCCGCCCCCGCCCTGGGCGACCGGTGACCTGCTCGACGCCGCGATCCGCGCCGCCGCCGCCCGCGTAGCCGTCGACGTGGACCCCGCCGGGAACCAGCCCGCCCGCACTCTCCGGTGGGGCGAGCAGATCGACGTGCGCCCCATCCGCGCCTTCGGAGACGGCTCAGAGATCACAGAACAGGCCGTGGCCTCCTACGTCGCCAAGTACGCCACCAAAGCCGCCGAAACCACCGGCACCGTGGACCGACGCATCGGCAACAAAGAAGCCCTCGCCCTGCTCGACGTGCCCGAGCACCCGGCCCGGCTCATCGCCGCCTGCCTCGACCTCCACCCGCTCTACCCCGACCGCAAGCTGCGCGACTGGGCCCACATGCTCGGCTTCCGCGGCCACTTCTCCACCAAGTCCCGCCGCTACTCCACCACCCTCGGCGCCCTCCGCCAGGTCCGCGCCGACTACCGCGCGAGCCAGCAACGCGCCGCCCTCGGCCTGCCCGACCCCGACGACGAAGAAGCCACCACCCTCACGCTCGCGCACTGGGCCTACGCCGGACACGGCCACACCCCCGGCGAATCCTGGCTCGCCGCCAACATCCGCCGCGACATCCAGCACAACCGCGAAGCCGCCCGCGAGGAACTGCACAACGCGCCCGACCTACACGCCGAGGGGGAGTGGTGACCATGGACCGATTGCTCACTGTGCGGGAGGTCGCTGACGTGCTCGGAGGCGAGCGCTACGTACGGCGCCTGATCGAGGAACGGCGGATCGAGTACGTCAAGGACCGCCGGAGGGTCTTCATCGCGGAATCGGTGGTCAAGCAGTACATCGCCTCGCGCACCGTCCCGGTGAGGAGGGCGGCCTGATGGCGAACAACAGGGGGCGGCGTCGCCGCTTCGGTGCGATCAGGCGGCTTCCCTCCGGCCGGTTCCAGGCCCGGTATCCCGGCCCGGATGGTGTGATGCGTCCGGCGCCTCGGACTTTCGCGACGATGTCCGAGGCGGACGACTGGCTTGCCGAGAAGCAAACGGAGGTCCGCAAGGGTGATTGGCGAGACCCTGAGGCAGGCGCGGTCAACTTCCGTGTCTTCGCCGACAAGTGGGTTGAGGATCGAGAACTCGGCGTCCTCACGGTCGACCTGTACCGCTACCTCCTCGACGCGCACCTCCTGCCGACCTTCGGTGACGACAACCTGGACGAGATCACCTCTCCCCGTGTTCGGGCCTGGCGTACAGAACGGCTCCGCACTGGCGCGAAGACCGCGACCGCGAAGGCGTATCGGCTGCTCAAGGCGGTCATGGAGACCGCAGTCGACGACGAGCTGATCCGTCGCAACCCCTGCCGGATCAAGGGCGCGGGGGCCGAGAAGGCGAAGGAACGCCCCATCGCGACCGTCGCCCAAGTCGATGCCCTGGCCGACGCCATCGGTGTGCGGTGGCGCCTCATGGTCTACCTCGGGGCGTACGGGCCGACCAGGCCGGAAGAGTTGGCGGGTCTCCGCCGCCGTGATGTCGATCTCGATGCTTTGAAGGTCACCATCCGGGTTGCCGAACCCGAGCGGACGAACGGGCGACGCGCCCCCGGCGAGACCAAGTCGGAAGCGGGCGTCCGCACGATCCATCTGCCATCGTTCCTTGAGCGGGAGGTGCGCTGGCACATGGAGTCGTTCGCGGAAGACGGGCCCGATGGGTTGGTCTTCGTCGGGGAGCGCGGTGCGCCCTTCCGTCGCAGCACCTTCGGCCGGTACTGGCGCAAGGCTCGCGCGGTGGTCGGGCTCCCGAGCAACTTCCGCTTCTACGATCTCCGGCACACGGGGCACACCCTCTCGACCCGTTCGGGCGCCACGCTCAAGGACACGATGACACGGGCCGGGCAGTCGTCCGAGAAGGCTGCGATGCGCTACCAGCACTCCGAGGATGCGCGGCAACAGGAGGTCGCGGGGATGCTCGACCGGAGCGTGCGGAAGGCTCGCCAGGCTGGGGCACGCAAGCCGAAGGATCAAGCTTCTGGCACGGATGTGGCACGCGACGACTGAGAGATGCCGAACAGCAAAAAGGCCCGGGTCGATGACCTGGGCCTTTGTCATGGAGCGGGTGACGAGAATCGAACTCGCGCTCTCAGCTTGGGAAGCTGATGTTCTACCATTAAACTACACCCGCGTAAGACGGACATATCGGCCGAATCGCAGCCGATGTCCGAACGCTCGCTCACTGTACCCCATCCCCCACCAGGGGTGCGGGGTGCTTGGCGTGTCGGGGGCTCAGGGCGGTACGGGAGTGCGGAGTTGGGGCGTACGGTGGGGCCTTCGGAGAGGGCTCGGGTGGGGCGGAGTGCCGCCTGGAGGGGCTTCCCGAGCATCCCGTAATGTGGCTTTTGTCGTCGGGGTTGATGGCCCGACGAGGCTCCTGGGGAAGGGACTTGAGGGACTTGATGGAACGCACCGTCGTCCGCTGCGTGGACGGCCACGTCTTCAGCACCACTTCGTTCCCGATGCAGCAGGCCGAGCGGCTCGGACCCGGCCGGCTCGTGCGGTGCCCGCGGTGCGCCCGGCTCCGCAGCGTCGTACCGGTCACGCTCGAGAAGCGGTAGCGGGCGGAGAACGGAAGAGTGACGCGCGCGGCCGTCCCCACCTCCGGGGGCGGCCGCGCTGCGTAGCCGCCCGTGCACGCGCTCGCCACGATTGTCCGCCCTCCGTACCCCTTGCGTATCCTCGGGACGTGCTTCTCTCAGACAAGGACATCCGGGCCGAGATCGACGCCGGGCGGGTGCGGATCGATCCCTACGACGAATCCATGGTGCAGCCGTCCAGCATCGACGTGCGGCTCGACCGCTACTTCCGGGTGTTCGAGAACCACCGGTACCCCCACATCGACCCCTCCGTCGAGCAGGCCGACCTCACCCGGCTGGTAGAGCCCGAGGGGGACGAGCCCTTCATCCTGCACCCCGGTGAGTTCGTGCTGGCCAGCACGTACGAGGTCATCACGCTCCCCGACGACCTCGCCTCCCGCCTGGAGGGCAAGAGCTCGCTGGGCCGCCTGGGCCTCGTCACGCACTCCACCGCCGGGTTCATCGACCCCGGCTTCAGCGGTCACGTGACGCTGGAGCTGTCCAACCTCGCCACCCTGCCGATCAAGCTCTGGCCCGGGATGAAGATCGGCCAGCTCTGCATGTTCCGGCTCAGCTCGCCGGCCGAGCACCCCTACGGCAGCGAGCGCTACGGCTCCCGGTACCAGGGCCAGCGCGGCCCGACCGCCTCGCGTTCCTACCTGAACTTCCATCGGACCCAGGTGTGAGGGCGATATGAGCGACGTACGGGAGAACCTGACCTACGAGCGCTTCGGCGAGGCCGTCCGCGAGCTGGCGCAGACCATCGCGGACGACGGCTACGAGCCGGACATCGTGCTGAGCATCGCCCGCGGCGGCGTCTTCGTGGCCGGCGGTCTCGCCTACGCCCTGGAGTGCAAGAACATCCACCTGGTCAACGTGGAGTTCTACACCGGCGTCGGCACCACCCTCGAGATGCCGGTCATGCTGGCGCCCGTCCCGAACGTCATCGACTTCTCCGACAAGAAGGTCCTGATCACCGACGACGTCGCCGACACCGGCAAGACGCTCAAGCTGGTGCGGGACTTCTGCCGGGAGACCGTCGCCGAGGTGCGCACCGCCGTCGTGTACGAGAAGCCGCACTCGCTCGTGAAGTGCGAGTACGTGTGGAAGCGCACCGACGCCTGGATCAACTTCCCGTGGAGCGTGCTGCCTCCGGTGCGCAGGCGGGGCGAGCCGGTGACGCCGTCCAAGGACGCCCTCTGATCCCGGCCGAGGACCGTCGGCCGTCCCGGGACCGCGTCACCCGCGTGCGGCTCGGTCAGGCGCGGCGCACCTTCACGCCGTTCGCCTCGAAGTCGTAGACGTCGTTGTTGATGCGCAGGCCGTCGACCGCGCCGGTCCACAGGTGGTCGCGGCCCTTGCCGACGGCCGCCGTGTAGATGAGCGGTGCCGCGCCGCCGTCGTTCAGCGATGCCTTGACCTGCGCGAACGTGCAGGGGGCGGCCTGGGTGCAGGCGGTCTCGCCGCCTGTCAGGTACCAGGTGCCGGTGGTGGTGGCGTCGAGGTAGCCGCTCCAGCGGTCGGTGGTGGTGACCGATCCGGGCACCCACACCAGCGTGGAGTAGGTGTCACCGGGGTGGGCCGCGACGTTCGGGTTGATCTCGAACTTGATGTTGGGCAGGTTCGCCGGGCCGCCGTACGAGACGTTCTCGCCGGTCTGGAACACGCGGAAGCCGACCTGGGTGAGGCCGAGCACCGGGTGGCCGTAGAAGTCGACCTCGTTGCCGAAGTCCACCTTCTCGCTGGGCGGGGTCAGCGAGGTGGAGTTGTCCGCCACCTCGATGCCGAGGCTGCCGGTGCCGAAGGGCGGACGGGCGGCCGCGCCGGTGACGCCGAACGAGCCGTAGGGGCCCTCCCGCAGCGCGGCCACCGGCGAGCCGATGGTGTTGCGGGTGATGACACCCCAGTGGTCCGCGCCGCCTCCGCCCCCGGTGCCGCCGGCGGCCGTGGCCGGTACCTGGAGGGCCGTGGCGGCGAGGGCGGACAGTGCGGCGATCGTGAGCGCCTTTGCGCGGGTCACGCCAAAGCGAGCGTTCACACTCACTCCCTGATTCGTCTCGAAGAAGAGGCACGCACCGGCTCCTCGGCCGGTGCGGCATCCTCAACGTATCGGGAGATAAAGGGGCATATCGGATCTGCATATGCCGGACGGGTGTATGCCATACGGGTATTTCCCGGGCGTGTGTCCGCGTGTCGGACCAGGTGTCCGGGTGTGGGACTAGAACGTGCCGAGCTTCACGATCGACAGCAGCGCGATGAGCTGGATCGCCGACGCGCCCAGCGCCTTCGGCCAGGGCAGGTCGTGGGAGCGGGACACCATCAGCGTGAGCAGGGCGCCCGCGCCGAGCCAGGTCGCCCAGCCGATCGCCTGGACGAAGCCCGCGTCGCCGCCCGCGAACATCGCGAAGACGAGCCGGGGCGCGTCCGTGAGCGACGTGATCAGCATCGACAGGCCGACGGTCGGCTGCCAGTTGCCGTTGCCGCCGAGCTGACGGGCCAGGGTGTGGGTGACCACGCTCAGCACGAAGATGCTGAGCACCATCGCGACGGCGGTGACCAGCACGATCGGGATGGCGTTGGTCAGCGTCGCGCCGATGGCGTCCGCGCGGGCGCCATCGAAGCCGAAGACGGCGAGCAGGCCGTAGAGGAAGGTGACGACGAGGGCGGGGCCCCACATCGTGTAGTCGCGCATACGCAGGAAGGTCTGGTTCGGGGACAGGACGATCCCCTTCAGCAGTTCCTTCCAGTGCAGCGGCGGCCCGATCGGGCCGGAGGGCTCGGCGGCACCGGCGTGGTAGGTCTCGCCCTGGGTGTAGCCCGCGGCGTCGTCGACCGAGAACGCCTGCGTGTGGCCCGGGTTGTCGGCGGCGTACGGGTCGTGCGGCGCGCGCGGCCCCGGGTGGTGGCCGACGTCGCCGAAGTACTCCGGGCCGTCGGCGGGCGGGCCCGGGTAGCCGTACGACGGGCCACCGGGGCCCGGCTGTCCCGGCCGGGGGTACGCCTGCTGCTGCGGGTACGCCGGGCCGCCCTGCGGGTAGCCGTACGACGGTCCCTGCTGTCCGTGGCGCGGGGCGGGTCCGCCGCCGTACGACGGGCCCTGCGGCGCCTGATGTCCCTGTCCCTGCGGGGAGCGATTGTCGTGGTCCCCGCGTCCGATCCTGAATCCAGCCACCCGTCGAACGTACCTGGTCCAGGGCGGTCGCGGGCCGGGCTCAGGGGGCTGGGACCGGCTTTGCGGCCGACCTGTGACATCCCCTAAGGGACCGTCAGGGGTCGGTCAGGGATGTGCCGGACGGGTGCGGGTCACGGGGCGATCTCCCAGCCGAAGCCGACCGCGCCCGCGACGGAGACGTCACGGGCGCCGATGAACCCGGCGGAGGCCGGCCGCGGTCGGGCCGGAGGCGGTGCCGCGCAGGGCCGTCACCGCACCGTGGCCGTCCTCCTCAGGCTTGGCCCTTCTCCTCAGTCCGCGAAGATGCCGCCCAGCTCGGGGGTGCCCGCGGTGGAGATGCCCACGTCACCGACGTTGACGAGGTGCGCGCCGGTCGCGGTGATCTTCGTGCCGTCGGAGGGCAGGTAGGTCAGCGAGCCGTTGCCGCCGTTCTCGTCCGAGCCGACGACCAGGTCGGCCTTGCCGTCGCCGTTGACGTCGTCGAGCTTGACGTCGAGACCGAAGTGGTCGGCCTTCTCGTCGCTGCCGGGGACGCCCGCGGTGCTCTGGGCGAGGGCCTGGCCGCCGGAGGTGGTGTTCACACCGCTCGCGGAGCCGTACAGGACGGTGACCTGGCCGGTGTCGGCGACGCCGCCGAGGTCCTCGAAGGGGCTGCCGATCGCGATGTCCTGGTAGCCGTCGCCGTTGACGTCGCCGAGGTCCAGGTCCCAGCCGAACTCGTCGCCCTTCTCGGAGCCGCCGGGGACGTTGCCGGTGTCCTGGTTGATCACGGTGGTCGAGGCGGGACCCGAGGCGGAGCCGTAGGTGATGTTGACGCGGCCGCCGGTGGAGGAGTCCGGGATGGGAGTGCCGTCGTCCAGCTTGCCCGCGTCCCAGCCGACACCGCTGACGATGTCGCCGTAGCCGTCGCCGTTGATGTCGCCGATGCCGGTGACGATGCCGGACTTCAGCGTCTTGACCGAGGACGAGGTCAGGCCGCTGCTGGTGCCGGGCAGCCAGTAGTTGGTGTTCCAGCCGTAGTCGCTGGAGTTCTCCCAGCCGTTGATCACGAGGTCGCTGCGGCCGTCGCCGTTCACGTCGCCCGCGGCGAGGTGCAGCGGGCCGTACGGGTAGTCGGAGGTGCCCTTCTGGATGGGCACCGTGAAGGTGGTACGGCTCGGGGCCGTGCCGGAGGCGTCGAGGCCGCCCCGGTAGAGGTAGAGAGTGTTGGACGTGCTGCCGACGACCAGGTCGGCCCTGCCGTCGCCGTCGAAGTCGCCGGAGGCGAGGGTCAGGCCCCAGCGGTCGTGCGAGCTGGGCGCGGGGTCGGCCAGGGTGACGCCCTTGCCGGTCAGACCGCTCTTGGAGCCCCACAGCAGGGCGACCGTGCCGCCGTTGGTGTCGGAGCCGACCTTCTCGCTGGGGGCGCCGACGGCGAGGTCGTCGTAGCCGTCGCCGTTGAAGTCGCCGTACGCCTCCGATTCCCCGAAGAGGTCGCCCGCTTCGGAAGTGCCGGGGACGCCCGCGGAGTTCTGGCTGAGGGTGACGTGCTTGGCGCCGGAGACGCCGGAGGCGCCGCCGTACACGACGGAGACCTGGCCGGCTGCCTTGAGGCCGCCGACGTAGGCGCCGGCCGCCTCGGTGGCGATGTCGCCGTAGCCGTCGCCGTTGAAGTCGGCGTGCGCGACCTTGACGGAGTCGGCGGCCGAGGCGGGTGCGGCGGCGAAGGTGAACAGACCGCCCGTCAGCGCGGCAGCGGTGGCCGTCGCGAGGGCGAGTCTGTGAGGTGCGTACATGCGGTTTCTCCTGCGGCATACAGGGGACGCCGGGTCGGGCATCCGCAGTCGAATGAGGCCGCCCGCCGCGCTCCCCCTCGGTCCGCCCGAGGGGGAGCGCGACGGTCGGCGATCAAGAGACCGGCGTGAAGGCGTAAGGGTTGTACTGGAGTTCGGGAAAATCTCGGTCTGCCGTGGCCTGTGGGTCCCGTGGGGTCGCCGTGACCCCGGTGTCGGGGGCGCGCCGCCGGGGCGGCGGGGGCAGGATGGGGGCATGAGCGTAGTCAAGATCAACGTACTGACCGTTCCCGCCGAGCAGCGGGAGGTGCTGGAGAAGCGGTTCGCCTCGCGGGCCCACACGGTGGAGAGCTCGGACGGCTTCGAGTGGTTCGAGCTGCTGCGGCCGGTCGAGGGGACCGACCAGTACCTCGTCTACACCCGCTGGCGCGACGACGCGGCCTTCCAGGCGTGGATGGAGGGCCCGATGAAGGCGGCCCACCAGGGGACCGGCGGCGGCGAGGGCGGCGAGAAGCACCGCCCCGCGGCGGCGGGCTCGACGCTGTGGTCGTTCGAGGTGGTGCAGCAGGCGGCGCCGAAGGAGGCGTAGCCCTTTCCCGCCGTCGGTGAGACGAACGGCGCCCCCGGCCAGCTGCTGGCCGGGGGCGCCGCCGCGTCGTCGTGCCGTTGCTACTTAACCGGCTCGGGCTCCGGCTCGTTGGCGGGCTCGTCGTCCTCGGACGGGTCCACCGGGGTCTTGACCGACTCCAGCAGGAGCTGGGCGACGTCCACGACCTTGATGGACTCCTTGGCCTTCCCGTCGTTCTTCTTGCCGTTGACCGAGTCGGTCAGCATCACCAGGCAGAACGGGCAGGCGGTGGAGACGATGTCCGGGTTGAGGGAGAGGGCCTCGTCGACGCGCTCGTTGTTGATGCGCTTGCCGATCCGCTCCTCCATCCACATCCGCGCGCCGCCGGCGCCGCAGCAGAAGCCGCGCTCCTTGTGGCGGTGCATCTCCTCGTTGCGCAGGCCGGGGACCTTGCCGATGATCTCGCGCGGGGGCGTGTAGATCTTGTTGTGGCGGCCCAGGTAGCAGGGGTCGTGGTACGTGATGAGGCCCTCGACCGGGGTGACCGGGATCAGCTTGCCCTCGTCCACCAGGTGCTGGAGCAGCTGGGTGTGGTGGATGACCTCGTAGTCGCCGCCGAGCTGCGGGTACTCGTTGCCGAGCGTGTTGAGGCAGTGCGGGCAGGTGGCGACGATCTTCTTGGCCGACCTGGGCTTCGCCGACTCGGGGATCACCTTGCCGTCGTCGTCCATCTCCTCGCCGAAGGCGGCGTTGAGGGACATGACGTTCTCCATGCCGAGCTCCTGGAACAGGGGCTCGTTGCCGAGACGGCGGGCGGAGTCACCGGTGCACTTCTCGTCGCCGCCCATGATGGCGAACTTGACGCCCGCGATGTGCAGCAGCTCCGCGAAGGCCTTGGTGGTCTTCTTGGCGCGGTCCTCCAGGGCGCCGGCGCAGCCGACCCAGTAGAGGTACTCGACCTCGGTCAGGTCCTCGATGTCCTTGCCGACGACCGGGACCTCGAAGTCGACCTCCTTGAGCCACTCCAGGCGCTGCTTCTTGGCCAGGCCCCAGGGGTTGCCCTTCTTCTCCAGGTTCTTGAGCATCGTGCCCGCCTCGGACGGGAACGCGGACTCGATCATCACCTGGTAGCGGCGCATGTCGACGATGTGGTCGACGTGCTCGATGTCGACGGGGCACTGCTCGACGCAGGCGCCGCAGGTGGTGCAGGACCACAGGACGTCGGGGTCGATGACGCCGTTCTCCTCGGCGGTGCCGATGAGCGGGCGCTCGGCCTCGGCGAGGGCGGCGGCGGGGACGTCCTTGAGCTGTTCCTCGCTCGCCTTCTCGTCGCCCTCCATGGTCTTGCCGCCGCCCGCGAGCAGGTACGGCGCCTTGGCGTGGGCGTGGTCGCGCAGGGACATGATGAGGAGCTTGGGGGAGAGCGGCTTGCCGGTGTTCCAGGCGGGGCACTGCGACTGGCAGCGGCCGCACTCGGTGCAGGTGGAGAAGTCCAGCAGGCCCTTCCAGGAGAACTGCTCGACCTGGGAGACGCCGAAGACGTCGTCGTCACCGGGGTCGGTGAAGTCGATCGGCTTGCCGCCGGAGGTCATCGGCTGGAGCGCGCCGAGGGCGGTGCCGCCGGTGGCCTCGCGCTTGAACCAGATGTTCGGGAACGCGAGGAAGCGGTGCCAGGCGACGCCCATGTTGGTGTTGAGCGAGACGACGATCATCCAGACGAACGAGGTCCCGATCTTGATCGTGGCGACCAGGTAGACCAGGTTCTGCAGGGTGGTCACGCTCAGCGTCTTGAACGCGAGGACCAGGGGATACGACGCGAAGTACGCCGCCTCGTAGTGGTCGACGTGGTGCAGGGCGCCCTCGAGGCCGCGCAGGGTGTAGATCGCGAGGCCGATGGTGAGGATGACGTACTCGACGAAGTACGCCTGGCCGGACTTGGAGCCCGCGAAGCGGGACTTGCGGCCGGGGCGGGACGGCAGGCTCATCAGCCGGATGGCCATGAGCACCAGGATGCCCAGGGTCGTCATCACACCGATGAACTCGATGTACAGCTCGAACGGCAGGAAGTCGCCGATCAGCGGCAGCGTCCAGTCGGCCTTGAAGAGCTGACCGAAGGCCTGCGCCAGGGTGGGCGGCAGCGTCAGGAAGCCGACGGCCACGAACCAGTGGGCGATGCCGACGATGCCCCACCGGTTCATCCGGGTGTGGCCGAGGAACTCCCGCACCAGGGTCACGCTGCGCTGGTACGGGTTGTCGGTCCGGGTCCCCGCGGGCACGGGCTGGCCCAGTTTGAAGTACCGGACGAACTGACCGATGGCGCGGGCCAGCAGCGCGACGCCGATCACGGTCAGGACCAGCGACACGATGATCGCGGCGAGTTGCATGAGGGGCTCCTGAGGCGGCCTCGAAATTACTAAGCGGTAACTTATGCAGTCCGTCTGAGACTACCCCCATCTTCCGCCGCGATGCAGCTGTCCGCGGGGTGACGTGGATCGCTGAGGCTAGCCTTTCCCTGCCCAGGGGGTTCGGCGGGACGGCGGTGAAATCCTCCCACTCGCGCCCGCGCGCGCGGGAAACGGTCCGACCCCGGCCGACTGGTACACCCGGGTGACAGGGCCGCCGCACGAGCGACCCCGGGTCCGCACCGGCATCCGGGCCACCCGGTGACCTCGACGCCGGCGCGCCAGGGCCGCACCCCGGCCCTGGCCGCACCGAGCCGCCGCCTCGACCGCCCGCGTCGTCTCGCGGCCGAACCCGTGGCCGGGCCGCCGCAGCCTCTCTCGCGTCCGGTTCCGGGGTCGCTCCGGGGCACCTGTGGCGGTCCCCATCGCCCCCCGTATCCACGCGCCTCGGGGAACACGCCCCCCAAGGGGCCCTCGCGGCGCCGTGCGACTGGGAAGATCGCCCCGACTTGCCCCCGCCCGAAGGGCGTTGCGTGTAGGGGCGAGATAAGAGTTGAGCCGGGTTCACTCATGTCTGTTGACTCAGCGGAGTGGGAGTGTCATGCTTGAGTCCGTTCCACTCAAGTCAGTTGGAGGAATCAACCATGGCACGTGCGGTCGGCATCGACCTGGGCACGACTAACTCCGTCGTCAGCGTTCTGGAGGGCGGCGAGCCCACCGTCATCACCAACGCCGAGGGTGCCCGGACCACGCCGTCCGTCGTCGCCTTCGCGAAGAACGGTGAGGTGCTCGTCGGCGAGGTCGCCAAGCGCCAGGCGGTCACGAACGTGGACCGGACCATCCGCTCGGTGAAGCGCCACATGGGCACCGACTGGAAGATCCAGCTGGACGGCAAGGACTTCAACCCCCAGCAGATCTCCGCGTTCATCCTGCAGAAGCTGAAGCGGGACGCCGAGGCCTACCTGGGCGAGAAGGTGACCGACGCGGTCATCACCGTCCCCGCGTACTTCAACGACTCCGAGCGTCAGGCGACGAAGGAGGCCGGCGAGATCGCCGGTCTGAACGTCCTGCGCATCGTCAACGAGCCGACCGCCGCCGCCCTGGCGTACGGCCTCGACAAGGACGACCAGACCATCCTCGTCTTCGACCTCGGTGGCGGCACCTTCGACGTGTCCCTCCTGGAGATCGGTGACGGCGTCGTCGAGGTGAAGGCCACCAACGGCGACAACCACCTCGGTGGCGACGACTGGGACCAGCGCGTCGTCGACTACCTGGTCCAGCAGTTCAAGGCCGGCCACGGTGTGGACCTCGCCAAGGACAAGATGGCCCTCCAGCGCCTCCGCGAGGCCGCCGAGAAGGCCAAGATCGAGCTGTCCTCGTCCTCCGAGACCTCGATCAACCTGCCCTACATCACGGCGTCCGCCGAGGGCCCGCTGCACCTGGACGAGAAGCTCACCCGCGCCCAGTTCCAGCAGCTGACCGCGGACCTGCTCGAGCGCTGCAAGACCCCGTTCTTCAACGTCATGAAGGACGCCGGCGTCTCCATCAACGAGATCGACCACGTCGTCCTCGTCGGTGGCTCCACCCGTATGCCCGCCGTCGCCGAGCTCGTCAAGGAGCTGACCGGCGGCAAGGACGCCAACAAGGGCGTGAACCCGGACGAGGTCGTCGCCATCGGCGCCGCGCTCCAGGCCGGTGTCCTCAAGGGCGAGGTCAAGGACGTCCTGCTCCTCGACGTCACCCCGCTGTCCCTCGGTATCGAGACCAAGGGCGGCATCATGACCAAGCTCATCGAGCGCAACACCACGATCCCGACCAAGCGGTCCGAGATCTTCACGACGGCCGAGGACAACCAGCCGTCCGTGCAGATCCAGGTCTACCAGGGCGAGCGCGAGATCGCGGCGTACAACAAGAAGCTCGGCATGTTCGAGCTGACCGGTCTGCCCCCGGCGCCGCGCGGCGTCCCGCAGATCGAGGTCGCCTTCGACATCGACGCCAACGGCATCATGCACGTGACCGCGAAGGACCTGGGCACGGGCAAGGAGCAGAAGATGACCGTCACCGGCGGCTCCTCGCTGCCGAAGGACGAGGTCGACCGTATGCGCCAGGAGGCCGAGCAGTACGCGGAGGAGGACCACCGCCGCCGCGAGGCCGCCGAGACCCGCAACCAGGGCGAGCAGCTCGTCTACCAGACCGAGAAGTTCCTCAAGGACAACGAGGACAAGGTCCCGGGCGAGATCAAGGCCGAGGTCGAGGGTGCCGTCGCCGAGCTGAAGGAGAAGCTCAAGGGCGAGGACAGCGCCGAGATCCGCACGGCCACCGAGAAGGTCGCGGCCGTCTCGCAGAAGCTCGGCCAGGCCATGTACGCCGACGCCCAGGGCGCCCAGGCCGCCGGCGGTTCCGCCGACGCCGGTGACGCCAAGGCCGACGACGACGTCGTGGACGCCGAGATCGTCGACGACGAGCGCAAGGACGGTGCCGCGTGACGGAGGAGACCCCGGGCTTCGAGGAGAAGCCCGACGTCCCCTCCGGCGCCACCCCCGACGACGCCGAGCCGAAGGCCGCCTCCTCCGAGGAGGCGGCCCCGGCCGGGGACGCAAGCCAGGACGCGGCCCTCGTGGCCCAGTTGGACCAGACGCGCACGGCGCTCGGCGAGCGCACGGCCGACCTCCAGCGCCTCCAGGCCGAGTTCCAGAACTACCGCCGCCGGGTCGAGCGCGACCGGGTCGCGGTCAAGGAGATCGCCATCGCGAACCTCCTGACCGAGCTCCTGCCCGTGCTCGACGACATCGGCCGCGCGCGGGAACACGGCGAGCTGGTCGGCGGCTTCAAGTCGGTCGCCGAGTCGCTGGAGACCGTGGCGGCCAAGATGGGCCTGATGCAGTTCGGCAAGGAGGGCGAGCCCTTCGACCCGACCGTCCACGAGGCCCTGATGCACTCCTACGCGCCGGACGTCACCGAGACGACCTGCGTGGCGATCCTCCAGCCCGGGTATCGCATCGGCGAGCGCACCATCCGCCCCGCGCGGGTGGCCGTGGCCGAGCCGCAGCCCGGCGCGCAGACCGTCAAGGCGGAGGACGCCGAGGAGAGCGCGGCGGACGACAAGGAGAACGGTGGCCCGGAGGAGGGCTGACGTAATCACGAAGGACAGGAAGGAGGGACGTCGGGGATGAGCACCAAGGACTTCATCGAGAAGGACTTCTACAAGGTCCTCGGCGTCCCCAGGGACGCCACCGAGGCCGAGATCAAGAAGGCGTACCGGAAGCTCGCCCGCGAGTTCCACCCGGACGCCAACAAGGGCAACGCCAGGGCCGAGGAGCGGTTCAAGGAGATCTCCGAGGCGAACGACGTCCTCGGCGACCCCAAGAAGCGCAAGGAGTACGACGAGGCCCGCGCCCTGTTCGGAGGCGGCGGTTTCCGTCCGGGTCCGGGCGGCGGCGGTCAGTTCAACTTCGACCTCGGTGACCTCTTCGGGGGCGCCGGGGGCGCGGGAGCGGGCGGCGGCCAGGGCGGCTTCGGCGGTGGCATCGGGGATGTCTTCGGTGGCCTGTTCAACCGGGGCGGCGGTGCGGGCACGACCCGTACGCAGCCGCGCCGGGGCCAGGACGTCGACACCGAGGTGACCCTCAGCTTCACCGAGGCCATCGAGGGGGCGACGGTCCCGCTGCGGATGACGTCCCAGCAGCCCTGCAAGGCGTGCTCGGGCACCGGCGACAAGAACGGCACGCCGCGCGTGTGCCCGACCTGCGTCGGCACCGGACAGGTCGCGCGGGGCTCGGGCGGCGGCTTCTCGCTCACCGACCCGTGCCCGGACTGCAAGGGCCGCGGCCTGATCGCGGAGCACCCCTGCCTGGAGTGCCACGGCAGCGGGCGGGCGCGTTCCTCGCGCACCATGCAGGTCCGCATCCCGGCGGGCGTCACCGACGGGCAGCGCATCCGGCTGCGTGGCAAGGGCGCCCCCGGCGAGCGCGGCGGTCCGGCCGGTGATCTCTATGTCACCGTGCACGTGGGCGACCACCCGGTCTTCGGCCGCAAGGGCGACAACCTCACGGTCACCGTCCCGGTGACGTTCGCGGAGGCGGCCCTCGGCGGCGAGGTGCGGGTGCCGACGCTCGGCGGTCCCGCCGTCACGCTGAAGCTGCCGCCGGGCACGCCCAACGGCCGCACCATGCGGGCGCGGGGCAAGGGCGCGGCGCGCAAGGACGGCAGCCACGGCGATCTGCTGATCACCGTGGAGGTGAGTGTCCCCAAGGACCTCTCGGGGAAGGCTCGTGACGCGCTGGAGGCGTATCGCGAGGCGACCGCGGACGAGGATCCGCGGGCGGAGCTGTTCGAGGCCGCGAAGGGAGACTGAGCCCCCATGGACACACCCGGTCGTCGCCGTAATCCCTATGAACTGACCGAGGACAGCCCGGTCTACGTCATCTCGGTGGCGGCGCAGCTCTCCGGTCTCCATCCGCAGACCCTGCGCCAGTACGACCGCCTCGGTCTGGTCTCCCCGGACCGCACGGCGGGCCGCGGCCGGCGCTACTCGGCCCGTGACATCGAACTGCTCCGCCAGGTGCAGCAGTTGTCGCAGGACGAGGGCATCAACCTGGCCGGCATCAAGCGCATCATCGAACTGGAGAACCAGGTCGCCGCGCTCCAGTCCCGCGTCGCGGAGCTGGAGTCGGCCCTGGACGGCGCGGCGGCCGCGATGCGCCAGCGCGAGGCCGCCGTCCACGCCTCCTACCGGCGCGATCTGGTGCCGTACCAGGAGGTGCAGCAGAGCAGCGCGTTGGTGGTGTGGCGCCCCAAGCGTCAGCAGTCCGCCGACTGACAGCCGTCTTTCGAAGGGGCCGGGAGGAGCAGTCCTCCCGGCCCCTTCGGCGTACCCGACGCCTCAACTGGCAGCAGTGGGGGGTAAGTTGAGGCCGTTAAGCGGTAAAGCGCGGCATCTGGCCGATTTCGTTCGTTCAGGAGTGCGGAAGTGGTGGAGAACGTGCGGGCGAAGGTCGGAAGTTGGTGAAGAGACGGTGGCCAGGGTTTACAGGGAGTGGCGTACGGGTTCGCGAACTCTTCACGTCCTCGACGGAGAGTGATGTTGCCATCTCGTTAAGTTGTATTGCTTGACGGCGGGTAGCGCCTCCAAGTTGTCTTTTCAGACACCCGGGGCGGAAGCATCACCTCCGTGGCCCCCTCCTCTCTGAACGCACCTGAAGTGAGCCCTCGCATGCGTCGTATCGCCATATCCGTGGCTGTATCCACGATGTCCCTCTCGCTCGCCGGCTGTGGCGTGCTGAACGCGGCGGGGGACGGCGCGAGCGCCAGCCCGACGATGGGGGACAACGTCACCATCGGACTGCTGCTGCCGGAGAAGGCGAACACCCGCTACGACAAGTTCGACTACCCCATCATTCAGAAGCAGGTGGCCGAACTGACGAAGAAGAAGGGCAAGGTCGACTACCAGAACGCGGACGCCAACGCGTCCAAGCAGGCCGACCAGATGCAGCGGATGATCGACGACAAGGTCAACATCATCCTGCTCGACGCGGTCGACTCGCACGCGATCGCCCCGCAGGTGAAGAAGGCCAAGGACGCGGGCATCCCGGTCATCGCCTACGACCGCCTGGCCGAGGGCCCGATCGACGCGTACATCTCCTTCGACAACGAGCTGGTCGGCGAGGTGCAGGGCCGCTCCCTGCTGGAGGCGCTGGGCCCGAACGCCGGGATCTCCGACAAGATCGTCATGGTGAACGGCTCGCTCACCGACCCCAACGCCAAGCAGTTCAAGGAGGGCGCGCTCTCCGAGCTGAACGGCAAGGTGACGATCGCGGACACCTCCGACACCAAGGAGTGGAAGCCGGAGATCGCCCAGGCCCACATGGCCGAGGTCATCAACAAGGTCGGCAAGGCCAACATCGCCGGCGTCTACGCCGCCAACGACGGCATGGCGGGCGGTGTCATCAAGGCGCTCAAGGCCGCGGGTGTCACCAAGATGCCCCCCATCACCGGCCAGGACGCCGAACTCGACGCCGTGCAGCGCATCCTGACCGGCGAGCAGTACATGAGCGTCTACAAGTCCTACCCGGACGAGGCCGAGGCCGCCGCGCAGATGGCCGTCGCCAAGGTCCAGGGCAAGGACATCCAGTTCGACGCCCTGACCCAGGACCACGTGGACAGCCCCACCCAGAAGAACATCCCGTCCCAGCTCGTCCAGGTGAGCGCGCTGACCAAGAGCAAGATCAAGGCGACCGTCGTCGCCGACGGCATCTACTCGGTCGGCGAGATCTGCACCGCCCCGTACAAGGCCGCCTGCGCCGCCGCCGGCCTCCACTAGGAAACGTCCCGGCCCCCTCCCGACTGCCGTGCGGGCACGCCGGCCGACGCCCCCACCGGCCGCGTCGGCCCCGCCTTCCGGGGGCCCGGGCGATTCCGGGGCATACCCGTACTCCGCGCTTCCGGGGGCGCGGAGAGCCGTGTTGCGGACCCGCACGGGGCCGCGCATAGTTGCGCTGCGGAAGTGGCAGCAACCGGGGGTGGAATGGTCGATGGCCGGGCACGGGACGGAGGAGCATCCCCACGGCGCCGACCGGCTGTGCGGGCCGGGAGAGCGGGTGTACACCCTCGCCCTGCGCCGGGGCCGGGTGCCGCGCGCCGAGGCCGGACCCGTTCCCTGTCTGCTGGACCTGGCCCTGCTGCACCCCGACCCCGACGACATGGACTGGCTGGTCCCCACCTCCCCGCAGGAGGTCATGTCCCGGCTGCTGCGCGAGCTGTACGACGACGTCACCGAGAGCCGGCGCCGGGTGGGCTCGGCCGTCACCGCCTTCGACCGGTACGCCGGACTCGGCCGTGAACCGGCCGGGGCCGCGCCCGTCGAGGGCACCGCGATCCGCGTCCTGGACGGGCTCTCCCGCATCCAGGCCGCGATGGACGCGGCGACCCAGGCGTGCACCACGGAGGTGCTCACCGTGCAGCCCGGCGGCATCCGGCGCGAGGCCGAGCTGACGGAGGGTCTGCACCGGGCGCTGGAACTGCGCGGCCGGGGCGTCCGGATGCGGGATCTCTACACCCATGTCGCCCGGCACGGGCAGGGGCTGCTCACCTACCTGGAGCTGATGGGCGACGCGGTCGAGGCGCGCAGCCTGGACGAGGTGATCGACCGGCTCATCCTCTTCGACCGCACGGTGGCGTTCATCCCGGCCAACACCGACCGCACGATGGCGCTGGAGCTGCGCCACCCGGCGCTGGTCGAATATCTCGTGACCGTCTTCGAGCGGCTGTGGCGGCTCGCGATCCCGCTGACCGCGGCGCTGCCCGACACCGGCATCGAGGGCATCTCCCACCGCGAGCGCTCCATCGCCGCGCTGCTCGCCGAGGGCCACCAGGACGCGGTGATCGCCGAGCGGCTCGGCATCAGCGTGCGCACCTGCCGGGCGCACATCGCCCGCCTCTCGGAGACCCTGGGCGCGACGAGCCGTACCCAGTTGGGCGTACGGATCGCCCAGGCGGGCCTGGAGGGGCCTCCGCGCACCGCCGCGGCGGCGGGGCTCGACCGGGAGGCGTGAGGCGGTCAGGCAGGCCGTGAGGGGCGCGGAAGGCCGGTCAGTTCTCCTGGTTCAGGATGCCCGACTGGGCGATCAGGAAGCCGAGTTGGGCGCGACTGCCGCTGCCGAGCGCCTGCGCGAGCTTGGCGATGTGGGCGCGGCAGGTGCGCACGTTCATGCCGAGGCGGCGCGCGATGGCCTCGTCGACATGGCCCTCCACCAGGAGCTTGGCGATGGAGTGCTGGATCTCGGTGATGCCGTCGGGCGCGGTCTCGTAGGGGGTGCCGGCGGTCAGCGGGACCGCGCGGTTCCACATGAACTCGAAGACCTTGGTGAGGTAGAGGACCAGGCCGGGGTGGCGGACCTCCAGGGCGACCTGGCGGTCGTCGCGTATCGGGATGAAGGCGACGGTCTCGTCGCAGATGACGAGGC
The DNA here is from genome assembly GCF_053600675.1 of Streptomyces sp. NPDC005004. Classification (NCBI taxonomy): domain Bacteria; kingdom Bacillati; phylum Actinomycetota; class Actinomycetes; order Kitasatosporales; family Streptomycetaceae; genus Streptomyces; species Streptomyces sp. NPDC005004. Next base: position 226,264 of record NZ_JBSGAH010000002.1, read on the forward strand.
GTTCCACCAGCTCGTCGATCGTGCGGTACTCCACCTTCCCGTCCGCGAACCGGTCGACGTACGCGAGGCGTTCCGGGCTGTAGCGGGCGGTGTGCTGGTACAGGGTGCGGATGCGCACACCACGTTCGATCAGGGTGCGGTCGCGCTCCAGGCCCTCGATGACGCGGCGCTCGGGGTGGCGGGCGCTCGGCTGGACGGTCAGCATCTCGGAGCGGCACTGGTCGGTGGCCAGGTCGAGGGCCGCGTTGATGCGGTCCAGGCCCTCCAGGACGGTGATGGAGTGGGTGGGGGTCGCGCCCTGCGCGGTGAGCGCCATGAACGGCTCGAACGCCTCCGCCAGCTCTATCGAGGTGCGTCTGCGTTCGGAGATCTCCCGCTCGATGGGGTTGAGCCGCTGGGCCAGAGCGACGGACGGGGCGACCGGGCGCATCAGGTTCGCGTCGTCCAGGTCCGGGTGGAGCAGGGCGAATTCCATGAGGCAGGGAGCCTTCTCGGCGTCCGCGCGCGCGATGTGCCCGGTGCGCAGTGCGGTGGCGTACAGCCGCCTTCCCTCGGCGCACAGTTCTGTGAGCGCATGGGGATGTGTCGCATCTGCCGGATTTAGCGTCAAATCTCCACCCCCCAGGGTCCTGAACATGCAGGAACATGATGCACTGATTGTGTGGCGATGACGTGCCTGAATGAGACATCGTCTTATCCGACGGGGGAGTGAGGGGACCTTCAAGTGAGGACGAAGCCGACTATGCGTAAGAGAATGCTTCGCTCGGTGTTTGTCGCCGTCTTCTCCGCCGTTGTGGCCTTCGGGACTCTGAGTGGCCTCTCCGCGGGGAAGAGTGACGTACGGGCGGACAGTATCTGGTCCGTGGTGGCGCCCCATGCGGCGAGTACGGACGACGCCGGCACGGTGTACAAGCCGAACGACAGTATCTGGTCCTGACATGACGACTCCGCCCGACGACCGTTCCTTCCGGCGAGAGATGGCCACGGCCTACCGGTCCGGCTGGCACTTCATCGACCTGGTCACCGCTCTCCCCCACAGTGGTGACTCGTTGATGGTGACGGTGTTCGGCGAACCGGTCGTGGTCACCCGCGACGAGGACGAGGACGTCCGCGCCTACCGGTGTCTGCGCAAGCCGCGCGGGGCGCCGCAGCCGGTGCGGTGTGCCGTCCGGTACGGCATGATCTTCGTCAACCTGGACCAGCGCGACCACCGGCTCACCTCCCCGGAGGTCGCCGACCTGAGAACCATCTCGGCCACCCCCCGCAGTGCCTGACGCGATTCCCCCGTCGTAAAAGATCGCTCAGGCGCTTCCCCCCGCAGCGGCGTCACCGTGACCTGAACACGGTGACGCCGCTGCAGTTTCTGCGGATATTTCGGGGTACGGACCCCCTGGCCAACTGGCCGAAACTGTTCATCGCCGGTTTCGGTGGGGTGCCGGGGGCGGGCGGTGCGAGTGCCGTTGTGCGTGGGGTGCGTGCCCCTCGACGGCGCGCGAGTGGCGTTGTACGTGGAGTGCGTGCCCCTCGACGGCGCGCGAGTGGCGTGCGGCACCTGTCCTGGGACTTGCCGAGACCCCTCCCGTCGCTTCCGTGCGGGCCGGTCCGCCGCCCGAGTCATGGCCGGCCTCCGGCTCGGACGTGTTCGAGGGCCACGGGCACCCGCTCCGCGACCGCCGTCTCCACCGCGCCTCGGCGGCCTTGCGGGCGCCCGTGTCGGCACCGGTCCTGCCCGGCGGTCATCACCCGCCCCTGGCCGGCTGTCGCCCGCGGGCCGCCGCGGTCCCCCGGTCGCCAGGCTCCCGAGCCGCCGGAGGCGCCCCTCAGCCGTGTCCCAGTGTCCGGTCCACCGCGATCTCCAGCACCACCCGCGTGGGGTTCTCGCGGGGCGTGCGGCCGTAGCGCTCCGCGTAGCGGTGGACGGCGTCGGCGACGCGGGCGGGGTCCGTCACCACGTGGGCGCGGCCTTCCAGGGTGGCCCAGCGGCGGCCGTCGACCTGGCAGACGGCGACGCGGGCGCCGGGGGCTCCGGCGGCGCGGATGTGGGCGGCCTTGGCGGTGGCGGCGTCGGTGATGACGCGGGCGACGCGGGCGGCCGGGTCGTACGTCACGCCCACCGGGACCACGTGAGGGCTGCCGTCGGGGCGAAGGGTCGTCAGGGTGCACAGGTGCCGTTCACGCCAGAAGGCGAGGTACGGCTCGTCGGCGTTCACGGGGCTCATGGCCGAAACCTAGCCAACCTCAAACCACCTCCGCTTAATTGAGTGCACCCGGCTCAAGTTTGTGTACACTGATGAAGTCATCAGTGGAGCTGCGTCGAGGAGGAGAACACGAACGTGGACGCCGAGCTGACCAACAGGAGCCGGGACGCGATCAACGCGGCCAGCCAGCGGGCCGTGACCGAGGGGAATCCGGATCTGACGCCCGCTCACCTGCTCCTCGCGCTGCTCGCGGGGCAGGACAACGACAACATCACCGACCTGCTCGCGGCCGTCGAAGCCGACCAGGCCGCCGTCCGCGCCGGTGCCGAGCGCGTCGTCGCCGGACTGCCCAGCGTGACCGGCTCCACCGTCGCCCCGCCCCAGCCCAGCCGGGACCTCCTCGCGGTCCTCGCGGACGCGGACCAGCGGGCCAGGGAACTCGGTGACGAGTTCCTGTCCACCGAACATCTGCTGATCGGCATCGCCGCGAAGGGCGGCGCCGCCGCGGAGGTGCTCCAGAAGCAGGGCGCCGCCGCGAAGAAGCTGCAAGAGGCCTTCCAGAAGGCCAGGGGAGGACGCCGCGTGACCACTGCCGACCCCGAGGGCCAGTACAAGGCCCTGGAGAAGTTCGGCACCGACTTCACCGCCGCCGCCCGCGAGGGTCGCCTGGACCCGGTCATCGGCCGGGACCACGAGATCCGCCGGGTCGTGCAGGTGCTGAGCCGCCGTACGAAGAACAACCCCGTCCTCATCGGCGAGCCGGGCGTCGGCAAGACCGCCGTCGTCGAGGGCCTCGCCCAGCGCATCGTCAAGGGCGACGTCCCCGAGTCCCTGAAGAACAAGCGCCTGGTCTCGCTCGACCTCGGCGCGATGGTCGCGGGCGCCAAGTACCGCGGCGAGTTCGAGGAGCGGCTCAAGGCCGTGCTCTCGGAGATCAAGGACTCCGACGGCCAGATCATCACCTTCATCGACGAGCTGCACACGGTCGTCGGCGCGGGCGCGGGCGGCGACTCCGCGATGGACGCGGGCAACATGCTCAAGCCGATGCTGGCCCGCGGCGAGCTGCGCATGGTCGGCGCGACCACCCTGGACGAGTACCGCGAGCGGATCGAGAAGGACCCCGCCCTGGAGCGCCGCTTCCAGCAGGTGCTGGTCGCGGAGCCCACCGTCGAGGACACCATCGCGATCCTGCGCGGGCTCAAGGGCCGGTACGAGGCGCATCACAAGGTGCAGATCGCGGACAGCGCGCTGGTGGCCGCCGCGACCCTCTCCGACCGGTACATCACCTCCCGCTTCCTGCCCGACAAGGCGATCGACCTCGTCGACGAGGCCGCCTCGCGCCTCCGCATGGAGATCGACTCCTCGCCCGTCGAGATCGACGAACTCCAGCGCTCCGTCGACCGGTTGAAGATGGAGGAGCTGGCGATCGGCAAGGAGACCGATCCCGCCTCCCGCGAGCGTCTGGAGCGGCTGCGCCGCGACCTCGCGGACAAGGAGGAGGAGCTGCGTCACCTCAACGCCCGCTGGGAGAAGGAGAAGCAGTCCCTCAACCGGGTCGGTGAGCTGAAGGAGCGCCTGGACGACCTGCGCGGCCAGGCCGAACGCGCCCAGCGCGACGGCGACTTCGACACCGCCGCCAAGCTGCTCTACGGGCAGATCCCGCAACTGGAGAAGGAGCTGGAGGCCGCCTCGGAGGCCGAGGAGGAGGCCGCCCGCGACACCATGGTCAAGGAGGAGGTCGGCTCCGACGACATCGCGGACGTCGTCGCCGCCTGGACCGGCATCCCGGCGGGCCGCCTCATGGAGGGCGAGACGCAGAAGCTGCTGCGCATGGAGGACGAGCTGGGCAAGCGGCTCATCGGCCAGCGCGAGGCGGTGCAGGCCGTGTCCGACGCCGTGCGCCGCTCGCGTGCGGGCATCGCGGACCCGGACCGTCCCACCGGCTCCTTCCTGTTCCTCGGTCCGACGGGTGTCGGCAAGACCGAACTCGCCAAGGCGCTCGCGGACTTCCTCTTCGACGACGAACGGGCCATGGTCCGCATCGACATGTCGGAGTACAGCGAGAAGCACAGCGTGGCCCGCCTGGTCGGCGCGCCTCCCGGGTACGTCGGCTACGAGGAGGGCGGTCAGCTCACCGAGGCCGTCCGGCGCCGCCCGTACACCGTCGTGCTCCTGGACGAGGTCGAGAAGGCCCACCCCGAGGTCTTCGACATCCTGCTCCAGGTGCTGGACGACGGCCGCCTCACCGACGGCCAGGGCCGCACGGTCGACTTCCGCAACACCATCCTGGTGCTGACCTCCAACCTGGGCAGCCAGTACCTGGTCGACCCGGCGCTGGACGACACGGACAAGCGGCAGCGGGTCCTCGACGTGGTCCGGGCCTCCTTCAAGCCGGAGTTCCTGAACCGCCTTGACGACCTGGTGGTGTTCTCCGCGCTGGACGAGCAGGAGCTGGCCCGCATCGCCCGCCTCCAGATCGACCGGCTCGCCAAGCGGCTCGCCGAGCGGCGCCTCACCCTGGACGTCACCCCCGACGCCCTGGCCTGGCTCGCGCAGGAGGGCAACGACCCGGCGTACGGCGCCCGCCCGCTGCGCCGCCTCGTCCAGACCGCGATCGGCGACCGCCTCGCCAAGGAGATCCTCTCCGGCGAGATCAAGGACGGCGACACGGTACGCGTGGACCGCTTCGGCGACGAGCTGATCGTGGGCCCGGCGACGGCGAAGTCGCTCTGACGGACCGCACGACGCGGCGGCCCGCCCCCTCACGAAAGGGGGCGGGCCGCCGTCGTGTCGCCCGTCGGCCGTGTCTCACCCGGCGAACGCGGAGAACACCACCTCGGCCTGGCCCGTCTTCGTGAACCACGCGTCCACCTCCCCGGCGTCCGCCTCGACGCCGTCCCCTTCGGAGAATCCCAGGCCGAGGCAGAGGTCGTAGGGCGGACGGCAGTGCGCGGACGGCTCCGGCGCGTCCGGGTACGTGGCCTTCAGCCAGCTCCGCAGGTCAGCGCGCGGCACCCGGAAGCTGGCGAGTCCCCAGCCGGTCACCGCCACCACGGAACCCACCCCGATCAGCAGCGGCGTGGACAGCGCCAGGACGATCCAGGCCGGGATTCGCCCGCTCACCAGGACTCGGCCTCCCGGAAGGAGGCCCACGCCTCCCACGCGAACCAGATGACGAACAGGAGACAGCCGAACCACAGAGTCCACAGGACCCATCGCAACACTCTTGGTATGCGCATGGCGGAATCATGCCGGACGGCCGCAGCCGGTCCGGGGACTTCGTGTCCGCCGAGGGCTTACAGGGCGCGGCGGGGCTTGCCAGGGGCCTCCCCCTCTGAGGGAGGATGGCGGTATCCGTACGAAGGGAAAAACACGGTGAGCATCGACCCGTCCTCGATTCCGAACTTCGGGGGCCAGCCCGAACCGCAGCCCCAGGGACCGGTGGGCCCCGTCGTCCCGGATCAGGACCTTGTGAAGCAGCTCCTCGAGCAGATGGAGCTGAAGTTCGTCGTGGACGAGGAGGGCGACCTCGCGGCTCCGTGGGAGCAGTTCCGCACGTACTTCATGTTCCGCGGCGAGGACGAGCAGGCGGTCTTCTCGGTACGGACCTTCTACGACCGTCCCCACAAGATCGACGAGAAGCCGCAGCTGCTCGAGACCGTCGACGAGTGGAACCGCCGCACCCTGTGGCCGAAGGTGTACACCCACACCCACGAGGACGGCACCGTCCGCCTCATCGGCGAGGCCCAGATGCTGGTCGGTACCGGCGTGGACCTCAACCACTTCGTGTCCTCCACCGTGAGCTGGGTCCGCGCCGCGATCGAGTTCGACAAGTGGATCGTGGAGCAGCTCGGCCTGGAGCAGGAGGTCGACGAGATCGACGAGGAGAAGCCGGGCGAGGACGAGGACTAAGTCCCCGCCGGTCCGTACGCGGGCTTCGAGGGGCCCGGGGTGATGTCACCCCGGGCCCCTTTGCCGTACCCGCGCTTGTCGTGCCCGCACGCCGTGCCGGCGCACTGCCGCCCTCCCCTCCGCCCCGGCAATTAAGGAACGATTGTTCTTGACTGATCGTTCCTTGAATGGCTACGGTCGGCGCATGGGACGACCAAGAGGGTTCGACGAGGCCGAGGTGGTCCGCCGGGCGGCCGCGCTCTTCTCGGTGCGGGCGTACGACGGAACGTCGATCGACGACCTGGTGGCGCACCTCGGCGTGCACCGCAACAGCCTGTACAAGACCTTCGGCAGCAAGCGCGGGCTCTATCTGGCCGCGCTGCGCTGGTCCGTCGAGCAGCTCTTCACGCCGTTCGCCGACCGTCTCGCCCGGCACGCGGGGGTGCGGGGCGCCATCGAGGAGGCCCTCGCCGGTCCCGGCGCGGACAACGGCGTCGACCTGCTGCTGATGGCCGCGGTCGAGCGGGCCCCCGTCGACCCCGAGGTGGGCGAACTCGTCGCCAGGGCGTTCGCCGCGCTGGACGGGGCCTTCGGCACCGCCGCGCACGCCGGGGACGGCGGTGACCCTCCGGGTGCGGCGACCGCGGTGACCGCCACCCTGCTCGGGCTGCGCGTCCGGGCCAGGGCCGGTGCCTCGAACGACGACGTGCTGCTCGCGGGGACCGCCCTCGCGCGGAGCCTCACCTTCCGCGGCTGAGCCGTCCCCACCCACCCCGTTCACCGAAAGAGGCCGACATGGCACGCATCACCGTCGAGGGCTCCACCCTGGTCGTGGAGATGGAAGGGCTGGACAAGCTCTGGGCGCTCAAGAGCCGGCTGGACATACCGCTGGCGAACGTCCGGGGCGCCACCGCCGACCCGGGAATCGTCAAGGAACCCAAGGGGGTTCGCGCCCCGGGCTCCCACTTCCCCGGTCTCCTCGTCGCGGGCTCGTTCCACACCGGGGGCGAGTGGGTCTTCTGGGACGTCAAGGACGGCGCCAGGGCCGTGGTCGTCGAACTCGCCGACGAGCGCTACGCCCGTCTCGTGGTCGAGGTCGACGACCCCCGGGCGACGGTGGACCTCATCGAGCGGGCGCTCGTGGCACGCTGAGGCGGCGTCCGCGGGTGTGGGCCGCTCACATGCCCCGCAGCCGCTGCGCCGCCTCGCGCAGCACCTCCTCCTTCTTGCAGAACGCGAAGCGGACGAACGGTGCGCCCGCCTCGCGGTCGTCGTAGAAGACCGCGTTGGGGATGGCGACGACGCCCGCGCGCTCCGGGAGGGCGCGGCAGAAGGCGAAGCCGTCCTTCTCGCCGAGGGGGCGGATGTCGGCGGTGACGAAGTAGGTGCCGGCGGGACGGAAGACGTCGAAGCCCGCCTCGGTCAGCCCGGTCGCGAGGAGGTCGCGGCGGGCGCTCATGTCGCGGCGGAGGTCGTCGTAGTACGACTCGGGCAGCGCCAGCGCCTCGGCCACCGCGTACTGGAACGGGCCCGCCGAGACGAAGGTGAGGTACTGCTTCGCGGAGCGCACCGCGCTCACCAGCCCCGGCGCGGCGGTCACCCAGCCGACCTTCCAGCCGGTGAACGAGAACGTCTTCCCCGCCGATCCGATGGTCACCGTGCGCTCGCGCATCCCGGGGAACGTGGCGAGCGGGATGTGCTCGGCGTCGTCGAAGACCAGGTGCTCGTAGACCTCGTCGGTGACGACCAACAGGTCACGCTCCACCGCCAGTTCGGCGATGGCGGCCGATTCGGCGCGGGTGAGGACGGTGCCGGTGGGGTTGTGCGGGGTGTTGATCAGCAGCAGCCGGGTGCGGTCGGTGACGGCGGCGCGCAGCTCGTCGAGGTCGAGCGTGAAGCGGCCCGCGTCGGGGCGCAGCGTGACGGGCACCCGTCGCCCGCCCGCCATCGCGATGCTCGCGGCGTAGGAGTCGTAGTACGGCTCCAGGGCCACGACCTCGTCGTCCGGCTCCAGGAGCGCCAGCAGCGTCGCGGCGATGGCCTCCGTGGCGCCCGCCGTCACCAGTACCTCGGTGTCGGGGTCGTACGTCAGCCCGTACCTGCGCCGCTGGTGGGCGGCGATCGCGTTCCTCAGCTCCGGCACGCCGGGTCCGGGCGGGTACTGGTTGCCCCGCCCGTCCCGCAACGCCCGCACCGCCGCCTCCCTGACCTCCTCTGGACCGTCGGTGTCGGGGAACCCCTGGCCGAGATTGATCGATCCGGTCGCCACGGCGAGCGCCGACATCTCGGCGAAGATCGTCGTCCCGAACTCGGCGAGGCGGCGGTTGAGGTACGGACGTGCGCTGGAGGTCATGCGGGCCATCCTGCGCCTCGGCGGGGGGCTTCCTCAACCTGTGTCCCCGGCGCGACGGACGCTCGGAGCGGCCGCACGCCGGGACTCCGGCACAGGTCGGGAGCCGTTCGCCGGACGCCACCCTCAGAAGTTGCTCAACTCTGCTTTGGCCGCGCGGCGCGCCGGGCATCCCCCGGTCACCGCGTCGCACGGCGCGGGGAGCGAGGCGCCCACGGGGGGCCGCTTCGGGGGAACGGAAGGGGGATGGCGCCATGGTGATCGGCATCGTCCTGTTGGTGGCGCTGGTGATCGTCGTGACGGCGACGGCGAGGTCGCGCGCGCGGCGGCGTGCCCGGGGGAGGGTCTCGCTCGGCAAGCGGCGCCCGGGCGCGGGGTCGCGGTCGTCGCACCGCTCGTCGTCGTCCTCGTCGGACGCCGGGACGAGCTGGTGGGTGGCCGGAAACGACTCCGGCTCGTCGGGTGGCGGTGGCCACCACGGTGGCCACCACGGGGGCCACTCCTGCGGCGGCGGCCACTCCTCGTGCGGGGGCGGCTCGTCCTGCGGCGGAGGTTCGTCGTGCGGGGGCGGTTCGTCCTGCGGTGGCGGGGGCGGCTGCGGAGGCGGCAGCTGAGGGTGAGGGCCGGGCGAGGAGCGGTGTAGCCGGGGGCGGGGTGCCGCAGTGACGGTGGGCGAGCCGGGGTGCGGGGCGAGACCCGCGGGGCCGGCCGTGACGCCCACCTCGGCCCACCGTCACCACGCTCCACTCCGGCCCCGTCAGCGCCCCTCCCCGGGCTCCCGGTCAGTCCCCGGAGGGGATCGTTGAACAGTTGAGCTGTGGGGCCCTCTGAGGGATGGAAACCCTCCGAAGTTGGGTAAAAACGCTGTGGCACGGCCACAGTTCATGATTCCCTCTAAATCACCACCGCAGCCCTCGGGCGTCCCAAGGACACCCCCTCCAGCCGGGCCGAGCGGGCCGACCGCCCCGGTGTCCGCCGAGGTGCGCCGGACTGCCCTCTCCCTCATGCGTGTTAGCGGAGCCGATCCATGCTCACGACCCTGAACACCTCCTACACAGATACGCGCGCTGCCGACCTCGCCTGGGCCCTCGGACGCGAACCGCTCCCGGCCCTGGCCACCCTCGACCTCGAACTGAGCGGGGCGAGACTCCAGTTGAGGCTCCTCGGCGCCTCCCACCAGGTCCTCCTCGAAGAGGAGAACGGCAGTTGCTCGGAGACCGTGGCGTGTATGCCCGGCTCCAGCACTCCCCTCCCGCTCGGCGTCGCCAAGCGGATCGGCGACTGGGAGTACGAGTTCGCGGCGCGCGTGGAGATGCTGACGCCGGGCCAGTTCGCGGGCCGCGCACAGGAGTTGCTGGCGCTGGTCTCCGACCACCCGCACGGCCTGGCCGGTGTCTTCCCCGGCAGCCCGCACGCCTTCACCGCGCTGATCGCCCAGTGGCAGGGCGGTCAGGTGCACTGGCGCACCTGGCACGCCTACCCGCAGGACGGGCAGTTGGTGGCGACCAGGACCCGCGTCGGCGTACGCGTTCCCGCCGGGCAGCCCGGCTGATCCCGGACCCGGGTCAACCCGCTCCGGCCGTCGTAAACCGATCGCGCAGCCAGGCGCCCGAGTTCCACACGTGTGGGTGACGAAGCGTACGTACGCCGTGACGTAACGTCGCAACGTGATCGAACCCCACGCCCCCGTGTCCCCGGGTGCCCCGCCCTGGGCCGAGCCCGCGTGGCTGCCCGTGCGGCCCGGCACCGGGCGGTTCCTGGTCCTCGCGTGCGTTTTCGTCTGCGCGGCCTGCGGACTGGTGTACGAGCTGGAACTCGTCGCGTTCGCCTCGTACTTGATGGGTGACTCCGTCACCCAGGCGTCCGTCGTGCTGTCCGTGATGGTGTTCGCGATGGGCATCGGCTCCCTCGCCGCCAAACGCCTGCGCTGGCACGCGGCCGTCGGCTTCGGGGCGATCGAGACCGCGCTCGCGCTGGTCGGCGGCTGCAGTGCGATGGCGTTGTACGCGGTCTTCGCGTGGACCGGCGGCTGGGGCGGCATGTGGGCGGACGGCCCGCGCTGTCTGCTGGTGGGGTTCTCGCTGGCCATCGGGCTACTGGTCGGCGCCGAAGTGCCGTTGCTGATGGAGCTGATCCAGCGCATCCGGCGCCAGGACGCGGGCGGTGCGGTCGCCGACCTCTTCGCCGCGGACTACGTGGGCGCGCTGGTCGGCGGTCTCGCCTTCCCCTTTCTTCTCCTGCCGTTCCTCGGCCAGTTGACCGGCGCGCTGCTCACCGGCTCGGTGAACGTGGTCGCGGGCAGCGCGCTGGTGCTCGGTCTGTTCCGCCGCGACCTGAGCCGCCGCGCGCGCTGGACGCTGCTCGTCGTGGGCCTCGCGGTGCTCGGCGTCCTCGCCTCGGCCGCCGCCCTCGCGGGTGACTTCGAACGGGCCGCGCGCCAGGCGGTGTACGGCGGTGACGTACGGGTCGCGCTCCAGACCGACGTCCAGGAGGTCGTCCTCGCCGGGGGCACCGACGGCCGGCCGCTCGACCTCTTCCTGGACGGGCGCCTGAGGGTCGGCGGCCGGGACGAGCGGCAGTACCACGAGGCGCTGGTCCGCCCCGCGCTGTCCGGCCCGCACGCACGCGTGCTGATCCTCGGCGGCGGCGACGGGCTGGCCGCGCGCGAGGTGCTGCGGTACGGCGGGGTCGAGCGCGTCGACGTGGTCGAGCTGGACGCCGGGCTGATCCGGCTCGCCCGCAACGACCCCGGTCTCGCCGCGCTCAACGGACACGCCCTCGCCGACCCCCGTGTCCACGTCACCGCGGCCGACGCGCTCGGCCGGCTGCGCCTCACCCCCGCCGGGCGGTACGACGTGGTGATCGCGGACCTCCCCGACCCCGGCATCACCGCCAGCACCAAGCTGTACTCCCAGGAGTTCTACGGTCTCGCCCGCCGCGCCCTCGCCCCCGGCGGGCGTCTGGTCGTCCATGCCGGCCCGGTCACCACCCGCCCCCGCGTCTTCTGGACGGTCGCGACGACCCTGCGGGCGGCGGGCTTCTCCGCCGCCCCCTACCGCGTCCTCGGCCAGGACTCCGGTTTTCCGGCGGGCCCCGACCGCTCCGCCGCCCGCGCCGGCACCCCACCCGACTGGGGCTTCCTGCTGGCGACTGCGGGCCCGTCCGTCCCGCGCCTCCGCCTCACGGGCCCCCGCCCCCGCACCCTGACGCCCGCCGAGCTGACGGCCGACGCCCACGCGGCCCGCCGTACGCGCGTGACGGGACTGGTGGCGTCGACGCTGGCGCACCCGAGGTATTGAGGGCCGCGCCGGGCCGACCGCACTCCGGGGTGAAAACCCGCGCCGCGGTTTTTCCGGGCGGGGTGCCCCGGTCCTTCAGGGCCGGGGTGAATTCCCGGTCCTGCGGAGCGAGGCAGGGGTAGCCGGGTCGCCGTCAGGGCGGTCCGGCGTGCCGGAGGGCTGGGCAGCGCGTCGCACGACGGAGATCAGCCACGAGTTCAGGGAGCGGTCGTCAGCCGCGGCGGCGACTACAGCCGCCGCGTGCACATCGTCGGGGAGACGAAGGTTCACATGCTTGGTCATGGTCCCATTCTGGCATTGGTCCCATTGTGTAGCTATGATGGGCCCATGGGCCGGTTCCGGATGTATCCGACGCATGAGCAGGAGCAGCAGATGCTGTTGCACTGTGCGCACGCCCGGTACGTGTGGAACCTGGCGGTCGAGCAGCACTCGCACTGGCGCAAGGGGCGAAAGCCGGCGCCTTCTTTCGCCGAGCAGTGCCGCCAGCTCACCGAGGCTCGTGCCGCCTGTGAGTGGCTGCGTGCGGGGAATCAGACCGTCCAGGTCCAGGCCCTGAAGGACTTCGCGCAGGCCAAGAACGCCCGCTTCACCTCCGGTTTCGGGGATCCGACCTGGCGCAAGAAGCACCGGCACGAGGGCTTCCGTGCCATCGGCGACGACCGCGTGCCCGAGTACGACGAGGACGGTTCGGCAAAGCTGAACGTGAAGACCGGTAAGCAGGTCATGGGCCGGTCGGTGGTGGTGCGGAAGCTGAACCGCAGGTGGGCGCGGGTCAAGGTGCCCGGCTGCGGCTGGGTGCGCTTCCGGCTCACCCGGGCGGAGCTGCCCCGGGCGAAGACGTTCCGGGTCACCTACCGCAACGGCCAGTGGCACATCGCCTTCGCCGTCATCCCCGAGCCGATCAGTGCTCCCGGAACAGGCGAGGTCGTCGGCGTCGACCGGGGCGTGGCCATCACCGCTGCCCTGTCCGACGGCCGCACCCTGAACTGCCCCCAGCTCACCATCAAGGAACGCGCAAAGATCCGCAAGCACCAGCGGCGCGCCGCCCGCGCCCCGAAGGGCAGCCCGGCGAAGGCCACCGAATACGCCAAGGTGGCGAAGCTCAAGGCGCGGGAGGCGAACCGGCGCAAGGACTGGTGCGAGAAGACCAGCACCATGCTCGCCCGCACCTACGACCTCGTGCGGTTCGAGAAGCTGAACATCAAGACCATGACTGCCAAGGCCAAGGCGAAACCGGACCCCGACCAGTCCGGCCAGTCCCTCAAGAACGGCCGCTCTGCCAAAGCCGGACTCAACCGGGCGATCCTCGCCCAGGGCTGGGGTCTGCTCCGGCAGCGCACCGAGCACAAGGCCCCCGGCCGGGTCGAGGACGTACCCGCCCCCTACACATCCCTGCGGTGCAGTGCCTGCGGATGGATCGACAAGAACTCGCGCAAGAGCCAAGCCGAGTTCGTCTGTTCCTCCTGCGGTTTCACCTGCAACGCGGACACCAACGCAGCAAGCAACGTCGCGGCAGGACAGGGCGGAATCCCCCGCCCCCGGCGATCAGCCGGTGCCGGAGGGACGACACCTCCCAAGGGGCCGAGCGTCCGTGAACCTCAACCCACCTGGGTTGGAATCCCCCTCTTTTTTAGTGAGGGGGAGGATGTCAATGGGTAGGCTCGGGCGACATGGAGCACCAGGTCTTCGTCCCGGTTCCGGCCGACCGGCTCAGGGAGGCCCTGGCGGACCCCGTGCGGGTCGCCCGGGCGGTACCCGGGCTTCAGCAGGACGCCACCGCCGACCCGCTGACCGGGCGGCTGAAGCTGCGCGTGGGCGGGCACTCGGTGACGTACCGGGGGACCGCCGGGGTCACCCGGCACGAGGACGGCAGCTACACCGTCAAGGGTGAGGCGACCGAGTCCCGGGGCACGGGCAGCGCGGAGTTCACCGTGACCGTACGGCTCGCGGAGGCCGCGGACGGTACGACGGCGGACCTGACCGCGACGGCGACGGCCACGACGGGCGCCCGTACGGCCGAACTCCCCGCGGACCAGCTCGCCTCGGCGGCGGCCCGCCTGCTGACCCGTTTCCTGGAGGGACTCGCCGAGGAGCCGCAGGAGCCGGTCTCGCCGCCGCCCCCGGAGGAGCCGGAGACGCCGGAGCGGCCCGGCTCCGAGCCGACGGCCTCCGACGCCCACACCTCCGTCTTCGACACCGAGGTCCCCCCGCCCTCCCTCGCCCCCGGCCCCGAGGACACCCCGGCGGGTTTCGCCGCCCCCGCGGAGCCCTCCGCCGAACCCCCCGCCGGGCCCCCGGCGGAAGCCGCGCACGCGCGCCGCACGATGATCGGCCGCAGCGCCGAAGAGGTGGACCACGCCCCGCCGCGCGGACGCTACGCCCCCGTGCCCGCCCCCCAGACGGTCACCGCGAACTCCACCCTGCGCTGGGCCGCCCCCGCCGCCGCCTTCGCGCTCGCCTCCGCGATCGTCGTCACCCGGGCGCTGCGCAAGCGCCGTTGAGGCGGCGGGCCGGGCACCACGGGCGGGGTGCCCGTACCCGAGTAGGGTCGTCCCGTGAGTGACGAAGACATTGTGCTGACCGCGGGTGACGCGGAGGTCGTGGTCCGGCCCGGCAACGGCGGACGGGTCGCCGGGCTGAAGGTCGGCGGCACGCAGCTGCTGCGCCAGGGCGAGCGGTTCGGGTGCTTCCCGATGGTCCCCTGGTGCGGCCGGATCAGGGACGGCCGGTTCCTGGACGGCGGTGTCGTACGGCAGATGCCGCTCAACTCCCCGCCGCACGCCATCCACGGCACCACCCGTGACGGCGCCTGGCGCACCGCCCGCGTCTCGGCGGACGAGGCGGTCCTGACGTTCGAGCTGACCGACCCCTGGCCGCACCCCGGCAAGGTCACCCAGATCGTGAGCCTCGGCGAGGACAGCCTGACGCTGACCATGTCGGTGGAGACGTACGAGGACTCGTTCCCGGCGCAGATCGGCTGGCACCCCTGGTTCAACCGCAGCCTGGGCGGCGAGGGCGTGCGCATCGACTTCTCCCCGGCCTGGCAGGAGGAGCGCGGCGAGGACCACCTGCCGACCGGCAACCGGATCGACCCCGCGCCGGGTCCCTGGGACGACTGCTTCGGGATGCCCGACGGCGTGGACGTCACCCTGACCTGGCCGGAGCAGCTCGAACTGAGGCTGACCAGCCGCGAGCAGTGGGCCGTCGTCTACGACGAGCAGGACGCCGCCGTGTGCGTGGAGCCGCAGACCGGGCCGCCCAACGGGCTCAACACGATGCCCCGCCTGGTCACCCCGCTGGAGCCGCTGGAGGCGTCCACGACCTGGCGCTGGCGCCGCCTCTAAGCTGGCGGTATGACGACGGACGCACGTGGCGAACTGCTGGAACAGATCAAGGACAAGGCCGTGGTGCACGGCAAGGTGACCCTCTCCTCGGGTCTGGAGGCCGACTACTACGTCGACCTGCGCCGCATCACCCTCGACGGCGAGGCCGCCCCGCTGGTCGGCCAGGTCCTGCTGGACCTCACCGACGACCTCGACTTCGACGCGGTGGGCGGTCTGACCATGGGCGCCGACCCGGTGGCCGCGGCGATGCTGCACGCGGCCGCCGCGCGGGGGAAGAGGCTGGACGCCTTCGTGGTGCGCAAGGCCGCGAAGGCGCACGGTCTCCAGCGCCGTGTGGAGGGCCCGGACATCGCGGGCCGGCGCGTGCTGGTGGTCGAGGACACCTCCACCACCGGCGGTTCGCCGCTGACCGCCGTCGAGGCGGTGCGCGAGGCCGGTGCGGAGGTCGTCGCGGTGGCGACGATCGTGGACCGCGCGACCGGCGCCGCGGAGAAGATCGAGGCCGGTGCGGGCGTTCCGTACCGGTTCGCCTTCTCGAAGGATGAACTGGGTCTGGACTGACGGCCCGCCACGGCGTGGACTCTTCCTGGCCTCGACCGCCAGACGGTCCGCCGGGCCATGTCTGGAAAGATGGGCACGACGCTGACGTCGTCGCCCCCTGGGTCCAAGTTCAGGGCCGCCACGCAGAACGCCAACCCGCAACACGAGGAGCGGACAGATGCCCATCGCAACCCCCGAGGTCTACAACGAGATGCTCGACCGGGCGAAGGCAGGCAAGTTCGCCTACCCGGCCATCAACGTCACCTCCAGCCAGACCCTGAACGCGGCGCTGCGCGGCTTCGCCGAGGCGGAGAGCGACGGCATCGTCCAGATCTCGACCGGCGGCGCGGAGTTCCTCGGCGGTCAGTACAGCAAGGACATGGTGACCGGCGCGGTCGCGCTCGCGGAGTTCGCGCACATCGTCGCGGAGAAGTACCCGGTCAACATCGCGCTGCACACCGACCACTGCCCCAAGGACAAGCTGGACGGTTACGTGCGTCCGCTGCTCGCGCTGTCCGAGGAGCGGGTGAAGGCGGGCCGCAACCCGCTGTTCCAGTCGCACATGTGGGACGGCTCCGCCGAGACCCTCGCGGACAACCTGGCGATCGCCCAGGAGCTGCTGGAGCAGGCCCGCCGCGCGAAGATCATCCTTGAGGTCGAGATCACCCCGACCGGCGGTGAGGAGGACGGCGTCTCGCACGAGATCAACGACTCCCTCTACACCACGGTGGACGACGCGATCCGTACCGCCGAGGCGCTCGGCCTGGGAGAGAAGGGCCGCTACCTGCTCGCCGCGTCCTTCGGCAACGTGCACGGCGTCTACAAGCCGGGCAACGTGGTGCTCCGCCCCGAGCTGCTGAAGGAGCTGAACGACGGCGTGGCCGCCAAGTTCGGCAAGCAGTCCCCGTTCGACTTCGTCTTCCACGGCGGCTCCGGCTCCTCGGAGGAGGAGATCCTCACCGCGCTGGAGAACGGCGTCGTGAAGATGAACATCGACACGGACACGCAGTACGCGTTCACCCGTCCGGTGGCGGGCCACATGTTCTCGCACTACGACGGCGTCCTGAAGATCGACGGCGAGGTCGGCGACAAGAAGGCCTACGACCCGCGCACCTGGGGCAAGCTGGCCGAGGCGTCGATGGCCGCGCGTGTCGTGGTCGCGGCGAACAACCTGCGGTCGGCGGGCAACAAGATGAAGTAGCCCTGAGGGGAGTCGGCGGCGACTCCCTCAGGGACACCCGTGGTGGACCCGGTGCCTCCTTTTGGCACCGGGTCCATCGCGCGTCTCTGGGGTATATCTGGGGTCATGCCCGATGTCCGGCTGGCCTCGCCCCAGGGCAGATGGATCCTGTTCACCACCGTGCTCGGCTCCAGCATGGCCCTGCTGGACTCGACGGTCGTCAACGTCGCGCTGCCCCGCATCGGCCGTGACCTGGACACGAGCCTCGCCGCTCTGCAGTGGACGGTCAACGCGTACATGCTCACCCTGGCCGGGCTGATCCTGCTCGGCGGCTCGCTGGGCGACCGGTACGGCCGCCGCAAGGTCTTCATGATCGGCGTGGTGTGGTTCGCGGCGGCCTCGCTGCTGTGCGGACTCGCGCCGAACCCGGCCGTGCTGATCGGCGCCCGCGCCCTCCAGGGCGTCGGCGGCGCGCTGCTCACTCCGGGTTCGCTCGCGCTGATCCAGGCGTCCTTCCACCCCGACGACCGCAGCCGCGCGGTCGGCCTGTGGTCGGGGTTCGGCGGTGTGGGCGCGGCGGTGGGCCCGTTCCTGGGCGGCTGGCTGGTGGACGGCCCCGGCTGGCGCTGGGTGTTCCTGCTGAACGTGCCCCTCGCGCTGGTGTGCGTCCCCGTGGCGCTGCGGCACGTGCCCGAGTCGGACGCGGAGACCTCCGGCGAGGGCGCGCCCCCGGGCCGGTTCGACGTGCTCGGCGCGTTCCTCGGCGCGCTGGCGCTCGCGCTGCTGACGTACGCCCTGATCGAGGCGCGCACGGCGTCGGTGGGGGTGGTGGTGACGGCCGTCGCGGGCGTCGCGTCGGGGGTGGCGTTCGTGTACGTCGAGAAGGACCGGGCAGATCCGATGCTGCCGCTGGACATCTTCTCCTCGCGGCAGTTCACGGCGGTCAACGTCGTCACGCTGTGCGTGTACGCGGCGTTCGGCGGCTTCTTCTTCCTCACCGCGCTCCAGCTCCAGGTGGTGGCGGGCTACTCACCCCTCGAGGCGGGCACGGCCCTGCTGCCGACGACCGTCCTGATGCTGCTGTTCTCGTCCCGCTCGGGCGCGCTGGCGGACCGGATCGGGCCCCGGCTGCCGCTGACGGTGGGTCCGCTGGTGTGCGCGGCGGCGATGCTGATGATGCTGCGGGTGGGCCCGCACGCGAACTACCCGACCGACGTGCTGCCCGCGCTGGTGGTCATGGGCACCGGCATGGTCACCCTGGTGGCGCCGCTGACCGCGACCGTCCTCGCCTCGGTGGACACCGCCCGCGCGGGGGTGGCCAGCGGCATCAACAACGCGGCGGCGCGCGCGGCGGGTCTGATCGCGGTCGCCGCGCTCCCGCTGCTCACGGGGATGGGCCCGGAGGCGTATCGCTCCGCGGTCGCCTTCGACCGGTCCTTCGACCGCGCGATGCCGATCTGCGCGGGTGTCCTGGTGCTGGGCTCCATCCTCGCGTTCGCCCTGGTCAGACGGCGTCCGACGCCGGAGTGCCCGCACCCGGAGTGCCGTACCCACGGCAACCTCACGACACCGCCGCTGGAGGCGGGCGGGGCGGAGGCGGGCGGGGCGGCGGGCCGGGGCTGAGCGGCACCGGACACCCGGTGCCGCCCGCGAGTCCACCGGGTTACCGCATCAGCTCCTCGTACGCCTCCTCGCTGCTGTCCCGCAGGAACTGGCGGCAGCGCTCCGCCTCGTCCTTCTCGCCGATGGAGTCGGCGGCGCGGGTGAGGGCGGCCAGGCAGCGCAGGAAGCCGCGGTTGGGGCGGTGGCTCCACGGGATGGGGCCGTGGCCCTTCCAGCCCGCGCGGCGCAACTGGTCGAGGCCGCGGTGGTAACCCGTACGGGCGTAGGCGTACGACTCGACCACGCGCCCCGCCTCGAAGGCGTCGTCGGCGAGCGTCGCCCAGGCCAGGGAGAAGGTCGGGTACGTGGCCACGACCTCGGCCGGGGCGAGCGAGTCCTCGGCCAGCAGCCGGTACGCCTCCTCGTTCTCCGGGAGGTGGGTCGGCTCCGGGCCGCCGAGCAGGTTCTTGTGCGTCGTCATGGGTGAAGTCTGCCACTGGGAGAGCGGCGCCCTCCGGGGGTCGCGCCGGAGGTCACACCGACCGCTCGTAGACCGTCACCCGGCGCCCGCGCACCCATTCGTCCGCGACCGGCGTGAAGTACCGCTCCAGCACGTCCCGCTTCGCCTTGTCCCGCCGCCCCGCCACCGGCCGCGCGACCTCCGGCGCGTCCGTGACCAGCAGGATGCGCCGCTCACGCAGCATCGCGTCCCGTATCCGCCCCGGACCCGCCTCCACCCCCTTCAGCGTCCCCGACTCCACGGGCCCCTCCGCGAGCGCGATGTCCCGCAGCCCGGCGAAGGCGCCCGGGGACACCAGCGCCGTGTCGCGGCGCGCGGCCGGCACGAACAGCACCGCGTTCCCGTCCCGCTTCAACCGCGCCACCCGCCCCGCCACCGCGAACACGTCGTCCACCCGGCTGGCGGGCTCCCGCTTGGCGAGGGAGTACGGCAGCAGGGCGGTCACGGCGACGGCCAGGACGACGGGGAGCACCCAGGGGGCGGCCCTGGGGAAGCGCGGCCGCACCGCCCGCACGGCCGCGCCCGTCCCGGCCCCGACCAGCAACGCGAGCCCGAGCTGGCTGAACAGCACGTACCGGTCCAGGAACAGCGGCTTGACCAGCGAGAGGAGCACGAGACCGAGCTGGGGGACGACGAGGAGGGGGAGTCCGACGGTGGCGGGGGAGAGGCGGGTGGGGCGGTGGCCGGTGCGGGTCCGGTCCGCCAGGGCCGCCAGGCAGCCCACCCCCACCAGTACCGCCGGGCCGATCAGCATGTGCCAGGTCAGGGGCGGTATCCAGGAGATCTGGGCGGACTGCTCGCGGCTGAAGAGGGCCAGGGGCGCGGTACCGGCCACGGCGACGGCGGAGGCCGCCGACCAGCGGGTCCACGGACCGCGGCCCGCTCGGGACAGGGCGAGGGTGAGGGCGTGGGCGGGGAGGATGAGGAGGGAGAGCCAGTTGAGGAGGCCGCACAGGAGGAGCGTGGCGCCGTAGGCCGTCCAGCGTGCCGTACGGGGGCGGCCCGTCAGCTGGGTCACCAGGAGCAGCGTGGAGAGGGCCGCACCGGCGGCGACCAGGGCGTACGGGCGGCCCTCCTGGAGGTAGGACTGCACCGCCGGGAGCAGGCCGAGTGCCAGCCCGGCGCCGAGTCCCGTCCAGCGGCCCGCCAGCCGTGCGCCGACGGCCGTCACGCAGGCCGCCGCCACCGCCATCGCCAGGACCGAGGGCAGCCGCAGGGTGGTGGTGCCGGGGCCGAAGCAGGCGAAGAGGGCGTGCATCAGGAGGTAGTAGGCGCCGTGGACGGCGTCGACCTGGCCGAGCATGTGCCAGATGTCGGCGGTGTCGCGCAGGGCCACCTGCCAGGTCGCCGCCTCGTCGCGCCACAGGCTGTGCCGCCGGGACAGTCCCCACAGGCCGAGCGCGGTCGTCCACAGCATGGGGACGAGCCAGAGCGGTGTCCGGCGCGGGAGCGGGGACGCGGGCGTGGGCTGGGTGGTGGTGCCGGGGCGGTCCGGTCCCGTCGTGCCGCCCTGCCCCGCCGTCCGTGCGCGCGTGTGCGGCATCGCGTTCCCCCCGCGTTCCCCGTGGCCGTTCGTCCCCCGTGATCCCCGCCGCGACGATAGGCGATCACGTTCGGCAGGGGAATGGGCTTTCGGGACGCATGGGGTCCCCGGGGCGGCAGGTGAGGAAGACAGCCCTTGCCGTATCCGGAGGGATTACGCAGGATTCGATCTGGGGACCGGGGCCCCCGTGCCGGCATCGGCAGGGGCGGACCGCTACCCGTAGCTCGACAGGAGACAGCGATGTCCCACCAGGCTCACCCCCCTTCCCAGGCCCCCGAAGAGGCCGCTGAGCCCGAGACCCCGCATCTCGACTTCGCCGGCACGACCCCGTACGAGGACTACGTACGGGCCGACGTGCTCACCCACCTCCAGCACACTCTCTCCGACGACCCCGGCGAGATGGTCTTCCTGGTGACGACCCAGGTGATGGAGCTGTGGTTCACGGTGATCACGCACGAGTGGGAGACCGCCGCCAAGGCGCTCCGCTCGGACGACGTGCCCACCGCGATCGCCGCGTTGAAGCGATCCGTGCGCGAGCTGGAGGCGCTGAACGCGTCCTGGCGCCCGCTGGCGCAGCTCACCCCGGCCCAGTTCAACTCCTACCGCTCGGCCCTGGGCGAGGGCTCCGGGTTCCAGTCCGCGATGTACCGCCGGATGGAGTTCCTGCTCGGCGACAAGTCCGCCTCGATGCTCGTCCCGCACCGCGGCACCCCGCGCGTGCACGCGGAGCTGGAGAAGGCGCTGCACGAGCCGAGCCTGTACGACGAGGCGGTACGGCTCCTCGCGCGCCGGGGCCACGACATCCCCGCCGCGGTGCTGCGCCGGGACGTGTCGAAGCGGTACGAGCCCGCGCCGGAGGTGGAGGCGGCCTGGACGGCCGTGTACTTGGGCGACCCGGACACCGAGACCGCCCGCCTCGGCGAGGCGCTGACGAACGTGGCCGAGCTGGTGTGGCGCTGGCGCAACGACCACCTGGTGGCCACCCGCCGCGCGATGGGCGCCAAGGCCGGCACCGGCGGTTCGGCCGGGGTGGCGTGGCTGGAGAAGCGGGCCCGGAACACCGTGTTCCCCGAGCTGTGGACGGCGAGGTCGTATGTCTGAGTCGAACGAACTGGCGCTGGTGGCGGATAAGTTGGACGCCGCCGACGAACTGCGCGCGCTGCGTGAGAAGTTCACCCTGGACGACGTGGTCTATCTGGACGGCAACTCGCTGGGCGCCCTGCCCGCGCACGTCCCCGACCGGATGCGGGACGTGCTGTGCCGCCAGTGGGGCGAGCTGCGCATCCGCTCCTGGGAGGAGTCGGGCTGGTGGACGGCGCCGGAGCGGATCGGTGACCGGATCGCACCGCTGATCGGCGCGGCTGCGGGGCAGGTCGTCGTGGGCGACTCGACAAGCGTCAACGTCTTCAAGGCACTTGTGGCCGCCGTCCGCATGGCCGGGGACGACCGGGACGAGATCCTGGTCGACGCGACGACCTTCCCCACCGACGGCTACATCGCTCAGTCGGCCGCCCGCATGACCGGCCGCACGCTCCGCGCGCTGACCCCGGCGGAGATCCCGGCCGCGCTCGGCACCCGTACGGCGGCGGTCCTGCTGAACCACGTCGACTACCGCACCGGCCGCCTCCACGACCTCCCCGCGCTCACGGCGGCGGTCCACGACGCCGGTGCCCTCGTCGTCTGGGACCTGTGCCACAGCGCGGGCGCGCTGCCGGTCGGTCTGGACGCGCACGGGGTGGACCTGGCGGTCGGCTGCACCTACAAGTACCTGAACGGCGGTCCCGGTTCACCGGCGTACCTCTACGTCCGCCGCGATCTCCAGCCCCGCTTCGACTCCCCGCTGCCGGGCTGGAACTCGCACGCGGAGCCGTTCGGGATGAGCGCGGAGTACCGGGCGGCGCCGGGTGCGCCGCGCGGGCGGGTCGGGACGCCGGACATCCTCTCCATGCTGGCGCTCGACGCGGCGCTCGACGTGTGGGACGGCGTCCCGGTCGAGGCGGTGCGGGCCAAGTCGCTCGCGCTGACGGACTTCTTCCTGCGCTGCGTGACGGAGTACACCGAGCCGGGCCGGGTGGAGTGCGTCACGCCGCTGCGGCACGAGGAGCGGGGCAGTCAGATCGCGCTGCGCTGTTCCGACGCCGCCGAGGTCATGCCCCGGCTGATCGAACGGGGAGTGGTGGGCGACTTCCGCCATCCCGACGTGCTCCGCTTCGGCTTCACCCCGCTGTACGTGGGCTTCGCGGAGACGGAGCGGGCGGCGCGGGTGCTGGCGGGGGCGCTGACGTAGACCGGTGGGTCCGGGGGCCGTCCGCGCGGCGGTCCCCCGACCCGGCGGCGGTACAAAACCGGCAGGTGCCCCCATTGGGTGACCGTGCGTGACATCCGCATGTGAGGGGCGGTGACCGGCCTGGTACCGTCCGGCCAACGGCGGGGTGGTCGCCGTACCCGATCCCCCCGAATTCCGTTCCGACGCTGAGAGGTTGGACATGCCGGACGACGCCGCCGCAGCCCGCGCCGCCGCCGAGGAGGAGTCGGCGTTCTCGCACGAGCCGGTCGAGCCGGATGCCACGGCCGCGTACGGCGACCACCCGGACCAGGTGATCGACTTCTACGCGCCGCGGACGGAGACGGCTTCACCGGCGCCCCTGATCGTCGTCCTGCACGGCGGTGCCTGGCGGGCCCGGTACGACCGCCGCCACATCACCCCGTTCGCGGACTACCTGGCCCGGCGGGGCTTCGCGGTGGCCAACGTGGAGTACCGGCGCGGGAGTTCCTCCTCCGACGGAGACGAGGCCGGCCGCTGGCCGGAGACCTTCGACGACGTGGCCGCCGCCCTGGACGCCCTCCCCGGACTGGCTCGCGAGAGGCTTCCCCGGGCGGACACCCGCCGGATGGTCCTGACCGGCCACTCGGCGGGCGGCCACCTCGCCCTGTGGGCGGCGGCACGTCACGTCCTGCCCGCCGACTCCCCCTGGCGCACGGCCCACCCCGCCCCGCTGCGGGGCGTGGTCGCCCTCGCCCCGATCGCGGACTTCACCCTCGCGGCGAAGCTGGAGGTCTGCGCCAACGCCGCGGTCCAACTCCTCGGGGGGCCGGACCACTTCACCGACCGCCTCCCCCGCGCGGACCCCTCTCTCCTCCTCCCCACCGGCATCGCCACCACCCTCGTCCAGGGCCGCTCCGACCTCGATGTCCCCGAACCCCTCTCCGACGCCTTCGCCGACGCGGCGGCCAAGGCGGGCGAGGTCGTCGGCCTCACCCTTCTGGAGGACGTCGGCCACTTCCCGCTGATCGACCCGGCGGCGGACGCGTGCGCGGTGGTGGCGGAGGAGATCGCTCAACTGGCCTGGTAGAAAGTGGCTTCCGCTCGGCGGTCGAACACGCCGAGGGCTGCCGGAGCGAGCCGCTACTCCTTCACCGGGTCGGACCCCGGGCGCTTGACCAGCCGGTCGCCGACCGTGACCTCTTTCCAGAGGCGGCGGGGGATTCTGACCTTCCTGGACTCGCCGTCGGCCAGGCGGAGTTCGACGAGGTGGTACATGTTCGAGCCGTCGAACATGCCTCGGGACTTGTCGGTGACGACGCCTTCCCAGGAGTCGTCCTGTCCGGGTTTGCGAGATGTGAACATGGTCGGAGTCTAGGAAGGCGGGCGACGGCGGAGGCAGTGTCCAGGGGCATCTTCCGGGGATGACACATGTCATCCCGCGAGCGAGGTCATATCTACCGCCGCCCCGCCCCACGGGCTAACGTCCCCCCATGTCAGCGACCTTCGATCCCGCCTCCCCGGACTTCCTCGCCGACCCCTGCCCCGCCTACGCCGAACTCCGCGCCCGGGGCCGGGTGATCCGGTACGAGCCGACGAACCAGTGGCTCGTGCCCCACCACGCCGACGTGTCCGCGCTGCTGCGGGACCGGCGGCTGGGGCGGACGTATCAACACCGTTACTCCCACGAGGAGTTCGGGCGGACACCGCCTTCGCCGGAGCACGAGCCGTTCCACACGCTCAACGATCACGGGATGCTGGACCTGGAGCCGCCGGACCACACGCGGATCCGGCGCCTGGTGGCGAAGGCGTTCACACCACGGACCGTGGAGCGGTTGCGCGGGTACGTGGAGGAGCTGGCCGACACGCTCGTGGCAGGGCTGGTCGCGCGGGGCGGCGGGGATCTCGTCGCGGAGGTGGCGGAGCCACTTCCGGTCGCGGTGATCGCGGAGATGCTGGGCATTCCCGAGGGGGACCGGGCGCCGCTCAGGCCGTGGTCGGCGGACATCTGCGGGATGTACGAGCTGAACCCGGCGCCGGAGGTGGCCGCGCGTGCGGTACGGGCGTCGGAGGAGTTCTCGGCGTACCTGCGCGAGCTGATCGCCGCCCGCCGCGCCGACCCCCGCGACGACCTGATCTCCGCGCTGATCGCCGCCCACGACGAGGGCGACCGTCTCACCGAGCAGGAACTGGTCTCCACCGCCGTCCTCCTCCTCAACGCGGGCCACGAGGCCACCGTCAACGCCACCGCCAACGGCTGGCTCGCCCTCTTCCGCCACCCCGCCCAGCTCGCCGCCCTCCGCGCCGACCACGCCCTGATCCCGTCCGCCGTGGAGGAGCTGCTCCGCTACGACACCCCGCTCCAGCTCTTCGAACGCTGGGTCCTGGACGACATCGAGATCGACGGCACCCGCATCCCGCGCGGCGCCGAACTCGCCCTCCTCTTCGGCTCCGCCAACCACGACCCGGCCGTCTTCGACCACCCCGCCCGCCTGGACCTCACCCGCCGCGACAACCCCCACATCTCCTTCAGCGCGGGCATCCACTACTGCATCGGCGCCCCCCTGGCCCGCCTCGAACTCGCCGCCTCCACCCGCGCGCTCCTCACCCGGTCCCCCACCCTCACCCTGGCGGCGGAGCCGCGCCGCAAACCGGGGTTCGTGCTGCGCGGCCTGAACGAACTGGAGGTCTCCGTCGTCTGAGGAGCGTGACCGACCGGACCGGCGGAGGGGTGTCGCGGATGAGGCAGTACCGAAGGGCGTTCCTGGCGGCAGCCGTCGTGGCGCTGTGCGCCCCGGTGTCGCCATCGCGCTGGAGGACGCGCCCGGAGACGTCCCCTTCGTCGCCGCCGACGCGAGGGGCGGCCTTCCGCCGGAGGCCGGAAAGCTGGTCCGGCACCGCTGAGGCGACGCACGGGACGGCGGGCCGGCACCGCTGAGCCGCCCGACGGCGTCGGCCGCGTAGTACCTGAGGCGGACCCCAGGAAACCCCCCTGCGAGGGGACGACCGCACCCGCCGCCCCGCCTACCGTCTCTCCCGTGACCGAGACGACGACCCACACGCAGACTCCGCCCCCGCGCGGTGAGGACAGACCCCGCAGCCCGGAGTTCCGGCTCGCCGCGGACGCGCTGCGCGGGCTGCGGCAGGACCTGTTCAGCGGCGCCTTCGCGTACCGCCCGATGCCCCGCGCGACCGTCGACGGTCCGTTGGGACGCGCGCTGCCCGGCCGGCTCAAGGAGTACACGGCGTGGGCGCCGCACCTCACCGTCGCCGCCCTCGGCGGGTTCGCGGCGCTGGTGTCCCTGGCCAGTACCTTCGGGGGACCGGCCGCCCTGCTGTGCGCGCTGCTGGCCCTCGCGCCGGTCCTGCTCACCCTGGCGCGTCCGGTGGGCGCCTTCTGGCTGTCGCTCCTCGCGACCACGGTGGCCGCGGTCGCGATGGGCGGGGACTGGAGCGCCTGGCCGTGGCTGCCGGGCAGCTTCCTCTCCCACCTGACCGTGCTCACGGTCGTCGCGATACGCACCCGCCCGCGCACCGCCGCGTGGATGTGGGCGATCACCGCGGTGTACGGCTTCCTCGCGCAGACCGGCTCCGCCTGGCACGAGTCCTCCGACGTCGCGCCGATGCTGTTCCTGTCCGCGCTGATCCTGCTCGCCGTCACGGTCCGGCACACGCACCGCCGGGCCCGCCAGGAGGTGACCGCGCAGCAGACGGCGACCGCGCACGAACGCTCGCGGCGCACCCTGCTGGAGGAGCGCTCGACCATCGCCCGCGAGCTGCACGACGTGGTCGCCCACCACATGTCGGTGGTCGCCATCCAGGCGGAGGCCGCGCCGTACCGGGTGCAGAACCCGCCGCCGGAGCTGGAGAAGGCGTTCGCCACGATCCGGGAGAACGCGGTGGCCGCCCTCACCGAACTGCGCCGGGTGCTCGGTGTCGTCCGCGCGGAGGACTACGAGGCTCCGGACGCCCCGCAGCCCACCCTCGCCGACCTCGGCACCCTGCTCGCCAACGTGCGGGACACCGGCCTGGAGGTCGGCAAGACGGTGACCGGCGCGGTGCGCGAACTCCCCCAGGGCGTCGAGCTGTCGGCGTACCGCATCGTGCAGGAGGCGCTCAGCAACACGCTCCGGCACGCGCCGGGGGCGACGGCGCGCGTCGAGATCGCCTACGTACTCGGTGGGCTGGGCATCCGCGTGGTCAACGGCCCGCCGCCCGCGCCGAGTCTGATCAAGCCCTCCCCGGGCGCCGGGCACGGCATCACGGGTATGCGGGAGCGGGTGACCATGCTGAACGGCGAGATGACCGACGGCCCGACGGCCGACGGAGGTTACGAGGTGACCGTGTTCCTGCCGGTCCCGGCGAAGGGCACGGAGATCGAGCTGTACGAGGACCGGGCATGACGATCCGGGTGATGATCGCCGACGACCAGATGATGGTCCGCGAGGGCTTCTCCGTGCTGCTGAACGCGATGCCGGACATCGAGGTCGTCGGCGAGGCGGTCAACGGGCGCGAGGCGGTGACGCGGGTACGCGAACTCGCCCCGGACGTCGTCCTGATGGACATCCGTATGCCCGAACTGAACGGCATCGAGGCGACCCGCGAGATCGTCGCGGCGGACGCGGCGGCGAAGGTGCTCGTGCTGACCACCTTCGACCTGGACGAGTACGTGTACCAGGCGCTGCGCGCGGGCGCCTCCGGCTTCCTCCTGAAGGACGCCTCGGCCCGGCAACTCGCGGAAGCGGTAAGGGTGGTGGCCTCCGGCGAGGCCCTCCTCGCCCCCTCCGTCACCCGACGCCTCATCCACGAGTTCTCCCGCCTCTCCGACACCCCCCGCCTCATGCCGTCCGCCCACGCGGCCTACGGCGAACTCACCGAACGCGAAACCGAGGTCCTGATCCTCATCGCCCAGGGCCTCTCCAACTCCGAGATCGCCACCCGCCTGATCGTCGCGGAGTCCACGGTGAAGACCCACGTGAGCCGCATCCTCGTCAAACTCGGCCTGCGGGACCGCACCCAGGCAGCGGTCTTCGCGTACGAGGCGAGGCTGGTGACACCGGGCTGAGGCGGGGTGCCTCCGGCGGGAGGACGGACGGCGATTCCCCCCGGCCGATAGCCTGCGTCGGACCTTCCCCCAGCAGAGTGCGAGCGTGTGCTGCCGTGATCCGAGACCTCCACAACGTCCAGATACGACCCGCCGAGGACGCCGTCACCCCGCTGACCGACGAGGAGGAACTCCGTTACCACAACCTCCTGTTCAGCGAACTCGGCCACCAGATCTCCGAACACGGCTGGGCCCGCTACCCCGCCCACACCCCCGAGGACCGCCGCCGCCTGATCGCGGTCGCGCGGCGGCTCACTGCCCACTGGGGGCAGGAGGTCTGCTTCGAGGCGGAGGACACGACCCGGTTCCGCCTGTACCTCCGGGGATTCACGGCATGAGCCAGGACTTCCTCCTCGGCGACGAGACCCTGTGGAACCCGTCGAACGGGGCGGCGCGGCTGTTTTGCCGCCAAGTCGAGGTTTTCGAGGCGGAGTTGAATCTCCCGTCAGGCATCGGCCCCATGCGCGGCGACGAGTCCCAGCTCGACCTCTCCCTCTTCACTCCCTTCGTCCACGCCCTCCTCGCCCGACACTGCCGCACCAGCCACGCCGTCATCCTGAGCCTGTCCGAGGGCTTCACGGCGACGGTGCTGGTCCTGGCGGAACGCGCCGGAGTCGCCGTGGACTGGGCGGAGTTGGCGGCGATGCCGCAGGGTGCGCGGTCCGACGTACAGGTCGGCGCGGGCACGGGCATGGCGACACCTGCGGAACCGGACGCCCGGGCGGGGGCGCTGCGGGAGAGGGCGGCGTACTTGAGCCGCCGTATGGCCCGCTGACCGCTGTCGCCTGCGGTACCCGGCCTCCGGCCGGGTCTCGGTTCCCGTCCGCACCACCCGTACAACTTTCGTCGTCACCCGCGGGTGGCCCCGCGGCGCGTCCTCGCCGTCGGCGGCTGCCGGGTGATCTCGCGGCTTCCCCGGACCTACAGGTCCACCCGCCGAGGTCGCGCCCCCGCCCGCCCGAACGCCAGCACCCGGGCCAGGACCTCCCGCAGCCGCTCGATGTCCTCGTCCGGGACGGCGAGTTCCCCCTCGATCTCAGGGTCGTCCAGTCCCAGGTCGTCCAGCGAGGACGGGTCCAGCGAGACCGTGAGCCGCCTGTCCGAGAGAGTGATCTCGTGGACGCAGCCGTACGCCGTTCCCCCCTCCGAAGTGACGAGGCAGTGGCTGTCGAGACCGAGGGTGACGTTCTGGCGGGACGGTTCGGTCAGGGTGCTCATGAAGAGCAGGAAGAAGCCGTCGCCGTCCTCGTCTTCGGCGACACCCGCCTGTATCAGGTTGTTGTCGGGGTCGATCTCCGCCACGGCTGCACGGGCGGTGAATCTGTGTGTCATGGCGCGGTTCTAGCAGGAATCGCCTCCGCGTGGATGCGGAGCCGGGCGGGCGGAGTCCAGCAGGCGTGCCGCGAACTCCGCTACCAGCGTGCGGAGTTCGGCTGGCCGCTCGATCGTGAACGGGCGGTCCAGGGCGGCGAGGGCGGCCGGAAGCCAGTCGAGGTGGGTGACGTGGAGGTCGACGCGGCACCAGGTGTCCGGGGCGACGGGGGGCGTCACGGTCGCCAGGCCCGGGGGCAGGTGGGTGTGGATGTGGGTGGGGGTGGCCTGGACGTGGAGGGTGACCGCGTGGGGGTGGGGGGCGGTGGCCAGGGCGTTCAGGACGCGGGCGGTGGGGGCGGGGTCGGGGGGCGGGGTGAAGGAGCCGGGGAGGGTGCGGGCGTCGGTGATGCGGTCCAGGCGGAAGGTGCGGTCCTCGCCGGAGAGGAGGTCCGCCGCCGTCACGTACCAGCGGCCCGCGTGGGCGACGACGCCGTAAGGATGCAGGGTGCGTTCCGTGCGGTGGCCGTCGGCGGCGGTGTAGCGGATCGAGACGGGGCGGTGGTGGTGCACCGCGTCGGCGATCGGGAGGAGGATCGCGGGGTCGGGGGCGGGGGCGGGGGCTGTCCTCGCCGGCGGGGCCGTGTAGGCGAGCGAGGCGAGTACCGCGTCGAGCTTGCCGCGCAGTCGGTGGGGCAGGACCCGGCGGATCTTGGCCGCCGCCGTCTCCCTCGCCGTCTCGCCCGCCGTGTCGCTCGCCCTGTCCGTGGCCAGGCTGAGCAGTACCGCCAGTGCCTCGTCGTCGTTCAGCATCAGCGGCGGTATGCGGTAGCCGGGGCCGAGCCGGTAGCCGCCGTGGCGGCCGCGTACCGACTCCACGGGGATGTCGAGGTCGAGGAGCTGTTGTGCGTAGCGCCGTACGGTGCGCTCGTCGACGCCCAGGCGGCCGGCGAGTTCGGACACGGTCCGGGTGCCGCCCGACTGGAGCAGCTCCAGGAGCGTGAGGACGCGGGCGAGGGGTCGGGGCATGGCCGGAATTCTTCCGCGGATAGCGGACGGGTTCTGTCCGGTATCGGTCGTAGCGTGCGGTCACCAGGTCATCGGGCCACCAGCGCCCTACGACAGAGGAGTAGCCCCGTGTTCGTCTCCACCCGCGTCATCACCGACGACGTCGCCCGTCTCGTCCGCTTCTACGAGCGCGCCACCGGCGTACCCGCCACCTGGGCCACCGAGGACTTCGCGGAGCTGAGGACCCCCTCGGCCACCCTCGCGATCGGCTCCACCCGCACCGTCCCCCTGTTCGCGCCCGGCTCCGCCCGCCCCGCCGACAACCACAGCGTCATCCTCGAGTTCCGCGTGGACGACGTGGACAGCGTCCACGAGAACCTCGGCGCCTTCGTCGAGGACTTCGTCAACGAGCCCACCACCATGCCCTGGGGCAACCGCTCGCTCCTGTTCCGCGACCCCGACGGCAACCTCGTCAACTTCTTCACCCCGGGCACGCCAAGCGCCGACGCCACGGCACCGGCACCAAGCGCTGTCACCACCGGGGAGTGACCCGTGGGTCGCCGCGCCCTGATCAGCCCGCGCGCCGCGCGTCCCGGTGGGCCCGCCACCGTTCCATCAGGCCCGCCACGTCCTTCTCGATGAACTCGAAGAACTCCAGGGTCTCGGACAGGCGCCGCCCCGCGGGGGAGTCCGCGCCGAGGGTCGTCACGCCGTCCCGCAGGGCTTCCTCCCAGCGTTTGATGATGGCCTCGCGGTTGGTGAGGGCCTCGTACCACTGGTCGCTGTGGACGCGGTACCGCTCGCGGCGGGAGCCGGGTTCGCGTTCGCGGGAGACGAGGTGGACCTGGGAGAGGTAGCGGACGGCGCCGGAGACCGCCGCGGGGCTGATGCGGAGCTGTTCGCCCAGCTCGGCGGAGGTGAGGGAGCCGGTGTCGGAGGAGAGCAGGGCCGCGAAGACGCGGGCCGGCATACGCGGCACACCCGCCTCCACCAGCTGCGCGGCGAACCGTTCCACGAAGCGCGAGACCACCTCCGGGTCGCGGCCGTCCGCACTCTCCACCTTCGCCTTCGTCATGTCTCCACCCTAGCCCCGCTTCATACGATTCCTTAACTTCACAAAATTCTGAAAGAAGCGTACGTTCGCCTCCATGACGAAGGCCATCACGGTCTCGGGACTGCACAAGTCCTTCGGCCGTACCCACGCCCTCACCGGTCTCGACCTGAGCGTCGAGCGCGGAGAGGTGCACGGCTTCCTCGGGCCGAACGGCGCCGGGAAGTCGACCACCATCCGCGTCCTGCTCGGTCTCCTGCGCGCGGACGCCGGTGCCGCGCAGGTGCTCGGTCACGACCCGTGGACCGACGCCGTGGAGATCCACCGCCGCATCGCGTACGTCCCCGGCGACGTGACCCTGTGGCGCAACCTCTCCGGCGGCGAGGTGGTCGACCTGTACGGCAGACTCCGCGGCGGTCTGGACGAGCGGCGCCGCGCGGAGCTGACCGAGCGGTTCGAGCTGGACCCGACCCGCAAGTGCCGTACGTACTCCAAGGGCAACCGGCAGAAGGTCGCCCTGGTCGCCGCGTTCGCCTCGGACGTGGACCTGCTGATCCTGGACGAGCCGACCTCGGGCCTGGACCCCCTGATGGAGGAGGTCTTCCAGTCCTGTGTGACACAGGAGCGGGACCGGGGCCGTACCGTCCTGCTCTCCTCGCACATCCTCAGCGAGGTGGAGACGCTGTGCGACCGGGTCAGCATCGTGCGCAAGGGGCGCACGGTGGAGACCGGTTCGCTCGCCGAGCTGCGGCATCTGACCCGGACCAGCGTCCGCGCGGAGCTGCGCGGCGACCCGGCCGGACTCACGGATCTCCCCGGCGTGCACGACCTCGACGTCCAGGGCCGCCGTGTCCACCTCCAGGTGGACACCGACCGGCTCGACGGCGTCCTGCGCGCCCTCACCGCCGTCGGCGTCCGCTCGCTGACCTCCACCCCGCCGACGCTGGAGGAGCTGTTCCTGCGGCACTACGAGGAGACCCCGGCGCAGACGACGACGGACGCGGAGGTGGCCGCGCGATGACCACCACGGCCCCGGAGACCGGGCACCCCGCCTCCACCCTCACCGCCGCCCCCACCCTGCTCCGCTTCGCCCTGCGCCGGGACCGCGTCCAGATCCCTCTCTGGGCGGGGGTGAACGCCCTGATGGTCCTCTCCATGCCCGGCACCCTGAAGAGCCTGTACGCCACGGCGGCCGAACGCGCCTCCCTGCGGGAGCAGATGACCGCCAACGCCTCGCTGCGCGCCCTGACCGGACCTCTCCTCGACGACTCTGTCGGCGGGATGACGGCGTGGCGCGCGGGCGTGTACGCCGGGCTGCTCGCCGCCGCGATGAGCCTGCTGATCGTCGTACGGCACACCCGGGACGAGGAGGAGAGCGGGCGCGCGGAGCTGGTCGCGTCGGCGGCGGTGGGCCGCCGGGCCCCGTTGACGGCGGCGCTGCTCGCGGCGGTGGTCGCCAACGGCGCGCTGGCGCTGCTGCTTCTCGCGGGGATGGCGACGTACGGCGTCCCGGGCGCGCTGGCGCTCGCGCTGGGCGTCGCGGGGACCGGTCTCGTCTTCGCCGGGGTCGCGGCGGTCGCGGCGCAGTTCACGCAGAGCGCGCGGCTGGCGCGGGGGCTGACCTCGGCGGTCCTCGGAGCGGCGTTCGTCCTGCGCGCGGCGGGCGACTCGGCCCGCGCGGACGGCTCCTCCGCGCTGACCTGGCTGTCGCCGCTGGGCTGGCAGGAGAACCTGCGGCCCTACGCGGGGGAGCGGTGGTGGGTGCTGCCGTTGTTCGCGGCGGCGATCCTCGCCCTCGGCGCGCTCGCCTTCACCCTCGCGGCCCGCCGTGACCTGGGGATGAGCTTCCTGCCGACCCGTCCGGGCCCGGCCCGGGGGCGCCTCGGCAGCGCGGCCGGTCTGGCCTGGCGCCTCCAGCGGGGTGCGCTGTTCGGCTGGGGTGTGGGGTTCTTCCTGGCCGGGGTCGTCTACGGCGGCCTCACCCAGGGCGCGACGGCCATGATGGGCGACAACGAGGGGGTACGGCGGATTCTGGAGCGGATGGGCGGCCGGTCCGGCGCGGAGGACGCGTTCCTCTCCGCGATGACCGGGATGCTGGGCCTGGTCGCCGCGCTCTACATCGTCTCCTCCGTCCTCCGCCTCGCCTCGGAGGAGACCTCGGGCCGGGCCGAACCGGTCCTCGCCTGCGCGGTGAGCCGCCTCCGCTGGGCGGCGAGCCACCTGACGATCTCCTTCGCGGGCTCGACCGCTCTGATGCTCCTGGCCTCCCTCGGCTTCATGGCGGGCTACGGCGGACGCCCCCTCGCCCTCCTCGCGTCCTGCCTGATCCAACTCCCCGCGATCTGGACACTGGGCGCCCTGACGGTCCTCCTCCACGGCGTCCTCCCCAGAGCCTCGGCCCTGTCCTGGACCGCAGCCGGCGCCACCCTCCTGCTCGGCTGGATCGGCCCCGCCCTGAACGCCCCCCGACCCCTCCTGGACCTCTCCCCGTACGCCCACCTCCCCAAGCTCCCGTCCGCCCCGATGGAGTGGGGCCCCGTGGCAGCCCTCCTGGGTGTGACGGTCGTCCTGACGTGCGCGGGGCTGACCGGCATCCGGAGACGCGACCTGGCGGGCTGAGGGGGCGAGCCCCGGGCCGCTCGTACGGTTCCCTTGATCAACGCCCGCGGCCGCTCAATAAACTCCGACGATGAACAACATACGGTGCACCCAATGCGGTGCGGTGGGGCTGGAGCCGGGCTTCGTCGAGGACGGCGGGGAGGGCGCTCGCGGGTTCGCGCGGTGGATCGCGGGACCCCTGCAGCGAGGTCCGCTCGGCAATGCCAAGAGGATGGGCCGGCCGCGCTGGCAGATCGATGCCTGGCGGTGTCCCGCCTGCGCCCACCTGGAACTGTTCGCCGCTCAGCGAGCCTAGGGGGCGTCTCCCGGCGGCCCGGTGCGCGGGAGCGGTACGGGGGACCGCCGCCGTGACAGCCCGCTGGCCCCGCTGAGCTGAGCTGAGCTGAACCGCTCAGGTGCCGTCCCGCCCCTCCCGTCGCCGTTCGTCCGCCAAGCCCCCGCCGCCGAGCAGCCCCGTCGCGGAGAGGCGGGGGTGGATGTCCGGGAGGGTGCGGCGGGCGCGGCGGAGGACCAGGGGCGGGAGGGCGGCGCGGAAGATCTGGGCGAGGCGGAGCCAGGCGGGGACGTAGACGGCGGTGCGGCGGCGTTCCACCGCGTGGACCAGGCGGGCGGCCACGACATCGGCCGGGTAGACCTTGCGGGCGGGCAGCGGCATGTTGGCCTTCAGCTCGCGCAGGACGGGGTACTGCTCCGCGTCGTGGGTCATGTCGGTGTCGGTCCAGTTGATGTAGGCGATGCCCACGGCGACGCCCTCGTGCGCGACCTCCGCCTGGAGGGCGTGCGCGAAGGACTCCACGCCCGCCTTGGAGGCGCAGTAGGCGCTCATCATGGGCGCGGTGCCGAACGCCGCGAGGGACGCCACCTGGAGGAAGTAGCCGGCCGTGGCCGTCAGGTCGGTCAGGAACGCCCGGGCCGTGCAGGCGCTGCCGTTGAGGTTGACGTCGATCACCCGGCGCCACGACGCGGGGTCGGACGTGAGGAACGGGCCGCCCTCGGCGATCCCCGCGTTGGCCACGACGACGGACGGCGGCCCCAGCTCCCCGCGTACTTCGGACGCCGCCTGCTCCAGCGCGAGCTGATCGGTGACGTCCACCTCGACGGCCAGCGCCGGCACCGGCAGCCCCGCCGCGACGACGGCCAGCCGCTCCCCCTCGAGACCGAGCAGGGCGACCCTCGCGCCCCGCGCGGCGACGTCACGCGCGAGGGCCGCCCCCAGCCCACGCGCCGCCCCGGTCACCACCACGGTACGACCCTGCAAGGGGCTGTTGCTCACGGCTGCCTCCCGCGCCCGAGGGATCGAAGGCCACCCGGGTTTCCGCCCGCACCCCCCTCAAACAGCGGCCCTTCACCCCCGCGGCACCACCAGCCCCCACGCCCCCTCCGCCACCCGCCAGGTCCGCCGCCGCACCGGACCGGAGGTCACCGCGTCCGCGCGGTAGTGGAAGTCCTCACCGGTCACCGTGATCGTGCGGGCGGAGGCGACGACGGAGGGGCCGGAATCCGCGAAGGGGTGTATCTCCACCGAGGCCACACCGTGCCCGGAGGGCGTCACCGAGACCGCCTCCACCGGACGGTCCAGGTCCGTCACCGTCTCCCCGTCGAGATCCACCCGGAGCCGCGCCGGGCGCGAGCCCAGAGTGCGGACCAGGGTGCGGTAGGTGGAGCGGAGCCAGGGATGGTGGGCCGGGGCGCCGACCGGCTCGGGGACCAGGGAGCGCGGCGAGGTCGGCGGTATGCCCAGGCAGCCGAGGACGACCCCGTCGCTGTCGTCCACCAGGAGGTCCAGGCGCCGCTCCCCGCCCTCGAGGACCGCCCGCGCCGCCGCGACCGCCCCCACCGGCACGCCCAGCGCCCCGGCGAGCGAAGCCGACCCCACCGGGACCACGGACAGCGCGCAGTCCGCCAGCTCCCGGTGCCGGTGGAGCAGACCGACCGCACGCACCAGCGCCGCGTCGTCCCCGATCACGACCGGCCGCCGGGACCCCCGTCTGCCGAGCGCACGGGCGAATTCCTCCGGACCGTCCGGCAGACACACCTTCGCCGCCGCACCCGCGCTGAGCACGTCCTTCGCTATCCGTACGGACTCCCCGTCCCCCTGCCGTGCCGCCGGGTCGATGATCACCAGGAGCTGATCGGACGTCGCGGAAGTCGCCACCTCGGTCCTGCCTCGCTTCCTCGGGTAGCATCTTTGTGCAAGAGCCCCTTGCGCTATTGCGCCAGGGGCTTCGTCTATTCCGGGGCATCCGGTCCGACGGGTTGTGCGGCCAATGACGGTCGCGGCGGTACGCGGCGACGAGGCGATCAAACCTCGCGCCCACGCCCCCGACCTTGGACATGCCCCGCCCGGAAGGGGTGTACGCGCGTGCCCGCACTTGTGCTGCTCGGTGCTCAGTGGGGTGACGAAGGCAAGGGGAAGGCGACCGACCTGCTCGGTGGCTCGGTGGATTATGTAGTGCGCTACCAGGGCGGCAACAACGCCGGCCACACGGTCGTCGTGGGCGACCAGAAGTACGCGCTCCACCTCCTCCCTTCCGGAATCCTCTCACCCACCTGTACGCCGGTCATCG
This sequence comes from Streptomyces sp. NPDC005004, assembly GCF_053600675.1. Classification (NCBI taxonomy): domain Bacteria; kingdom Bacillati; phylum Actinomycetota; class Actinomycetes; order Kitasatosporales; family Streptomycetaceae; genus Streptomyces; species Streptomyces sp. NPDC005004. The sequence continues at coordinate 262,654 of NZ_JBSGAH010000002.1, forward strand.
GCAACGGTGTCGTCGTCGACCCCTCGGTCCTGCTCTCCGAGCTGAGCGGTCTGAACGAGCGCGGCGTCGACACGTCGAAGCTCCTCATCAGCGGAAACGCGCACATCATCACGCCCTACAACGTGACGATGGACAAGGTCTCCGAGCGCTTCCTCGGCAAGCGCAAGATCGGCACCACGGGCCGCGGCATCGGCCCGACCTACGCCGACAAGATCAACCGCGTCGGCATCCGCGTCCAGGACCTCTACGACGAGTCGATCCTCCTCCAGAAGGTGGAAGCCGCGCTCGACGTCAAGAACCAGATGCTCACCAAGCTCTACAACCGCCGCGCCATCGCCGCGGAGCAGGTGGTCGAGGAGCTGCTGGGCTACGCGGAGCAGATCAAGCCGTTCGTCGCCGACACCGTCCTGGTCCTCAACCAGGCGCTGGAGGACGACAAGGTCGTGCTGTTCGAGGGCGGTCAGGGCACCCTGCTCGACATCGACCACGGCACGTACCCCTTCGTCACCTCCTCCAACCCGACCGCCGGCGGTGCCTGCACCGGCTCCGGCGTCGGTCCGACGAAGATCAGCCGTGTCATCGGCATCCTCAAGGCGTACACGACCCGTGTGGGCTCCGGTCCGTTCCCGACCGAGCTGTTCGACGAGGACGGCGAGGCGCTGCGCCGCATCGGTGGCGAGCGCGGTGTCACCACCGGCCGCGACCGCCGCTGCGGCTGGTTCGACGCGGTGATCGCCCGCTACGCCACGCGCGTCAACGGCCTCACCGACTTCTTCCTCACCAAGCTGGACGTGCTCACCGGCTGGGAGGAGATCCCGGTCTGCGTCGCGTACGAGATCGACGGCAAGCGCGTCGAGGAACTCCCGTACTCCCAGAGCGACTTCCACCACGCGAAGCCGATCTACGAGACGCTGCCGGGCTGGTCCGAGGACATCACCAAGGCGAAGTCCTTCTCCGACCTGCCGAAGAACGCGCAGAACTACGTCAAGGCGCTGGAGGAGATGTCCGGCGCGCCGATCTCCGCGATCGGTGTCGGCCCGGGCCGCGACGAGACGATCGAGATCAACTCGTTCCTGTAAGGGGACAGGAGAACGGGCCCGCACCGGTCGGTGCGGGCCCGTTCCCCTGAGCGCTCCCGGTTCAGTGGCGCTTGATGTCGATGGTGACCGACTTCGTCTTCTCGTGGTTCTGGGCGTAGTCCACCGAACGGAACTTCAGCACGTGCTTGCCCTTGCCGTGCACCGTGACGGGGGAGACGTACTTCCTCCACTTGCCGTCGTCGAGCCGGTACTCGGTCCTGGCCACGCCGGAGACGCGGTCCCTGGCGGTGAGGGTGACGCACACGTCCGAGCGGTGGTCGCCGTACCCGGAGCGGCACGGTGCGACGCGGGCCTTGGTGACCGGCGGCTCGGTGTCCAGGGGGAGGTTCAGCTTGGCGTCGCTCGGGGTCAGCTCGTCCTCGCGGGTGGGCGGAGGTACGTCGCCCGAAGCCTGCGTGCGGCCGACCGCGCCGACGCGGAGCAGGAGGTTGCCCCAGTCGTTGTAGCCGGTGAGCGTCGTGCGCTGCCCGTCGTTGTTGACGTCGAAGCTGACCGGCTCGGTTTCGATCATCCCGTTGCAGTTCCAGTCGACCTGGCCGTCGGCGGCGGGCACCATGACGAAGGAGCCGCCGTTGCTGCCCGGGCACCAGTGCCGGACGTCGTAGTTCCCGCTGCTGGCGGGGTACGACTCCTCGTCCAGGCTGTCCTCGTCGAGCGAGGCGTTCCGGCGGGAGAGGTCGGTGAGTCCGGTGGTGGTGCCGGAGGTCAGACCGAACTGGTACAGGTAGTTCATGACGCTGAAGTACTGCGGCTTGTTGTTGACGTTCTGATTGCCGCCGTGCTCCAGGTTGAGGTTGTGGCCCAGCTCGTGCAGGAACGTGCCGGCCTGCTCGGCGACCGTGCCCACCTGGTTGGCGAAGCTGCCCAGGCTGACGATGAGGTCACTGCCCGGAGTGGGGGCGATGCCGCTGGAGCTGCTGCCGGACTCGAGGTTGTGGGCCGAGATGGCGTAGTGGAAGATCGGCGCCCGGCCGGTGCTGGTGAAGCCGCCGGTCTGGTTCTTGATCGTGTTGAAGGCGTTCCACTGGTACATCCCGTTGACCGACGTTCCCAGGTTGGTCTGTTCCGTGAGCTTCCTGGCCGTGCTCAGCGTGCCCCAGGTCGTGTTGTCCGCGAAGTTCATGATGCTGTCCGGACCCGCGTCCACGTGCAGGTTGATGCCGGTGGAGGGCGAGTGCCGTGAGTAGGGCGAGTTCGCGAAGGCGTCGACCACCTGCTTGATCGCCGCGGGGGCGAGCGCGTGGCTGTGGCTGTCGTTCGCCATCCAGTCGAGCTGGACGAAGACGTCCGGCTTGTTGACGGTCGCCCCCATCGCGGGCAGGTCGATGAACTTCAGTCCCGGCCCGGGTGCGGTGTGAGCGCTGCCGTTGGCCGGGTTGATGTAGATGCCGTTCCGCTTCCAGCTGTCGGGGATGCCGTCGCAGGTCGTGGAGTTGCAGTCGAAGGTGAAGTCGACGGTCGGGTTGAACCCCTGTCCGCCGCTGCGGCTGATCACATAGCCGGACGGCGCCGACTGGGTGTAACTGGCGTCGCCTACGACGGGCGCGTCCCAGGTGATCTGGGTGCGGTTGGGCTCCCGGTAGATGTTGAAACTGACGCTTCCGAAGTTGCCGCGGGGGTCCCCGCAGGCATCGAGGTTCCAGCTGGCCGTGGCGCCCGCGTTGATGCGCTCCGGCAGAGCCGCGGGGCAACCGTTGTAGCTGTTGGGCCCCAGTGTCAGGTCGCGGTCGCTGTTGTTGGTGAACCTCACCGTCAGCAGCGTGCCGGCGCGCTGCGCGGCGGCCGAGGCTCCGGCCGCCGCCAGCGTGAGCAGGGCGACGGCCAGGGCGAGGACGCCCAGCGACGTGCGCCTGTGGTGACGCTGTGTTCTCATGGCCGCACGTTAGGGCTACGCTCAGTATTCGCCCGGTATGGCTCGTCGTACAGTCACTCTGCTGGCGGTCCGCTGCGTGCGGGGCGCCGTCGGGCGGGGTGCGATCGGGGTATGAGCGGCGAGCGGGGTGTGCTGTGCCGGGGGCCCTACGGCGGGGAGGATGTTTCCCCCGGCGACGGGCCGGAGTGTGGGGATCCCGCCGTGTTCGAGGTCGTACGGCATGGACGGGCGCCGCTGGCGGTCTGCCCGCTGCATCTGGGGCCGTCCCTGTTGATGGCGGCGGGGGTGCTGTGGCCGCCGGTGATCAGACTCGTCGGGCGCCCGTGAGGAACGAGGTCCACGCCGTGGAGGAGACGGTGAGGTGGGGGCCGTCGGGGACCTTGGAGTCGCGGATGTGGATGTCGTGGGGGCAGGGGGCGACTTCTAGGCAGTTGCCGCCACTGTCGTTGCTGTACGAGGACTTGTGCCAGGTGTAGGCGGTTTCCAGGCACTGGCCGCCGCTGTCGTTGCTGTAGCTCGACTTGAACCACCGCAGGGTGCTGGTCATGTCCGCTCTTCTCCCGCCAACTTCCGGATAAAGCTCACCGATTCGTCCGGGCTCAAAGCCTGTGACCGGATCTTCGCATACCGGTGATTGAGACGCGCCACCTTGACCGGGTCACTGATGAGGGTGCTCTCGTCCTCAATCTCCAGGTAGACGACGTGTTCGTGATCCTTGGTCACGACCAACACCATGTCGCCTCGGGTGCCCGCGTGACTACCCCTTGCGCCCCTGTTCAGGCGGACCACTTGGAGACTCACGTTCTCCCGCTCGGCGTCGTCTGCGAGCGCGTGGAGCTGGTCGCGCTGAATGTCCTCACTCCCGATCGTCCGCCGAAGTGCTGCCTCGTCAAGGATCAGCTCCACCATGGGAGTCGGGTTGGTTCGTTCGAAGAGAGCCCGGCGAGCGATGCGGGCTTCTACCAGTTCATCCACTTGGACATTCGGTAGCTGGGGGAAGCCCCCTCCGATCAGAGCACGCGCGTAGGCAGGGGTCTGAAACAGGCCATCGATCACGTACGTCTGGTACGAGGATAACGTCACCGCCTCCGCCTCCATGAGGGCGAAGTCCTTGAACTGCGGCGGGTACTTGTCCATCAGCATGAGCTTGCGGGCCTTCTCGAAGAGGCCCAGCCCGCCACCGATCGCCTTTTCCAGCGCCACCAGCATCGCGTCGCTCGCGGGCTGCGCACACGTCTCCATCGCGCTGATGGCGGACGCGGTGTAGCCCGTCATCCTGCCCAGTTCTTCCTGCGTCAGACCGAGCTGTTCCCGTAGTGCTTTCGCGAGGGCGGCGACCATGCGCGCCGCACCACCCGCCTGGGCTTTGTTCGCCGCCCGCGCCAATGCGGTCACCCCCGGACTCAACCGAACTCAACCGGTCACCACGCCTCACCGCCCATGCCCGACTGTTTCTACGTATCGACGGAGAGTCATGGAAAACCGTAGCGCCCGCCACTGACACTGTCCCCATGAATACGCAAAGTCACCTGGCGATCCCATGGCTTCCCGCCAGCGGCATTCATCTCCGCAAGGCGGGGGTTCAGTTCGACGCGGTACGGCTGGACGGTGAACCGGGGCGGCGGATCGCCGACCGGCTGGCGCGGATGACGGGGGGTGATCCGGGACCGGTGGTGGAGTCGGGGAGCGGGCGGCGGAGCGTGTACTTCCTCGTGGAGGCGGGGAGTACGGCGCATCACGCGTGGCCGCCGGAGGTCACCCGGCTGACGAGCGGGCCGTTCCGGGTGAGCTACATTCCGGTGCCCGCGCTGAACGGGCCTACGTGGCCACTGGGTTGGCGGTTTCCGCCGACGGCGGCCGACCGGTTCGTGCACACGATGCTGCTGCGCACGGCCCTGCTCGACAGCCCGGACGCGCTCAGCTGAAGACGATCATCGAGCCCTGGGCGAGGGAGCGGGTGGCGGCGGCGTGCAGGCCGAGCCAGACATGCCGTTCGCGGGCGAAGGGGCTGGGGTCGTAGGGCGCGGGGGCGGCGGCTTCTTCCAACTCGGTCGGTGCCGCAGGAGGTTGGGGGGCAGCCGGGGGGTTGGCGGGGTCGATGCCGAGGGCGGGGGCGATGTGCTCCAGCTCGCGCAGCAGGGAGTGGGTGGAGCCCAAGGGGCCTCCGCCCGCGAGGAGTTCGTCGTTCGACAGTGGGTGCGGGAAGTCCACGGGGACGTACGCGCCCGCGTGGTCGTAGTGCCAGACCAGGTGCGACTGCTGGGCGGTGGTTTCGAACATCTCCAGCAACTGCTCGTAGTCGCCGCCGAGTTCGTCCACCGGGGTGATGGGCAGGCCGCAGACCTGGAGCAGGTAGACGCGGCGCAGGAAGTGCAGGGCGTCGTAGTCGAAACCGGCGACCGGGGCGACGTCGCCCGACAGGCCCGGCATGTAGGGGAAGACCGGCACCGAGGGGAGCCCGGCGTCGGTCAGCGCGCTGTTGTAGTGCGCGAGTTCCTCGGCGAAGGGGTTGTCCGGGGCGTGGCACAGCACGTCCACGAGAGGGACCAGCCACAGGTCGCAGGCCAAGGAAAGCTCCTCGCACGTCGGGGCGCGTCGGGTGTCACGGGGTTGACAAGCGTAATGCTTGACATCCTTCCTCTCTCGAAAGAGATGGGATTCCGTCCCGGGTGGGTCGAGCGTCTCCGCGGACACCACTGGGACCGCACCATGAGGAGGACCCCGTGTCGGACCCGCGACCGCTCACCCCCGAGGAGAGACTCGCCGACGCGAAGGCGCTGTTGGGCCTCCCGCGTATCGTCGCGATCTGCGGCTCCACCCGCTTCATGGCCGAGATGGCCGAGGCCGATCTGCGGGAGACCGGAGACGGCAGGATCGTCGTCAAGCCGGGCTGTGACATGAAGTCGCCGCACGAACTCTGGTCCGATCCCGTCGAGGCCGAGGCGCTGAAGGTCCGACTCGACGATCTGCACCGGGCGAAGATCCGACTGGCCGACGAGGTGCTCGTGGTGGGCGGTTATATCGGAGACAGCACCCGAGCGGAGATCGCCTATGCCCGGTCGCTGGGCAAGCCCCTGCGGTTCACGCACCCCGAAGTCGACCCCGACGCCTGACCGTCCGTCCCGACGCCCTCAAACCGAGTCGCCCCGACGCGAGGGCGCTGCTAGCTTCGCCGCCGTGATCGTTTATCCCCTGTGGCATGTGGGCCACCAGAACGAGGCCGGCGAAGACGGTTCTACCGTGCACGTCGATCAAGACGGCGTGTTCTGCGACGAGTTGGACGGCGATGACCTGAAGCTGCTCGGCATCTACTCGAGCGTCGAGCGGGTGGAGGAGCGGCTGAGGCAGGCCCGGCTGCTGCCGGGCTTCCGCGACGAACCGGACTGCTTCTCCTACGACCCGTACGAGCTGGACGAGGACGAGTGGACCAGCGGCTTCGTCCGGGTCATGCCGGGCGAGTAGGTCCGGGGCGGGAACCCGCACACCTGGGCGAGAACACGCCGTACCACCTGATCGGCATGTTCACGGAGCAGACGGCGTCACTCCGCCGCGAGGCGCTCCACCAGGGACAGCGAGTGCGCGTTCGCCGCCGCCACGATCGAGCGGGCGACCTCCGCCTCGCGGCGGGAGAGGGCGTCTATGAGGTCCGTGTGGCCCGCCCACAGGCGGCCGCGCACCTCGTGCGGCTCGGGACGGCGGCGCAGGTGCTGGACCGCGCAGACCCAGGAGCGCAGGCGGAGGCGGTGGAGGAAGTCCGCGAGATAGGGGTTGCCGAACAGGACGCTCAGCTCGCGCCAGAAGCGGAGGTCGTAGCCGACGAGGACGGTCAGGTCGCCCGCGGCGTTCGCCCGCTTCGCCTCCTCGCCCCGGCGGCGCACCGCCGCCAACGCCGCCGCCGTGCACGGGTCTTCGGGGTGCGCGAACGCGGTGTGGCCGTCAAGGAGCGCGCGGAACATGCCCTCCGTGATCAGGCTGCGGGCCTCGATCATGGAGCGGTAGTCGGCCAGCGAGTACTCCGGGACCCGGAAGCCCCGGTGCTGGTCCGCCTCCAGCAGGCCCTGCGCGGAGAGGTCCACCAGCGCCTCGCGCACCGGCGTGGCGGAGACGCCGTACTGGTCGGCTATCTCCTTGACCGTGAAGGCGCGGCCCGGCCGCATCCGCCCGGCCAGCACCTCGTCACGCAGCGCGTCCGCGATCTGCTGGCGGAGCGTGCTGCGCGTCACGGCACCGGTGAAGGCCATCGTCCGGGAGTCTCCTCACACGATCGGGCGCGGTCGTCGTACCTGCTCTTCACTCTTACGAGCAAGAAACCTTACGCGTTCGACTCCGCCGGCCGGCAGCCGTGGTCCTCCCAGCGGACCTCGCCGTCGACAACGGTGTCCGAGGGAACGAGCCCCAACCGCCGGGCCACCGCGCCGGAGGCCGCGTGACCTGGGTGGATGTACGCCACGAGGGCGCTCACTCCGCCTGCCCGCAGCCACTGCGCCATCGCCGACGCTCCCTCTCGCGCATACCCCTCGCCCTGATACGCCGTACCGGTCACCCACGCCAGCACCGCCTCGGTGCCGCCGCCGGCCACGCGACTCAGCGTCGCCTGCACGGTGCCGACGAGCCGCGCGTCCGTCCTGCGCCGCAGCAGCCAGTTCAGCCAGCCCTGGCCGCCGTCCGGGGAGTGGCCCGCGGCTTGGCGGGCGTAGCGCGCCTCCAGCTCCGCCGGCGTGCCCGGCGTGCCGCCCGTCCAGGTGTGCAGCCGTACGTCGTCCAGGAACGCGAACGCCTCCCGCGCGTGCTCCACGCGGAGGGGCTCCAGGCGGAGGCGGGGTGTGGCGAGGGGAGCGGCGGCGGGCCAGGGCACCGGCGCACCGCGGCGCGGCCGGCGCCCATGAGACACCGGTCAGCCGATCACGTGGTCGTCTGCCGTGGTCAGCGCGGCGTCCAGCGCCGCCAGGCCCTCCTTCAGTTCCGCTTCCGTGATGTTGAGGGGCGGGACGACGTGGGTGCGGTTCATGTTCACGAAGGGCCACAGGCCGTGCTGCTTGGCGGTGGCGGTGAAGGCGGCCATGGGGGCGTTGGAGCCGCCGGAGGCGTTGTAGGGGACCAGCGGTTCGCGGGTCTCGGGGTCCCGGACGAGGTCCAGCGCCCAGAACATGCCGGTGCCGCGCACCTCGCCCACGCTCGGGTGGCGCTCGGCCAGCGCGGCGAGGGCGGGACGCAGGACCGTCTCGCCGAGCCGCTTGGCGTTCTCGACGATGCCCTCCTCCGCCATGACGTTGATCGTGGCGACGGCGGCCGCGCAGGCCAGCGGGTGCCCGGAGTAGGTCAGCCCGCCGGGGTACGGGCGCGTGGCGAAGGTGTCCGCGATCTCCGGCGAGATGGCGACCCCGCCGAGCGGCACGTATCCCGAGTTCACGCCCTTGGCGAAGGTCATCAGGTCCGGGACGACGTCGAAGAGGTCCGCCGCGAACCACTCGCCGGTACGGCCGAACCCGGCCATCACCTCGTCCAGGACGAACACGATGCCGTGGCGGTCGCAGATCTCGCGGACTCCGGCGAGGTAGCCGGGCGGCGGGACCATGATCCCGGCGGTGCCCGGGATCGTCTCCAGGATCACCGCGGCGATGGTGCCGGGCCCCTCGAACGCGATCGTCGTCTCCAGGTGCTCCAGCGCCCGCGCGCACTCCTGCTCCTCGGTCTCCGCGTAGAAGCGGGAGCGGTAGAGGAACGGCGCCCAGAAGTGGACGACACCGGCCGTGCCGCTGTCGGAGGGCCAGCGCCGGGGGTCGCCGGTGAGGTTGACCGCCTGCTGGGTGCCGCCGTGGTACGAGCGGTACGCCGAGAGCACCTTCGGGCGCCCGGTGTGCAGCCGGGCCATCCGGATCGCGTGCTCGACCGCGTCGGCGCCCGCGTTGGTGAAGAAGATCTTGTCCAGCTCGCCGGGGGTCCGCTCCGCGATCAGCCGGGCCGCCTCCGAGCGTGCCTCGACGGCGAACGCGGGCGCGAACGTCGTCATCCGCGCCGCCTGCTCCTGGATCGCGGCGACGACCTTCGGGTGCTGGTAGCCGATGTTGGTGAAGACGAGCCCGCTGGTGAAGTCCAGGTAGCGCTTGCCGTCGTAGTCCCAGAAGTACGAGCCCTCGGCGCCCGCCACGGCGAGCGGGTCGATCAGCTCCTGCGCGGACCAGGAGTGGAAGACGTGGGCGCGGTCGGCGGCCTTTACGGCGCGGCCGGTGGCGGGGTCGGGGGTCGCGTGCGGCTGTGGCTGTGCCTGCGGCTGTGACGTCATGCGGGGGAGGGTATGCGGCGCGGGGTGGCCCGCGACATCGGCGGGCTGCCTGCCCGGTGGCCGCGACGCGCGACAGACTGTCTGTTCTGCGGCCGTCCCCGCGAGCCGGCCCCCGGCCGGAGCCGCCCCACTATTCTCGGAATCCGCGCACGTGCGGGGGATGTCCCGCGTGCGCCGGGCCGCGCGTACGGGGGTGCGCGCCTTGGGGGAGGGCGGGCTGTCGTGGATCGCTGGGGGCCGGAGGAAGTCGAGCACGGAGCGGTGGGCGACGGCGAGCACTGGCCGACCGCCGCCGAGGGCGGCCAGGGCCCCTACGGCCATCCCCATCCCCAGGCCCACTCCCACGGCCCGGCCGCCCCGCCCGCTCCCCGTCGCGGCAGCGGCTCCACCGTCCTCCTCGTCGTCGTGGCCCTCGTCGTCGTCCTCGGCGCGGGCGGCTCGGTCTACGCCCTCCTCCACGGGGGCAGCCCCACGGCCACCCCGCCCGTCGACTCCCCGGCAGCGCCGGCGGTCCCCTCCGCCTACCTCGGCACCTGGCGGTCCCCCGGCCACCGCCTCACCCTCACCCAGGGCGGCATCGGCGACGACGTCCTGACCCTGGTGACCGACACCCCGGCCCGCCACTGTGTATCCACGGCACCCCTGACGGGCGCGGCTCCGCACTCCCTCCGCTTCGGCACCCCCACCCTCGCCTCCGGCGCGCCCCTCTCCTCCTGCTCCCCCGGCACCCCCGCGGTCCTGACCCTCCTGTCCGACGGCCGCCTGAGAAGCACCCCGACGGCGGGCGGCGGGAGCCGCACGTTCACGAGACGGTGAGACCCCCAAACCCCCGCTGCGGCCCGGCGCGGCCGTCAGCGGGGCTCCGGCGGTCGCTGCCGGGGCATGTTCGGGCGGGGGCCCGGCGGCGAGTGGAGCGGCCGGGGCGGCGGGACGGACGGGTCGGGGTGCGGAAGGCGGGGCGTGGTGTGCGGGGTCAGCGGGGAAGGCGCCGCCCGGAACTCGGACATCCAGTCGGAGGTCTCGGCGCGGACCAGGTCCGTCACGTCGTCGGAGAAACGGCGCAGGACGTTCAGACAGCGGTCGGCGGCCTCGGCCGCCGTGCCCTCGGCCGGACCGAGGACCTCGCGGACGCACTCCGAGGCCCAGTCGAACTGGAGGGTCTGGAGGCGGCGTTGGATCGCCTGCGCCGTGGCGATGTCCCGCATCCAGCCGGAGGAGACGCCGAAGTAGCGGTCGAGACCGGTGCAGGCGAGGGCCACCACGAACGCCACGTACCCCCAGGGAGCCGCGCCCGGTACGGCGTGGGTCAGGTCCAGGAGCGGCAGCACCGAACCCGTCGCCACCCCCGCCGTCGTGCCCAGGCGCAGCAGGCGGGCCGTGCGGCGGCGCCACAGGCGGTCGCGGAGGTACCAGGCCGCCGTGCGCAGCGCGCCGTCCTCCACCCAGCGGTACAGCTCGTCCAGCCGCTCCGCCGGTTCCCCCCAGTCACCCAGCGGGAACGCCCGGCCCGTCAGGTCGGCCGCCCCGGTCGCGCCCCCGCCCCACCCGTCCTGCGGCGGACCCTCGGGTTGCATCTCCGCCTGACCCACCCGGCACTCCCTACTGAAACGACCCACTCCACAACGACCCACTCCATGACGCGCGCGCCACCCTTCCTACCGCCCAATGGGTGGCCAAGTGGTGGCTTTCCCGGGCAATCCGCCCGTAAGAGGGTCTTGATCAGGTATAGGGCCGCGGTCGTTCTCACTCGAAAGAGTGGCGGGGCGAGGGCCGCCCGGAGCACGTAGGCTCGTGCCAGAGCGGCGTACGCGGCGCCGGAAAGGACAGGAGCTGATCGTGATTCCCGGTGGTGGCCAGCCCAACATGCAGCAGTTGCTCCAGCAGGCCCAGAAGATGCAGCAGGACCTCCAGCGGGCCCAGGAGGAACTCGCGGCCACGGAGGTCGACGGCCAGGCGGGCGGCGGCCTCGTGCGGGCCACCGTGACCGGCTCCGGCGAGCTGCGCGGTCTGAAGATCGACCCGAAGGCGGTCGACCCCGAGGACACCGACACCCTCGCCGATCTGATCGTCGCGGCCGTGCAGGCGGCCAACGAGAACGCGCAGACCCTCCAGCAGCAGAAGCTCGGCCCGCTGGCCCAGGGGCTCGGCGGCGGTGGCATCCCCGGTCTGCCGTTCTGACGCCGGGGCAACTACCGTACGTACCGAAAGGTCTCCAGGAAAGGCAGTCCGTTGTACGAAGGCGTGGTCCAGGACCTCATCGACGAGCTGGGGCGACTGCCCGGCGTCGGTCCCAAGAGCGCGCAGCGGATCGCCTTCCACGTGCTCCAGGCCGAGCCGACGGACGTCAAACGGCTCGCCCAGGCGCTCCTGGAGGTCAAGGCCAAGGTCCGGTTCTGCGCGGCCTGCGGCAACGTGGCACAGGAAGAGCTGTGCAACATCTGCCGTGACCCGCGCCGTGACCCGTCGGTCATCTGTGTGGTGGAGGAGCCCAAGGACGTGGTCGCCATCGAGCGCACCCGCGAGTTCCGGGGCAAGTACCACGTCCTCGGCGGCGCCATCAGCCCCATCGAGGGCGTCGGCCCGGACGACCTGCGCATCAGGGAACTCCTGGCCCGGCTCGCGGACGGCACCGTCACCGAGCTGATCCTCGCCACCGACCCCAACCTCGAGGGCGAGGCGACGGCGACGTACCTGGCCCGCATGATCAAGCCCATGGGTCTGAAGGTCACCCGCCTGGCCAGCGGCCTCCCGGTCGGCGGTGACCTGGAATACGCGGACGAGGTGACCCTCGGCCGCGCCTTCGAGGGGAGACGACTCCTAGATGTCTGACGCCACGCTGCACGCCACGACGCGGAACCCGGACGACTTCGCGGTCCAGATCGCCGACCAGGTCGAGAGCTTCCTGGTCGCCGTCACCGAGGTGGCGAAGGGGGACGAGCCCGGCTCGACGGTCCCCTTCCTGCTCCTCGAGGTCTCCCAGTTGCTGCTGGCGGGCGGCCGGCTCGGCGCGCACGAGGACTTCGTGCCCGACGAGCGCTACGAGCCGGACCCCGGCCCCGAGCCGGACGTCGACGAGCTGCGCGAGAACCTCGCCCGGCTGCTGGACCCGGTGGACGTCTACTCCGAGGTCTTCGACCCGTACACCCCCCGCAGGGCGCCCGTGCCCGCCCGTATCTCGGACGACCTCGCGGACGTCATCACCGACCTGCGCCACGGCATGGCCCACTACCGCGCGGGCCGCGCCACCGAGGCGCTGTGGTGGTGGCAGTTCTCCTACTTCTCCAACTGGGGCCCCACCGCGTCCGCCGTCCTGCGCGCCCTCCAGTCCGTCCTCATCCACGTCCGCCTGGACCAGCCCCTGGAGGAGCTGGACGGCCTCGACACCGACCAGGAGCCCATGGGCGACGACCTCCTGGAGCGCGAGGCGGGACGCGTGATGGAGGAGGAGATCGGCACCCCGCTCGGCATCCGGCAGGGTGGCTGACCACCGGGTGACCCGGGGCCGCCCCCGGGTCACCCGCGTGCTGTGACCCGGGGCACTTTCCGCGTGGCGGCCGGTGAGCTGGGCAGGTTCGGACGGGGCGGACACGATGTCTCACCATGCGGGAGCACGGTGGCCGATTTCGGACGCTCGATAGACTGAGCCGACACAAACGAACCGAGCGAGGAGCGCACGTGGGCCTTGTCGTGCAGAAGTACGGAGGCTCCTCCGTAGCCGATGCCGAGGGCATCAAGCGCGTCGCCAAGCGGATCGTGGAAGCGAAGAAGAACGGCAACCAGGTGGTTGTCGTCGTTTCCGCGATGGGCGACACGACGGACGAGCTGATCGATCTCGCCGAGCAGGTTTCTCCGATGCCTGCCGGACGTGAATTCGACATGCTGCTGACCGCCGGAGAGCGTATCTCCATGGCCCTGCTGGCCATGGCGATCAAAAACCTGGGCCACGAGGCCCAGTCGTTCACCGGCAGCCAGGCAGGCGTCATCACCGACTCGGTCCACAACAAAGCCCGGATCATCGACGTCACGCCCGGCCGCATCCGCACCGCGCTCGACGAGGGCAACATCGCGATCGTCGCCGGGTTCCAGGGCGTCAGCCAGGACAAGAAGGACATCACCACGCTGGGGCGCGGCGGGTCCGACACCACGGCCGTGGCGCTGGCCGCCGCCCTGGACGCCGAGGTCTGCGAGATCTACACCGACGTGGACGGCGTGTTCACCGCCGACCCGCGCGTGGTGAAGAAGGCCCGGAAGATCGACTGGATCTCCTTCGAGGACATGCTGGAGCTGGCCGCGTCCGGCTCCAAGGTGCTGCTCCACCGCTGCGTGGAGTACGCCCGCCGGTACAACATCCCGATCCACGTCCGCTCCTCCTTCAGCGGACTCAAGGGCACGTGGGTCAGCAGCGAGCCGATCGAGCAAGGGGAACAGCAGGTGGAGCAGGCCATCATCTCCGGTGTCGCGCACGACACCTCCGAGGCCAAGATCACGGTCGTCGGCGTGCCGGACAAGCCGGGCGAGGCCGCCGCCATCTTCCGCACCATCGCGGACGCCGAGATCAACATCGACATGGTGGTGCAGAACGTGTCGGCCGCCTCCACGGGCCTGACCGACATCTCCTTCACCCTGCCGAAGACCGAGGGCCGCAAGGCCATCGACGCCCTGGAGAAGAACCGCCCCGGCATCGGCTTCGACTCCCTGCGCTACGACGACCAGATCGGCAAGATCTCCCTCGTCGGCGCCGGGATGAAGACCAACCCGGGCGTCACCGCCGCCTTCTTCGAGGCGCTGAGCGACGCGGGCGTCAACATCGAGCTGATCTCGACCTCCGAGATCCGCATCTCGGTCGTCACCCGCGCCGACGACGTCACCGAGGCCGTGCGCGCCGTGCACACCGCCTTCGGCCTGGACTCCGACAGCGACGAGGCCGTGGTCTACGGAGGCACGGGCCGCTGATGAACCGCCCCGCCCCGGGCCTCGCGGTCGTGGGGGCGACCGGCGCCGTCGGCTCCGTCCTGCTCCAGATCCTGTCCCAGCGCGCGGACGTGTGGGGCGAGATCAGACTGCTCGCCTCCCCGCGCTCGGCCGGCCGCAAGCTGACCGTGCGCGGGGAGGAGGTCGAGGTCGGCGCGCTGGGCGAGGACGCCTTCGACGGGATCGACGTGGCGCTCTTCGCCGTGCCCGACGAGGTCGCCGCCGCGTGGGCGCCGCTCGCCGCCGCGCGCGGCACGGTCGTCGTGGACACCTCCGGCGCCTTCCGGGCCGACCCCGAGGTGCCGCTCGTCGTCCCCGAGATCAACCCGCACGCCGTACGCAGCCGGCCGCGCGGCATCGTCGCGAGCCCCGGCGGTACGACCCTGTCGATGATCGTCGCCCTCGGCGCCCTGCACGCCGAGTACGGCCTGCGCGAGCTGGTCGTCTCCTCGTACCAGGCGGTCAGCGGCGCCGGACGCGCCGGGGTGGAGACGCTGCGCGCCCAGCTGTCCCTCGTCGCCGGTACGGAACTCGGCGGCGCTCCCGGCGACGTACGGCGGGCAGCGGGCGAGCTGACCGGGCCGTTCCCGGAGCCGGTCGCGCTCAACGTCGTGCCGTGGGCCGGGTCGCTCGGCGCGGACGGCTGGTCCTCGGAGGAGCTGGGGGTGCGGGAGGAGTCCCGCAGGGTCCTCGGCCTGCCGGACCTCCCCGTCGCCGTCACCTGCGTCCGCGTCCCCGTGGTCACCGCCCACTCGGCGACCGTCCACGCCCGCTTCCAGGACGAGGTCACCGTCGACGGCGCCCGCGAGATCCTCGCGACCGCGCCCGGTGTGGTGCTGTGCGACGACCCCGCCGCGGGCGAATTCCCCACCCCCGCGGACGTGGTGGGCACCGACCCCACCTGGGTGGGCAGGGTCCGGCGGGCGCTCGACGACCCCGCCGCGCTCGAACTCTTCGTCTGCGGCGACAACCTGCGCAAGGGCGCCGCCCTCAACACCGCGCAGATCGCGGAGCTGCTCGCCGCCGGGACCCTGTAGGAGCGGTGGGGGAATCCTGTGAGTTCCGTAGGATTATTTTAAGAAATGTGGCCGGAACCATGGTCCAAAGCACTTGAACCCCGGCTTCACGGCAACAGAGGATTTCCTCCCCGCCCTCCGCAACCACGCGGAGGGCGGGGAGCGTCTTTGCGGTCACCGTGTGGGCCGGGAAGCGCGGGAGTCCGGCGCGGGGGCGCCGTGATCGGGGGCGCGTGACGCCCGTTCGACGAGGACACAGGGGATGAGCGGGACGCATGGCGGCACTTGAGGAACCGTCGGTCGTCGCACATGTGACGCCCGGCACGTACAACCCTTGTGGGGGTGCGTGTGTCCAACTGACGTGGCAGAGGTACTCGAATTCGCCCCGATGCTCTTCGAGCAGGGCGTATCCCCAACGGCAGGCGGCGCCGCGGCGCTCCGTCCGCCCCGCGCCGTCCTTCGGCCGCGCGCGTTCGGCGACATGCCGGTGATCGCGCCGATGCCCACGGGACGGCAGACCCGCATACCCGGACAGCGCGACGGCTCGGAGGACCAGGCGGCCGACGCGGCCGCCGGCACGACCGTCGACCATCTCACCGAGACCTACCGCGCGCACTACCGCTCGCTGCTGGGGCTCGCGGCGCTGCTGCTCGACGACACCGCGTCCTGCGAGGACGTCGTGCAGGAGGCGTTCATCCGCGTGCACTCGGCGCGCAAACGCGTGCGGGACCCCGAGAAGACCCTCGCCTATCTCCGGCAGACGGTCGTCAACCTCTCCCGCTCCGCCCTGCGCCGGCGCATCCTCGGCCTGAAGCTCCTCTCTAAGCCGATGCCCGACATGGCGAGCGCGGAGGAGGGCGCCTACGACCAGTTGGAGCGCGACTCCCTCATCAAGGCGATGAAGGGCCTCCAGCGCCGTCAGCGCGAGGTCCTGGTGCTGCGCTACTTCGCCGACATGACGGAGGCTCAGGTCGCCGAGACGCTCGGCATCTCGCTGGGCTCGGTCAAGGCGTACGGCTCTCGTGGCATCGCCGCGCTGCGGGTGTCGATGGGGGCGAAGACATGAGCGGCAGCGCGGAACCGCCGCGCGAGCCGGACACCGGCCACGACGACACGCCTACGCACGCTGGGAACGGAACTGTGAAGCACGGCCCCGAGGGGGACGGCCGGACCACCGGCGAGGAACGCGAGACGCCCACGGCGGTTTCGGCGACAACGGAAGACGCCGAGGCTTCCGAGGCGGTTGACGCTGCCGGGACGCGCGAGGCTTCCGGTGCCGTGGAGTCGGCCGAGGACTCGGAGACGACCGAAGACTCCGAGGCGCCCGAGGCCGCCGAGACGGTCGTGATGTCCAAGGCCGACGAGACGCCCTCCGCCGCGAAGGCTCCCGGGAGCGTCGAGAAGCCGGACGACCGGCCCACCCGGGTGCTGCCCCAGACCCCGGACGAGCAGCCGGCCAAGAAGGCGCCCGCGGACTCCTCCGGTGACGGGCTCGCCGAGTTGGCGGCGCTCACCGGGCTGAGTGGGCTGCCGGGGCTGGACGACCTCGGCGGACCGCAGGACGTGGAGACCGGGCTCGGGTCGGACGAGCTGGCGCTGCGGCGGCTGCTGCACTCCGCGGTGGACGACATCGCGCCGAGGGACGGTTCGCTGGACCGGCTGCGGCACGCCGTACCCGCGCGGCGGGCCAGGAAGCGGCAGGCGGCCGTGGGCATGGCGGCGGCCGCGCTGTTCCTGTGCACCGCCGTCCCCGCCCTGGTGCACGTCTCCAACGCGGGCGGCACCGACCCCAACACCGCCATGGCGGGCCAGTCCTCCGACGCCCAGGGCAGCCAGGGCAAGGGCAGGAGCAGCGGTGGCGCCACGGAGGGCACCGGCGGTCAGGCGGGCACCACCGCCGGGCAGCACGGGAAGGACGGCGACAAGGGCGAGCGGGGCAGGAAGCACTCCGGGGGCGCCGGCTCCACCGGCGGCGCCGACCCCTCCGCGACCCTCGCCTCCGGCGGCCCCGCCTGCACGGCAGGGCAGCTCAGCGCGACCGCCGCCACCGACGCCCCCGACTCCTCCGGCGTCGTCTACGGCACCTTCCGGGTCACCAACACCTCCGGTACCGCCTGCACGGTCACCGGCACCGGGTACGTCGGCGCGAGCGCCCAGGGCGCGGCCGACCCCGCGAAGGTCGCGACCGCGATGCACGTACCGGGCGACGCGGCGGCGGCGCTGCCCGCGCCCGGTCTGATCGTGTCCACGCTGGTGCTCCAGCCGGGCGCGTCGTACGCCGAGAAGTTCGGGTTCGTACCGTCGGAGACCTGCCCCGTCCAGGGCGGCGCGACCGGCGGCACGGGCGGTGGCGACCCCACGCCCGACCCGACCCCGACCGGCGGCCAGGACGGCAGCGCGAGCGGCGGCGCCGAGAACACCGGCACGGAGGGCGTGGCACCCCAGCTCGTGGCCGACGGCGCCCCCGCCGACGGCAGCGTGCTCGTGACGTACAGCGGCGTCGGCGGCACGCCGAGCGCCTCCGCGACGGTCCCGAACGCGTGCGCCGGGACGGTCTACTTCACCGGGATGGTTCCGGGGGCCTGAACCCGAGGCTCGGCGTCCTGCGGCTCAGGCGGCAGGATGCCGAGTTCCGCGTCGCGCACGGCCTCGGCCTCGCGGCGCAGCAGCCGGAACCACATGAAGATCACGAAGCCCGCGAAGACGAACCACTCACCGGTGTAGCCGAGGTTCTGGAACGCCTTCAGGTCGAGCCCGGTACCGGCGGGCGCGGTGGCGGGGACCGCCTTCATCCCCGCGTCGGCGTGGTCGAGGGTCACCCACGCGTCGTACAGCCTGTCCGGCACCAGGTTGACCAGCGAGGCCGGGCTGATCGCGCCCGTCTGCCCGGCGGGCAGCCCGCCCTGGGCGCTGACGCCGTTGTCCCCGGGGGTCTCGGGCGCCTGGAGCGCGCCGGTGACGGTGACCTCGCCGGTGGGCGGCTCGGGCGCGGTGTGCGCGTCGGCCTTCCCCGGCAGCCAGCCGCGTACGACGGGCAGGGACTGGCCGGTGCCGGTGCGCAGCAGGGTCAGCACGTAGTACCCGGTGCGGCCGTCGAGCTGCCGGTCGGGGACCAGCAACTGCTTGCCGTACCGCCCGCTCGCGGTGACCCGCTCGCCCGAGGTCCGCTTGTCCACGGGCAGCATCTCGGCCAGCGGCCGTGCCGTCTCGCTGTGGTCGGAGGCGGCCTGCTCGGTGGCGGTGCGGGAGTCCTGCACCCGCCCCTCGAACCGGCTGAGCTGCCAGGACCCCATGAACACGCAGAACGGGACGGCGAGCAGCACGAAGACGTTGATGCCCCACCAGCGGGGTGTCAGCAGGAACCGGTACACACCCCAACGGTACGGCGGCCCGCCGGGGTGCCTTCGCCGGGGGCCCGCGTGCGCTCGTGCCGACGCGGGATTGCCCGGTCGGGGATGCTAGGGGCATGAGTGAAGCTGTGGAGATGCCCGACTGGGAGAAGCGGTTCCGGGCGCCGCGCGTCTCGCTGCCCGACTGGGCCGAGGACGCGCCGGAGCGGTCGCTGTTCGTGTCGAACGCGACCGGCACGTACGAGCTGTACGCCTGGGACCGCGTGAGCGGTGACCAGCGGCAGGTGACGGACCGGCCCAACGGCACGACCGACGGGGTGCTCACCCCGGACGGCGCGTGGATCTGGTGGTTCGACGACAAGGACGGCGACGAGTTCGGCGTCTGGCGCCGCCAGCCCTTCGCGGGCGGCCCGGACGAGCCCGCCGTCCCCGGCATCGAGCCCGCCTACTCGGCCGGGCTCGCCCTCGGCCGGGACGGGCGTACGGCGGTCGTCGGACGGTCCACGGACGAGGACGGCACCACGATCCACCTGGCGCGCGCCGGGGAGGAGCCGGTGCTGCTGTACCAGGACCGGGAGTCCGCCGGGGTCGGGGACCTCTCCCACGACGGCTCGCTGATCGCGATCGAGCACACCGAGCACGGCGACGCCATGCACGCGGCGCTGCGCGTCCTGCGGCCCGACGGCAGCACCGTCGCGGAGCTGGACGACACGCGCGGCGGCACCGAGGAGCTGGGCCTGGAGGTGCTGGGCTTCGCCCCGGTCGACGGCGACACCCGGCTGCTCATCGGGCACCAGCGCCGGGGCCGCTGGGAGCCGCTGGTGTGGGACGTGGCGACCGGCACGCAGACCGACCTCGCGCTCGACCTGCCCGGCGACGTGGCCGCCGAGTGGTACCCGGACGGCAGCGCGCTGCTGATCTCGCACGGCTTCGAGGCGCGCAGCGAGCTGTTCCGCTACGACCTCGCGGACTCCACGCTGACCCGTATCCCGACCCCGCCGGGCACGGTCTCGGGGGCGACGGCGCGTCCCGACGGCAGCGTGGAGTACCTGTGGTCGTCGGCGGCCGAGCCGCCGGTGGTCCGCTCCACCTCGGGCGAGATCGTCCTGGACCCGCCCGGCATGAAGTGCCCGCCGTCGGTCGCGGTGGAGGACGTGTGGGTGGAGGGTCCGGGCGGCCGCGTCCACGCCCTGATCCAGAAGCCCGCGGGAAGCACGGGGCCCTTGCCGACGGTCTTCGACCTCCACGGCGGCCCGACCTGGCACGACAGCGACTCCTTCGCCGCGGGCCCCGCCGCCTGGGTGGACCAGGGGTACGCGGTGGTCCGCGTCAACTACCGCGGCTCCACCGGCTACGGCCGCGCCTGGACCGACGCGTTGAAGCACCGGGTCGGCCTGATCGAGCTGGAGGACGTCGCCGCCGTCCGTGAGTGGGCCGTCTCCTCCGGCCTCGCCGACCCCGAGCGCCTCGTCCTCACCGGCGGCTCCTGGGGCGGCTACCTCACCCTCCTCGGCCTCGGCACCCAGCCCGAGGCGTGGACGGTCGGCATCGCGGCGGTCCCGGTCGCGGACTACGTCACGGCGTACCACGACGAGATGGAAGCCCTCAAGGCCATGGACCGCACGCTCCTGGGCGGCACCCCGGAAGAGGTCCCCGACCGCTTCGAGGCGTCCTCCCCGCTGACCTACGTCGACCAGGTCAAGGCCCCGGTCTACATCTCCGCCGGAGTCAACGACCCCCGCTGCCCCATCCGCCAGGTCGACAACTACGTGGACCGCCTCCGCGAACGCGGCGCGGCCCACGAGGTCTACCGCTACGACGCCGGTCACGGCTCCCTGGTGGTCGACGAACGGATCAAGCAGGTGGCCCTGGAGATGGACTTCGCGCGACGGCACCTGGGGGGTGAGGGCTGACTCCACAGCCGGGACGCCCACTCCCCCGGCGGGCGCGCGCCGGCGTCGCCGGGGGCTGACGGCGGCCCCACGTCCCCGCGCGGCTCCTGCGCCCCGCCGCCGCTTGCGCACACGAGCGCCCGCCGCGGCGCTCGCGCGCACGAGGCGCCCGGCGCGCATCGACGCGGACGGGGGCTGCGAGCTCTCCCCGCCCCAGCGGGCGCACCGGCAGCCCGCGTGGTCCGGTGGCTCGGTGGCCGGGGCGACTCACACCGGCGGCCCGGCGCACGGGCGGTCTCGCTGCCCATCGCCCCGTTGCCGCACCGCCCCGTCGGGGCGGAAGGCGCGTGGCCCCGGCGCCCGTGGCGGCCCGCCGCAGCGCCGTGCGCCGTATCGGCAACGGACGGGGTGGCCGGTGAAGCCCCCGGACGGGACTCAGCCGAGTTCCGCCAGCCCCCTTCGCGTTGCCGCGATCACCACGCGGTCGCCCTTGCGGAGGACGTGGTTCGGGGGGACGTCCGGGTAGCCCTCCAGGGCGAGGGTGCGCCAGGCACCGGGGCGGAAGGCCTCGGCGAGGGTGTGGCCCTCCAGTTCGGGGTGGCCGGTGACTTCCACCGAGGCGAAGAGGAGGACTCGGCGCTCCACCGGGAAGGCGCCCAGGACGCGGCGGCCGAGCATCGCGCCCGCGAAGGCGGGGGCGGACAGGTAGGTGACGCTGCGGCTGCGGGTGGTGGCCTGGGGGTGGGCGGCGCGGAGGGTGCGGTAGACGGCGGTGGCGAAGTCGTCGTCGTAGAGGCGCAGGACGACCCGGACGTTCGGGTGCAGTGAGCGGGCGTAGAGGGCGGCTTCCAGGTTGGTGGTGTCCGCGCTGGTCACCGCGAGCAGGGCGGCGGCGCGGTGGATCTTGGCGGCCTCCAGGACGCCCTCCTGGGTGACGTCACCGAGCACCACCGGTACCCGCAGCCGCCGTGCCACCGCGAGCCCGCGCGCCTCCGGGCCCGACTCCACGCACACCACCGGGATGTCCAGCTCCCGCAGCCGTACCAGCACCCGCGTGCCGATCTTGCCGAGGCCGAGCAGCACGACGTGCCCGCCGAGCCCGCGCGGCGGCTTGCGGAGCGCCCCCACCGTGCGGAACGTGCCGAGCCCCTCGAGGACCGCCGCCAGCAGGACCGGCAGCAGCAGCAACCCCGTGAGCCCGGACAGGAGTTGGAGGATCTGGCGGCCGAGCGACTTGCCGAGCGCGGGGTCGTCGATCGCGAACAGGTCCAGGAGCGTGAGGTAGAACGCGCCGAGCGGATGGATGCCGGTGACGAGCCACAGCGCGACCGCCAGCGCGAGGACACAGGCCGCCAGGCCCGCCAGCGACCACCGGAGGCGGGGCGAGAACAGCGAGGCCAGCGGCGGCACCACCCCCATGCCGAGCCCGGCCCCGGCCGCCTGTCCCGTGCTCGCGGAGACCTGTTCGAGCACGATCCGCGCCCGGTTCCCGGCCCGCCGTACCTCCTCGTCGTCGGGCAGCATCCGGGGCCGCTGGTCGGGGGAGCCGTCCGCCGCCTCGGGGGCCGAGAGCAGCGCCAGCGTGCACAGCCCGGGCGCGCCCTCCGGCGGAGCCGCCCGCTCCACCGCGCGCAGCATCAGTCCGTCGGTGTGGACGACCCGGCTGGTCCCGGTGAGCGCGGTGGCGGCCAGCGCGGGCGCGGCGGTGTCGGCGTCGGACAGCACGGTGGTCGAGCCGTCGGGCAGGCCGAGTTCGTCGTCCCCGGCGGCCAACGCGGCCGCCTGATCGAGGAGTTCCTCGATGTGCTGTCCCAACCGCCGGTTGTAGAGCCGCAGGACGAGCCGCACCCGCGGGTTCAGCCGCCGCGCGGTCAGCGCCGCCCGGATGTTGGTCTCGTCGTCCTCGTACACCAGCGCCAGCGCCGCCGCCCGCTCCACCCCCGCCTCCGCGAGCACGGCCTCGGTGGCGGCCGGAGCCTCCAACACGCGTTCACCGTAGGAGCGTTGAGGCGCCGGTGGCGGCACGGCCGCGTTCGCCCCGGCGCGCCCGACCGCCGCGTTCACCACGCGGTCGAACAGCGCCGCCGACGCCGACCGCGGCGGCCCGACCATCGGCGGTCCGGCCGTGTCCGCGCCCGGCGGTACGACCAGGACGACCTGCTCGCCGTAGACTCCGCGCAGTTCGGCGGTCAGCCGGCGCGCGAGCCCGTCGTCGCCGCACACCACCATGTGCCCGGACGCTCCGCCCGCCCCGCCCTGCCCAGGAATGCTCCCCACGAGGGAAAAGAGTGCCCCAAGGAGCGGCCCGGTTCCAGGGATGGCGTGAACGGGCGCGCCCCGGGGCGCGTACCGCCCCGAAGGAGTACCGATCCGGAGGGAACACCCGTGGCCATCACCGAGGACGCCCCGCCCACACGCGCGGGCGGTGCGGGGGAGCCCGGCGGGGAGGGCCGCCCGCGCCTCAGCTCGCCGCTCGTCCTGACGCTGATCCTGCTGCTCGCCGTCCTCGCCCAGTCCCCGATCCGCGGCGCGCTCGGCACCCCGGTGATGCAGAGCTGGACGACCGTCTTCGTGGCCGTCACCGTCCAGGCGCTGCCCTTCCTGGTCCTCGGCGTGCTCCTGTCCGCCGCCCTCGCGGTGTTCGTGCCCGCCTCCTTCTTCGCCCGCGCGCTGCCCGGCAGACCCGCGCTCGCCGTTCCGGTCGCCGGACTCGCGGGCGCCGTCCTGCCCGGCTGCGAATGCGCCTCGGTGCCGGTCGCGGGCGCGCTGGTGTGCCGGGGCGTGACCCCGGCCGCCGCCTTCGCGTTCCTGCTCTCCGCGCCCGCGATCAACCCGGTCGTCCTCACCGCGACCGCCGTCGCCTTCCCGAACAACCCCGAGATGGTGGTCGCCCGCTTCGGCGCGAGCCTTCTCGTGGCCTGCGGCATGGGCTGGCTCTGGCAGCGGCTCGGCCGCACCGACTGGCTGCGCACCCGTGCCCACGGCGCCCACGAGGGCGCGACCAGGGGCGAGACGTTCTGGAACTCCGTACGCCACGACACCGTCCACGCGGGCGGCTTCCTGGTGCTCGGCGCGATGGCCGCTGCCACGCTGAAGGCCGTCGTACCGGCGACCTGGCTCCGGCTGGCCGCCGACAACCCGGCGTTGTCGGTGCTCGCGCTCGCCGTCCTCGCCGTGCTGCTCTCCATCTGCTCGGAGGCGGACGCGTTCGTCGCGGCCTCACTGACCCAGTTCTCGATGACGGCCAAGCTCGTGTTCCTGGTGGTGGGCCCGATGATCGACCTCAAGCTCTTCGCCATGCAGGCGGGCACGTTCGGCCGAGGCTTCGCGCTCCGCTTCGCCCCCGCCACCTTCGCGGCGGCCGTCGCGGGCGCGCTCCTGACCGGGGCGGTGCTCCTGTGAACCGGCACGCCCAGGCGGCGGTCCTCTTCCTGCTCGGCGGCGCCCTGCTGCACGCGGGCACGACGGATCTGTACCTGCGGTACGTCAAGGCGGGGCTCCAGCCGCTGCTGCTCGCGGCGGGGGTGGTGCTGCTCGTGACGGCGGCGGCGACGGTCTGGTACGAGTGGCGGCGGGGGAAGTCGGCTCCCGCGAGCGGTGGTTCGGAGGAGCCGGGCCACCCGGAGCGCGAGGCGCACGAGAAGCACGGGGAGCACGGCGAACCCGAGGCGCGCGAGGGACACGAAGGTCACGCCCACCCCGAACCCGGCGTCTCCTGGCTCCTCGTCCTCCCGCTCCTCGCCCTCATCCTCGTCGCCCCGCCCGCCCTCGGCTCCTACAGCGCCCTGCGCACCGGCACCGCGCTCCAAAAGCCCTTCGGTTACGACCCGTTGCCCGCGAGCGACCCCGTCCCGCTGAGCGTGGTCGACTACGCCTCCCGCGCCGCCTACGGCCACGGCCACACGCTGCACGGCCGCGCCGTCCGCGTCACCGGCTTCCTGTCCCTGGACGGCTCCGGCAAGCCGTACCTCGTCCGCATGGCGCTCAACTGCTGCGCGGCCGACGCCCAGCCGGTCAAGATCGCCCTGACCGGGCAGCTCCCGCCCGTCCTGCGCCCGGACGCGTGGCTGGAGGTGAAGGGCACCTACCGCCCGGGGCTGACCCGTGACCCGGTGAACGGCGGCCCGATCCCGTATCTGGAGGTCACGTCCACCAAGCCGGTGCCGACGCCGCGCGACCCGTACGACGAGACCTGGAACAAGTAGGCGGGGGCGACGCGGGTCACATCGCGCCGTGTCACACTCCGGCGCCGCCCTCCGTCGTAACGGTGTATCCATCGGAAACGGCACCAGGGAGCACGGCATGGAAGCCCGACTCGACGTCTTCGCCAACCCGATCTCCGGCAAGGTCATCAAGCATCTCGGCGCCGCCGGGCGCGCGGTCTCCGAGTCCGCGCTGCCCGCCTCGACGCAGGAACTGGTGAAGATCCGCGCCAGCCAGATCAACGGCTGTGCCTTCTGCCTCGACATGCACACCAAGGAGGCCGTGCACGCGGGCGAGACCCATCAGCGGCTGCATCTGGTCGCCGGGTGGCGCGAGGCCACCGTCTTCACCGACGCCGAGCGCGCCGCCCTGGAGCTGGCCGAGCAGGGCACCCGCGTCGCGGACGCGGGCGGCGGCGTCCCGGACGAGGTGTGGGCGAACGCGGCCAAGCACTACGACGAGGAGCAGTTGCTCGCGCTGGTCACGCTCATCGCGCTGATCAACGCGTACAACCGGATGAACGTGATGCTCCAGCTCCCCGCCGGGGACTATCAGGTGGGTCAGTTGGTCTGAGCGGAACCTGTGAGACGGCGTGTGCGCACGGTCGCGCGCACGCCGCTCGCATAAGGTCGGCCACACCCGACATCCGGAGCGAAAATGGGAAAAACGGATGAACTGGTGGGTGTGGTCGACGGGACGCGAACGGTCGTGGCCGCCCCGCCGGTGCGCACCCCCGTCGTACGCCCCCGGCTTCGGCCGCGCCCCCTGGCCGTGGCCCTTCTCGCGGCGGCCGTCCTCGGCACGGTGGTGCTGCTGCTCGCCGGCACCGGATGGCTCGACCAGCCCGCCGTCCAGGCGTGGCGCACCGTCTGCCTCGCCATCGCCGTCCAGGCGCTGCCCTTCCTGCTGCTCGGCACCGCCCTGTCCGGCGCCATCAACGCCTTCGTCCCCGCCGACCTGTTCACCCGGGTGCTGCCCAAGCGGGCCGCGCTCGCGGTGCCGGTCGCGGGGGTGGCGGGGGCGGTGCTGCCGGGGTGCGAGTGCGCCTCCGTACCGGTGGCGAACAGCCTGATCAGACGGGGTGTCACCCCCGCCGCAGCCTTCGCCTTCCTCCTCTCCGCGCCCGCGATCAACCCGGTCGTGCTCACCGCGACCGCCGTCGCCTTCCCGGGCAACCCCGCGATGGTCGCCGCCCGGCTGCTCGCCTCGCTGGCCACCGCCGCCGTGATGGGCTGGCTGTGGCTCTGCTTCGGCAAGGAGAAGTGGCTGCGTCCCGCCGTACGGCACTTGGGACACGAGCACGGGCGGAGCCGCTGGACGGAGTTCCGGCACGGCTTCCAGTACGACTTCCTGCACGCGGGCGGCTTCCTGGTCCTCGGCGCGATGGCCGCCGCCACCTTCAACGTCGCCGTCCCGCGCTCCGTGCTCGACACCTTCTCCGGCTCGCCCTGGCTGGCGGTGCCCTTCCTCACCGGACTCGCCGTACTGCTCGCGGTGTGCTCGGAGGCGGACGCGTTCGTGGCGGCGTCGCTGACCGGGTTCTCGCCGGTCGCGCGTCTGACCTTCATGGTCGTCGGCCCCATGGTGGACCTGAAACTGATCGCCCTTCAGGCGGGCACCTTCGGCCGCGCGTTCGCGCTCCGCTTCTCGGCGGCGACGACGGTCGTGGCGGTCGCCGCGAGCGTCCTGGTCGGAGGGGGGCTGCTGTGAGACGGACGGTACAGAGCGCCCTGTTGCTGCTGACCGGCGCGGGGCTGCTCCACTGCGCCCTCTTCACGACGCTGTATCTGCGCTACGTGAAGGAGGGGCTGCGTCCGCTGCTCGTGGCGTCGGGGGCCGTGCTGATCGTGCTCGGGGTGGTGAACCTGGTGCTGGAGCTGCGGGGGTGGTCGTCGGACGGCCACGACCACGCGGACCACGACCACGGGGACCATGGGCACGACCACTCCCGCGCCCCCAAGGTCGCCTGGCTCCTCGCCCTCCCCGCTCTCAGCCTCCTGATCTACGCCCCACCGGCCCTCGGCGCCTACACCGCCTCCCACGCGAGCACGAAGTCGGCACCCCCGGTGAAGCGGACCCGCTTCGAGCCGCTCCCGGTGTCCACCGCCCCCGTCCCCCTGACCCTGACCGGCTTCACCAACCGGGTCCGGCAGGACCCGGCGAGGTCGCTCAGGGGCCGCGCGGTCCAGCTGACCGGGTTCGTCACGCCGGGCGGCGCGGACGGCGGCTGGTACCTGACCCGGATCATCTTCACCTGCTGCGCGGCCGACGCCCAGACGGTCAAGCTCCGCATGTACGGCGCCGAGTCCCCGCCCGCCGACACCTGGCTCTCGGTCACCGGCACCTGGCACCCGGCCGGCATCCTCGGCACCAAGTCGGCGGCCGCCGCGCTGGACGTCCACGAGACCCACCCCGTGGCCCAGCCGATCAACGCCTACACGGACGACCTGCCGCTGACCGTCGGCTCGTAGAGCGGGAGAGCCGCAGCAGCCGGGCCCCGCCGGTGACGTGGTCACTCATGGCGGGCCCCGGGTAGGCTGGGTGACCTGCCGTGCCCCCCGGGGTGCGGCGCGGCGGTGGGGCTCGCCGTACCCGAACCGCGGCATCGACGCCGCCGACAGTCCCTGCTTGCGATGGAGTGTGCCCGTGTGCGCGGGCCCCGGGCGAGTAGGGAGACGTACCTGCATGACAGCATCGCGATCCGCCGCGGCGAAGGAACCCGTGAACCCCGACGCCGATCTGCGCGCACCCCGCGAACCCGCGCGGTCCTGGCGGGCCCAGGCGCCCGTCGTGGCCGTCGTCTCGGTGGGCGGCGCGATCGGCGCGACGGCGCGGTACGCGGGCTCGCTGCTGTGGCCCACGGCCGCCGGCGGGTTCCCCTGGACCACCTTCTTGATCAACGTGACCGGCTGCGCGGTCATCGGCGTCTTCCTGGTCCTCGTCAGCGAGGTGTGGACGGCCCACCGCCTGCTGCGCCCCTTCTTCGGCACCGGCGTGCTCGGCGGGTACACCACCTTCTCGACGTACGCCGTCGAGATCGAACGGCTCGTGGACGCGGGCGAGGCACGCACCGCCCTCCTCTACCTGGCCGCGACCCTGTTCGCGGCCCTCGGCGCGGTGGCCCTCGCGGTCACGGCCACGCGCCGCGTCCTCGCCTGGAGGCAGTCATGACGGCGACACGGCTGACCGGAGACGCCCTGCGGGTGACGATCTTCATCGGCGAGCACGACACCTACCACCACAAGCCCCTCTACAGCGAGATCGTCCACCGCGCGCACGCGGCTGGACTCGCGGGCGCGAGCGTCTTCCGCGGCATCGAGGGCTTCGGCGCGACCTCCCTGATCCACACCGCCCGGCTGCTGTCCCTCAACGAGGACCTGCCGGTGGCCGTCGTGATCGTGGACACGGAGGACCGGGTACGGGCGTTCCTGCCCCAGTTGGACGAGCTGGTGTCCTCGGGACTGGTGATCCTGGACGACTGCGAGGTCATCCGCTACGTGGGCGAGGAGAGGCACGCGTGAACTGGCTGCTGGTGATCGTCGGAGGCATGGCGGGCGCCCCGCTGCGCTACCTGACCGACCGCTTCGTACAGAGACGTCACGACGCCGTGTTCCCCTGGGGCACCTTCACCGTCAACGTCCTCGGCTGCTTCGTCCTCGGCCTCCTGACCGGCGCGGTGGTCGCCGGCGCGGCCTCCCACAACGTCCAGCTCCTGCTCGGCACGGGGCTCTGCGGCGCCTTGACGACCTACTCCACCTTCTCCTTCGAAACCCTCCGCCTGGCAGAGGACGGCGCCCGCTTCCTCGCCGCGGCCAACGTCATCGCAAGCCTGGTGGCGGGCCTGGGGGCGGCGTTCGTGGGGACGGCGCTGGCGCAGGCGATCTGGGTCTGAGGACCGGCGGCGGGTGCGGGCGGGCACCGCTGTCAGGCGGTGTCCAGCCCGTCGACCAACCGGTTCAGGAACCGGTCGAAGGTCGCCTCGGGGGTGACCGGGCGCCCCGGCGCGGCCAGTGCCTCGGCCAGTTCGGGGTGGTCGCCGTCGGCGGCCACGGCGGTGAGGTAGCGGGCCTCGGCCGCGCTCCAGCCGGGTGAGCCCGAGGCCGCCGACCGGGCCAGCTCATGACGGACATGCCCGGCCACGAAGGCTGTGAGCTGCGCGAACACCTCAAGCCGTGCCGCGCCGTCGAGCCCGCTCGGCCGGAGCGCGGCGAGGGCACGCTCCAGGAAGTCCAGGGCGCGCGGCCCGGGGGTGGTGCCGGTGACGAGCGTGGCCGCCAGCCAGGGGTGGCGGAGCATGAGGTCGCGCTGCCGGTGGGCCAGCGTCTTCAGGTCGGTCCGCCAGTCGCCGGTGCGCGGGTCCGAGAGCGGCAGCTCGCCGCAGACGTGGTCGGCCATCAGCGCGAGGAGGGTCTCCTTGTCGGGGGCGTAGGTGTAGAGCGACATCACGCCCGCGCCGACCTCGGCGGCGACCCGCCGCATGGTGACCGCGTCCAGCCCTTCCGCGTCCGCGAGAGCGACCGCCGCCGTCGTGATCGCCGTCCGGCTGAACGTCGGCCGCCGTCCCCGGCGCGGCCCGGCCGGCTCCGCCGTGGGCCCCAGCCACAGCCGCTCCGGGTCGACGCCGAAGGCGCCCGTTCCCTTGTCGTGCGGCACGTCTTCCGCGCTCCCTTTCCCTTGCTTTCCCTTGGTTTTACCCCGCCGGCCGGCGTCGGCCCTTGCCAAGGTCATCCAAGCACCCCCTATTCTCGTGCACCGTACGGAAAAGGGGAGGGAACAATGAGGAGGGGACCGATGTCATCTTCCACGCCCGGCACCGGGAGCGCGGCGCATTCGCCCAAGGGGCGTCCGCCGCTGTCCGCGCGCCTGCTGCGAGCGACCTTCCGGGGGCTCCCGGACCCGCGCCACCCCGTGGGGTACGAGCCCGCGATCCCGGTACCCGCCGCCGACGGCAGCCCCCTGCTCACCGACCACTACGTTCCGCGCGCCGAGGGCGAATTCCCCACCCTGCTGGTCCGCTCGCCCTACGGCCGGGGCCTGCCGTGGTCCGCGATGTACGGCCTGCTCTTCGCCGAACAGGGCTTCCACGTCGTCGTCCAGAGCTGCCGGGGCACCGGCGGCTCCGGCGGCACCTTCGACTTCTGGCGCAACGAGCCCGCCGACGCCCAGGCGACGGTCGCCTGGCTGCGCCAACAGCCCTGGTTCGACGGCAGGCTGGGCACCATCGGCCCCAGCTACCTCGGCTACACCCAGTGGGCCCTCGCCCTCGACCCGCCGCCGGAGCTGAAGGCGATGGTGCTCCAGGTCGCCCTGCACGACCCGCATGCCGTCTTCCACACCGACGGCGCCCTGCACCTGGAGAACGCCCTCAGTTGCGGGGTGGGCTTCACCTACCAACACCGGGGCGTCATACCGTTCGTGAGAGCGACCCTGCGTCTGAAGCGCCACCTGGGCGGCATCACCGGCGCCCGCCCGCTGCGCGGCGCCTACCGGACCGCCCTCGGCGAACTGCCCTGGCTCGACGGCATGATGACCCACCCGGACGCCAACGACCCCCACTGGGAGGGCGCTTCACTGGCGGCGGTGGCCGACCGTCTCCGCGTCCCCACCTGCCTGATCTCCGGCTGGCACGACGCGCTCGCCGACCAGACCTTCGAGCAGTACGAGCGCCTGCGCCGCGCCGGATGTGAGACCGCCCTGCTCGTCGGCCCCTGGACCCACTCCTCCGCCCTCCAGCAGGGCTGGCCCGAGGTGTTCGCGGAAAGCCTCGCGTGGCTGCGCGCCCACCTGTGCGAGGACCGCTCCGAGCTGCGCCCGACCGAGGTGCGCGTCCACCTCGGCGGCAGCCGGCGGGACCTGGACGGCTGGCCGGTGAAGACGGAGGCGACCTCCTGGTACCCGCTCTCCGGCGCCCGGCTCACCCGCCAGTCCCCCGGGGACGACTCCCCGGTCGCGTCCTTCCGTTACGACCCCGACGACCCCACCCCGTCCCTCGGCGGTCCCCTGCTCTCACCCGGCGCCGGGCCCCGGGACAACCGTCCCCTGGAGGCCCGCGCCGACGTCCTCACCCTCACCGGACCGCCGCTCACCGAACCACTGGACATCCTCGGCCCGGTCACCGCGCGGATCGGCGTCTCCACCGACACCGGGTACGCCGACGTCTTCACCCGGCTGTGCGACGTCGACCCCGAGGGCCGCTCGGTCAACGTCTGCGACGGCCTCGGCCGGGCCCGTACGGCGGACGGCACCCCCGCGCGGCTCGACGTGCCGATGGGCACCACCGCCCACCGCTTCCCCGCCGGGCACCGCGTCCGCTGGCAGATCAGCGGCGGCGCCCACCCGCGCTACGCCCGCTCCACCGGCACCGGCGACCTCCCGGCCGACGCCACCACGTTCGTACCGGTGCGCATCACCCTCCACGCGGACTCGGAGCTGCGGCTTCCCGGACTTCAGAGCCCGAGGTCCGACAACCCCGGGTGATCGTCGGGCCGTCGGCCGAGCGGCCAGTGGTACTCGCGGTCGTCCTCGCCGATCGGCAGGTCGTTGATGGAGGCGAGCCGGACCCGCATGAGCCCGTCCTCGTCGAACTCCCAGTTCTCGTTGCCGTAGGACCGGAACCAGTTGCCCGAGTCGTCGTGCCACTCGTACGCGAACCGTACGGCGATCCGGTCGCCGGTGAAGGCCCACAGCTCCTTGATCAGCCGGTAGTCGAGTTCGCGGGCCCACTTGCGGGTGAGGAAGGCGACGATCTCGTCCCGGCCGCGCAGGAACTCCGCGCGGTTGCGCCAGCGGCTGTCGGGCGAGTAGGCGAGGGCGACCTTCTCCGGATCGCGCGAGTTCCAGCCGTCCTCGGCGAGGCGTACCTTCTCGACGGCGGTCTCGCGGGTGAAGGGGGGAAGGGGCGGGCGGGCGTCGGCCATGAGAGCTCCAGGGGCTGGGGTTACTCCATTCCACCGCGCGACGGCGAGTGATCGCATTCGAGACCGGTGCGGGTGCCCCCACTACCGTGTCCGGCATGAACCAGTCACCACCCATCGGAAGCGGCCGGTCCTGGTACCGCCCCATGGTGGCCCGCCCCACCGACGAACGGCACCGCGTCTCCACCGTCCTGGAGCTGTTCTTCGACCTCTGCTTCGTCACCGCGGTCGCGGAGGCCGCCGCGGCGTTCGAGCACGAGCTGGCGGGCGGCCACACGGGACACGGCGTGCTCGGCTACGCGCTCGTCTTCTTCGCCATCTGGTGGGCGTGGATGAATTTCACCTGGTTCGCCTCCGCCTACGACACCGACGACGTGCCGTACCGCGTCCTCACCCTGATCCAGATCACCGGCGCCCTCGTCATGGCGGCCGGCGCGGCCAATGCCCTGGAGCACTACGACTTCACGGTCGTCACCTACGGTTACGTCGTCATGCGGCTGGCCATGGTCAGCCAGTGGCTGCGCGCGGCCCGCTCCGACCCCGGGCGCCGCCGCTCCAGCCTGCGCTACGCCGTCGGCATCCTCGTCGTCCAGATCGGCTGGGTGGCGAGGCTCGCCCTGCCCCACGGCTGGGGACTGCCGTCCTTCCTCGTCCTCGTCGTCGCGGAACTCGCCGTACCGGCCTGGGCCGAGCGCGCCGAACGCACCACCTGGCACCCGCACCACATCGCCGAGCGGTACGGCCTGTTCACCCTCATCGTGCTCGGCGAGTCGATCACCGCCGCGACCGCGACCGTACGCACCGCCCTCGACACCGCGGTCTCCCTCGGCGACATCGCCCCCCTGGTCGTCGGCGGCATCCTCACCGTCTTCGCGATGTGGTGGCTCTACTTCACCCAGGACGCCGCCGAACGCCTCACCTCCCTGCGCACGGCCCTCCTGTGGGGCTACGGCCACTACGTCGTCTTCGCCTCCGCGGCGGCCGCGGGCGCGGGCCTCGCGGTCGAGATCGCCCACCTGACCGGCCACGCCCATCTGAGCCGGCTCGCGGTGGCGGCGGCGTACACCGTGCCGGTGGCCCTGTACCTCCTCGTCCTGCGCCTTCTGCACCGCCACGGGCGCTGCGGCGCGGCGGACGTGGTGTGGGGCGCCGGGATTCTCGCGGTGCTGGCGGTGACGTTCACTCCGAGTCCGGTGCTGGCGACGGGGTGCGTGATGTCGGTGCTGGTGGGGGCGGTGGTGGTGCTGGGGGAGCGGAGGCGGACGAGGACCCGACCCGCTCAGCCCGCTGAGAACGAGTAAGAGATCCTGGTCGGGACGATGACGGACGCCGGCCGTGTGCCAAGCTCCCGCCATGGGGTGGACCTTCAAGGCGCACGGCGCCTTCGCCTACGCGCTGGGCGCGATTCTGCTCGTACTGACAGCCCTCGGGCGACTGCCCGACAGGGCGCTTCCGGTACGTCCGGCCACCGGATTTCCGGCCTGGCCGACGACAGCGATCCTCGCCCTGCTCGTCCCGACCATCCTGTCCGCCCTGATCCGCGCCTATCTCGCCCCGGCCGACCACCGCACCACCTGGCTGGCCTTCCGCTGCCTCCCCGTGAAGGTCCAACTCGCCCTGGGCGCCGCCCTCCTCGTGGGCATCGCCCTCCTTGCCCCCAACCTCATGACCAGCCCGACGAACGGACACCACGACTGGCTCGCCGTGCCGGGACTGCTCTACACCGGCGCGGCGTACTCGATCCTGGCGACGGGGGAGTTGCGGCGGGCGGACAGCGGGCCGGCACACGCGTGACGCTCACTCACCGTCGACCGCTGCCAGGAAGTCCCTGATCAGCCCGTTCACCACCGCAGGCTGCTCCACCGTGCTGCTGTGCCCCGACCCGGGCACCACCTCCAGCCGAGCGCCCTTCACACCCGCCGCGATCCGCTCCGACTCGACGGCGGGAGTGGCGGTGTCGTCGGCACCGACGGCTACCAGCGTGGGCACGGAGATACGGCCGAGTTCGCCGCTCATGCCCGTGCGCTCGACCACCCCGAGCACGGCCTTCCGTATGCCCGACCGCCGACAGCGCCGCAGCCGCCGCAACCACTCGTCGACCACTGGCCGGCTCTCCGGTGACGAGAGGAATCCGGGCCCGAACATCTCCGCCTTCACCCTGCTCAGGACCGGCCGGACCCCGGTGACCCGATAGACGTTGGCCAGCAGCCGGTACTCCCCGGCCCTCGCGGGTTCCTCGACCTCCGCGCTGGTGTCGAGCAGCGTCAGCGACCGAAGCGACTCCCCGTGCCGGGCCGCGATGCGCTGCCCGACGAAGCCGCCCATGGAGAGCCCGACGTAATGCACGGCGCCGAGCCCGAGCGCCTCGATCAGCGCGACCGCATCGGCGGTGAGGCTGTCCATGTCGTACCCGCCCGGCGCCGCCGGAGTCTCCCCCTGCCCCCGCCAGTCGACGGTCACGCACCGGTAGTCATCCCGCAGCGCCGCCACCTGCGGATGGAACATCCACCCGCTGAAGAGCAATCCGTGCCCGAAGACGACGGCAGGCGCCTCGGGCTTCCCGGGCGGCGCCCCCGTGTCGGTGTAGTGGACCGGGACACCATTGACGTCGATCAAGGGCACGCGCGGCTCCTTCAGGCTCGGGGCGGTTCCCCCACGGGTGGCAGCCGAGCGTAAAGGCGCCCGCCGGGATGCTCAACGC
The DNA here is from genome assembly GCF_053600675.1 of Streptomyces sp. NPDC005004. NCBI lineage: Bacteria > Bacillati > Actinomycetota > Actinomycetes > Kitasatosporales > Streptomycetaceae > Streptomyces > Streptomyces sp. NPDC005004. The sequence continues at coordinate 296,957 of NZ_JBSGAH010000002.1, forward strand.
CGCGGCGAAAAAACGGAGTTCCGGTGACTCGTCAGACAGCCCCACCCCGCCGGTACCCGACCCACAACCGCCCACCCACCTCTGCCATCACCTCGTCCACAACGGAGACAAGCAACTCGTCCCGCCCGTGCAGCACTTCCCTCACCCCGCGCCCCAGCCGATCCCCCAGCCCCGGCACAGCCACCTCCAACCGCCGAGCGAGCCACTTCCCGCCTCCACGCCAGGACCGACGGACGACCAGAGCCAACTCCCCGCTCCTGCGCGCCAATTCGGTGGCAATGAACAACCGCTCAGCCCGATCCCCGCTCCCCGCGAGGTCATCGAGCAGATCGGTGAGGGCATACCGAAGGTCGTCGACCTCTTCCCGTGACACCGCGGGGGGCCCGGCATCCACCAACTCCCGCGCCTCCGCAGCGATCCGCATCCCCACTCCGTCCACGTCGAACAGCAACTCCCCCTCGGCGCACATGAAAAGCAGCGGCGACCGCCCCCGCCTCACCTCCCGCCCGACGTACGCCTCCCACGACGCCTCGGTGTGCGCGAACAGCTCCACCGGCCACCCCGACCACCGAAGGCTGACCCGATACGGCGCGGGCTCCCCGTCCAGCAGCACCACGACGTCGAGATCCGACATCGCCGTCCGCCGCTCCGTCACGACACTGCCCCCGAGAAACGCGGCCCGAGCGCCGGGATGCCGCTCCCCCACCAGCCGCCGCGCGATCTCCACCAGCTCCATCCGCCCACTATCGGCGCTCCACCCGCCACCCGCAGCGAAATTTCGGGACGGGGCGAGGTCCGTGCGTACCCGACCACGCCCATGGATAACGCCCCCGAAAATCATTTCTGGCCGTTTCGTGGCCATAAATCGGCCAAGCCTTGACCGCCCCGGCACCCTCGTAGAAGATCCCTTGGAACCCGCGACAGCGGGGAACGGGGAAGGGACAACATGAAGAAGTTTGGAAAGGCAATACTTTTCGGTATCTCAGGCGCCGCGCTCGCGGTTTCCGGCTTTGCCACCCCGGCGTCCGCCCAGGGGTCGCAGGGCAGCCTCGTACCCGGGAAGCCCGTCATCCATAAAAGGGGTGACGGCGTCAAGCCGCCCGCGGAGCTGGGCAACCCCTCCGAGTGGGGCGTGGTACGGCTGGAAATCAAGAATTCGGGCGTGCAGCCGAAAGGCAATACCTGCGAGAACGTGACTCACGGCAAATGGTGCTACGGGTACGATCTGGTGTCGGCCGGAAAGAAGTGCTACTCGAACTACATCGCGAACGTGAAGCACAAGTCGACGGTCAGGGTCCAGAACGTCGACCATTCCAGTGGCTGGGTGGCGAAGGGGGAGACCTCCTACGCCAACTCGACCCAGGGTGCGGCATGGACCTGCTTCGCGTACTACGACAACGCGTGAATCTGTCCGCCGTGACGAGGGTTGACCTACAGTGAATTTTTGGGGTGCTCGGGCCGTGTCGTGTGCGGTGCCACTCGCACTCGGCTTGTTTCTCGGCCTGGCGGGACCTGCCGCCGAACATGGGGGCGGACTTCCGGGCGTGGCCGTGGGCGCCGTTTTCACCGGTGGGTGGCCGTGGGCCTGTTACGCGTTCCTGGTGGGTTATTTCCGCCGGTCCAGAATCGAATCGGTCGTTCTCGCGCCTCTGGGACTGGCCATCGGTGTGGTGACCTATTACCTGACCAAGGCGAGCCTGGCCTCCCTGGGCGGACTGGAATCCTCGGGCGCGGGATCGTCGGGAATCGCCCTCTGGGGCGTGCTGGCACTCGTCTTCGGAGCACCCCTCGGGCTCCTGGGAAACATCGCGCGGGTACCGGGAATCGGCGGCCTGTTCTTCCGGCTGCTCATTCCCCTGGTGGCCTTCTACGAGACGACCATGCGCCTGGAGACGGAGTCCCGCGGACCGAGCCAGGTCGTCCTGGCCACCTGGACCACCGTCCGCTTCACGGCCGTCGCCGTCGCCGTCGCCCTCGTGAGCCACACGGCCTGGACGTGGTGGCGCTCCCGCCGCGCCCCCTCCGCCGAGGCGGGCGTCGGCCCCTGAGGGACTCCCGACAGCCCTCGGGTGGGCCTCCGGACCGGAGGCCCACCCATCCCAGCCGGACAGGTCAGGCGGGTACTGAATCCAGTACCCGCCTGACCTGGTATTACGGCTGTCGGGGTGGCGGGATTTGGACCCACACAGCGCCCGAGGCCGCCCCCGCCGCGATGGCCCAGGCACGCCCGGGCCGGCAACGTCACCCAGGTGAATCAGATCCTCATCGACACCGGAAGCGCCGAGGTACCGCCGGAGTGAGGTCAGCCGCGCCACTCCACCAGGAGCAGCGTCGCGTCGTCCGTGGTGTGTCCACCCCGCGCCTGCATGAGCGCGTGGGACAGGGAGCGCGCCATCGCCCGGATTCCGCGGCCGGTTCTCTCCAATGGATCTCGGCTACGACGCTCATCGGTTCACCGCGTCGGACACCGAAGAAGAGGTCGGAGTAGCTGTGCTTGGTCACCAGTAGGTCGGCCACCAGGCCGGCGACCCTGCGCAGTAGGCGGCGGTCGTGTTCATCGACGCTGTCCGGTAGTTCAACCGTACGTCGGCCGCAACGGGAAGCGGCTGCGCCGGTCAGCTGCTGCGGGCCGGTGAAACGGCGCTCGGCGGGGGAGAGCTTGCGAATCTCGGCACCTGGGTGAGCGAGTTGGCAAGAGGTTGCTCCCACAGCGGAGGCATACAGCAGGTCAGGCCCGGTGCTGATCTCTCAGCACCGGGCCTGACCTGGTCTTACGGCTGTCGGGGTGGCGGGATTTGAACCCACGACCTCTTCGTCCCGAACGAAGCGCGCTGCCAAGCTGCGCTACACCCCGATGTCGCTGCTGTCGCGGCGACGTCGTTTACTTTAGCCCACCGGGGGCTGAGGGCGAAATCCGGTTGTGGGCGGCGTCAGACGCGGCGGCGGGTGGGGGTCGGGCGGGTGTGGTCGAGGGCGACCAGGAGGAGGGCGAGGGCGTAGATCGCGAGGCCGATCAGGAGGGCGTTCGCGAGGGTGCTGCGGTAGCCGTGGGCGGCGGCGTCCAGGAAGGGGTAGAGGTAGCGGCCCCGTGTGCCGTCCGAGGGGATGAACAGCGCCCGTGTCAGCGTGAAGATCAGGTACGCCAGCGGGTACAGCAGCCACGCCGCCGCCTGGCGCAGGTGCAGGCGGGGGGCCGGGGTGAAGAGGAGCCAGTCCAGCAGGGCCGCCAGCGGCAGCACGGTGTACAGGATCTGGAGCGCGCCCCACTGGGCGTGCCAGCGTTCCGGTATCGCCGACGTGCCCGTCATCGTGAACGGGGGCGTCGTGTGGGCGAGCAGCACGTGGTACGCCAGGGCGCTCGTCACCATGTAGAGGAGTGCCGCTCCCGACAGCCCGGACGGCAGCGCCCTCCGTGCCCGCCACGAGCGCGACGCCGACAGGAGCATGACCACCGCGAGCAGGGCAGCGGCCTGGACGCCGAAGTAGCTCAGGATGCGGGAAGGGGCGCCGATCATGAGTTCCAGAGCGATCCCGGCCACCGCGAGCAGCGCGGTTCCCAGGCGGAACAGTGCCACCCAGGGCCGTCGGATCGGAGCCACCACCGCCGTCACCGGCACCGGCGACGGCTGGAGCACGGGCGGGCTGGGAATCGCCGGCAGGTCCGGGATCTCCCTGGGTATCGGTGCGGTCATGCCCTCACGCTAGGCACGAGGGATGAATGGGGCTATTCGGCGTACTCCGGGAGGGGTACACCGCCCTCAAGCCCCCAGGATCGCTAGACCCGTCCCACCAGCGTCAGCAACGTGACCTCCGGGGGACACGCGAACCGCACCGGCGTGTAGCGGTTCGTCCCGCACCCCGCCGACACGTGCAGATACGAGGTCCGGCCGTCCACCGAGTGCGTCGACAGCCCCTTCACCCGGTCCGTGTCCAGGTCGCAGTTGGTGACCAGCGCGCCGTAGAAGGGGATGCAGAGCTGGCCACCATGGGTGTGACCGGCCAGGATCAGCGGATAGCCGTCCTCGGTGAACGCGTCCAGGGTGCGCAGGTACGGCGCGTGGACGACGCCCATCGAGAAGTCGTGGCCGGCCGTCGGACCGCCGGCCACCCGCGCGTAGCGGTCGCGCTTGATGTGCGGGTCGTCCAGGCCGGTCAGCTCGATCGAGGAGCCGTCGATCTTCAGCGTGCCCCGGGTGTTGGTCAGGTTGAGCCAGCCCGCGGAGTCGAAGCCGTCCCGCAGGTCCTCCCAGGGGTTGTGGACCACGCCGGTGGCGGGCGCGTTGCCGTTCAGACCGTGGTTGCCGCTGACCTTCTCCAGGAGGTAGCGGGCGGGGTTGCGCAGCTTGGGGCCGTAGTAGTCGTTGGACCCGAAGACGTACGCGCCCGGGAACTCCATCAGCGGGCCGAGTGCGTCCAGCACCTCGGGGACGCCCTCGGGGTCCGAGAGGTTGTCGCCGGTGTTGATCACGAAGTCGGGACGCAGACCCGCGAGCGACTGCAGCCAGCGCCGCTTCTTGCCCTGGCCGCTCACCATGTGGATGTCGGAGACCTGGAGCACCCGCAGCGGGCGCATACCCGGCGGCAGCACCGGCACCGTCACTCGTCGGAGGCGGAAGGAGCGGGCCTCGAACCCCGCCGCGTACGCCACTCCGGCGGCGCCTGCCGCCATGATCCCCAGGGGTACTCCATATCGCGCGCGCATACGACCATCGTGTCAGACCCCCGCCGGGCGGCGAGACCGGGAGCCCTTTGGAGCACAGGGAGTTCGGGCCGGAGAGGACCGGGAGGCCGGGCCGTGAAATCGGGGCGCGTCCCGAGCACCGCACCTGCGACAATCGGACCATGACCACCACGCTCAAGGCGAAGCTGCACGACGACCTCAACGCCGCGATCAAGGAGCGCGACGAGCTGCGCTCCTCCACGCTCCGGCTGACCCTGGCCGCGATCTCCAAGGAAGAGGTCGCCGGCAAGGAGAAGCGCGAGCTGTCCGACGACGAGGTCCTCAAGGTGATCACCAAGGAGGCCAAGAAGCGTCGCGAGGCGGCCGAGGCGTTCGCGCAGGGTGGTCGTGCGGAGTCGGCCGAGCGGGAGAAGGCGGAGGGCGAGATCCTCGCCACGTACCTGCCCAAGCAGCTCTCCGACGACGAGCTGAACACGATCGTCGCCCAGGCGGTCGAGGAGGCCAGGGCCGCCGGTGCCGAGGGCCCGCGCGCCATGGGCGCCGTCATGAAGATCGTGAACCCGAAGGTCGCCGGGCTGGCCGAGGGCGGCCGCGTCGCCGCCGTCGTGAAGAAGCTCCTCCAGGGCTGAGCCGGCTCACCCCCTGATACGACTTCGGGGCCGCACCCCCTGCTCGCGCAGTAGGTGCGGCCCCGCCGTCGTACGGTCCTCGGTTCCTCAGTTCCGGCGGCCGCCGTTCGCCCCGCCGTGCCCCTGCGTCGGGGTCCGGGGCGCCGTGACGGTCGGATTCGTCGTACCGGGAGTGCGACCGCCGGTGCCGCCCGTCGTCCCCGTGCCGCCGCCGTTCGTCAGCCCGCCGAAGAGTCCGCCGATCAGACCGCCGCCGCCCGGATTGCCCCGGTGATTGCCGCCCGTACGGCCGTGGTCGTCGCCGTGGTCGCGGCCGCCGTCCCTGCCGTGGTCGTCGTCCTCGTCGTCGGGGATGTCGACGAGCTGGAAGTCCGGGGCGGCCTTTCCGACGAGGGCGCCCGCCATGGCGTCCTTCCAGATCGGGCCCGGGACCTCGCCGCCGTAGACCAGCGGGCGGTAGACGCCGCCGATGGTGACGCCGGTCATCTTCACGTTCTGCTGGGCGCTGCCGACCCAGACCGCACCGGCCAGGTTCGGCGTGTAGCCGACGAACCAGGCGTTCTTGCGCTCGTCCGTCGTGCCCGTCTTGCCCGCGCTCTCGCGGTCGGTCAGACCCGCTTCCTTACCGGTACCGGAGTCGACCACGCCGCGCAGCAGCGTGTTCACCGTGTCCGCGGTCTTCTGGCTCATCGCCCGCGAGCAGGTCGTCTTCGGGACCGGGAGCGAGGTCTCCTCGGTGCCGGACCTCCGGGTGATCGACTCGATGGCGACCGGCGTGCAGTAGGTGCCGCGCGAGGCGAAGGTCGCGTACGCGCTCGCCATGGTCAGCGGCGACAGGCCGATCGAGCCGAGCGCGATGGAGGGGGTCTGCGGCAGCTTCGAGCCGTCGCCCTGCACCACGTGCAGCGCGTCGGTCATCTTCACCACCGGGCACAGACCGATGTCGGAGATGAGCTGCACGAAGTAGGTGTTGACCGACTTGGCCATCGCCTCCTTCATGCGGTACGGGCCCTTCTCGGACTCGTTCTCGTTCTCCACCGTCTCGTTCCTGGTGTTGACGTACGGCCCGCCGGAGCACCGCTGCACGGGGCTCGGGTAGTTCATCTTGTACGGCGCGGAGTACGACTGGGTCGGCGGCTTGCCGCCCTCGATGGCGGCCGCGGCCACGAACGGCTTGAACGTCGAGCCCGTCGGGAAGCCGAAGTTGGAGCCGCCGTAGGCCTTGTCCACCGAGAAGTTGTACTCGGTCTCGTCCTTGGCGTAGCCGAACGGCTTCGACTGGCCCATCGCCAGGACCTTGCCGGTGCCCGGCTGGACCAGGGTGGCGGCCGCGGCGACCTTGTCGGACTTGTAGACGTGGTCCTTGAGCGATGCCTGCACGGAGTCCTGGGCCTGCGGGTCCAGGGTCGTACGGATCGTCAGTCCGCCCTTGTTCCAGAGCTTGGCGCGCGCCTCGCGGGTCTTGCCGAAGGTCGGGTCGGTCAGGAAGACGTTCTCGACGTACTTGCAGAAGAACGCCGAGCCGTGCGTCGCGGTGATGCAGCCGTTCTTCGGCTGGCTGACGTGCAGCCCGAGCGGCTTCTCCATCGCGGCGTCGGCTTCCGCCTGGGAGATGTCGCCGACCTCGGCCATGCGCTGGAGCACGGTGTTGCGCCGCTTGGTGGCCTCGGCCTCGTCGTTCACCGGGTCGTAGCGGCTCGGGGACTGGACGATGCCGGCGAGGAGCGCGGACTCCTGGAGGTCGAGGTCCTTGGCGTGCTTGGAGAAGTAACGCTGCGAGGCGGCCTCGACGCCGTACGCCTGCTCGCCGAAGAACGTGATGTTGAGGTAGTTCTCCAGGATCTTCTTCTTGCCGAGCTTTTCCTCGATCTGGATCGCGTACTTCAGCTCGCGGACCTTGCGGCCGAGGGTCTGCTGGGTGGCCTGGGCGACCTTGGTCGGGTCGTCGCCCGCCTCCTCGATGAAGTAGTTCTTCACGAGCTGCTGGGTGAGCGTGGAGGCGCCCTGGGCGACCCCGCCCTCCTGCGCGTTCTTGTTCAGGGCGCGCAGCACGCCCTTGAGGTCGATCGCGCCGTGCTGGTAGTAGCGCGAGTCCTCGATCGCGACGATCGCCTTCTGCATGTACGGCGAGATGTCCTTGAGGTCCACCACCGTGCGGTCGCGGGAGTAGACGGTCGCGATCTGGTGGCCCCGGCTGTCCAGTATCGTCGTGCGCTGGCTGAGCTGAGGGCTCTTGAGGTTGGCGGGGATCTCGTCGAACCCCTGGACGGAGCCCTTCGCCGCGAGGCCCAGCGCCCCCGCGGCGGGCAGCGCGATGCCCGCGAGCACCGCCCCCGCCAGCACACTGACACCGAGGAACTTGGCGGCCTGCTGCGTCGTCGAGAGGCCACCGCCGGAGCGCTTCTTTGGCATGGGGGCAGCCTAATCCGTACTGATGAGCGTTCCGATGGACCGACAGTCCTTCGGGATGTTCGGGTGCAGGATCGTGACGTACGCCGGTGGCACGGCGCGTTACGGCAGGGCGCGGCGGGGCGCGTCCGTGTTCATTCGCCGGACACGCGCACAGGCATTGGCCTAAGCTGCTCTCAACTGTCACAGCGGTGCGGTCATGGAGCAATACGTCCGGCGACCCCGAATCGTTCCGGGAGTACCCCCACTTTCCGGCGGGCCGTGTCCGAATCCGCCTCGTGTGTCACCGGACGCCCCTTGTGGCGCACCACAACCGTCCCGCTTCGCCGGGATGATCACGCATGTCGTCAGCTCACTCCTCCGGGTGATCTGCCGCTTACCCATAGTCCGTTCGGGCCATTCAAGATTGGGCCCGAAGGGGGTGTTGCGCTGTCCGCGCCTTCCGTAACGTCCTCAACTGGCGGCGGTGAATATGCCGCTGCCGCCGTGGGGGAGCCTCGATTCGGGAGAGGACGGCGCCGGTATGGGCTGGGTTACCGACTGGAGTGCGCAGGCCGCCTGCCGCACTACCGATCCGGATGAACTGTTCGTTCAGGGAGCAGCGCAGAACAGGGCGAAAGCGGTGTGCACCGGGTGCCCGGTGCGGACGGAGTGCCTGGCGGACGCGCTGGACAACCGCGTGGAGTTCGGTGTGTGGGGAGGCATGACGGAGCGCGAGCGCCGCGCTTTGCTGCGCCGGCGCCCCACCGTCACCTCCTGGCGACGCCTGCTGGAGACCGCTCGTTCGGAGTACGAGCGCGGCGCGGGAATCGTGCCCCTCGACAACGACGAGGTGTACGAGAACTACGCGGCGGTGAGCTGAGGGCTTGCCTCCGGCATAGGCCGGAGGGGCATGTGCGGGGCGCTCCGCGGGGGTTCGCCCGGGGACATCCTTGCCGTGAGTGCGCTGGGCACGGGTGATCCGGCCGGAGTGCCGCGGTGGCAGGCGTGTGACTGCGGGGCCTGGAGGGTCCGCAGCCGAAGGTGAGGCGGCTGCTTCCCTTGCGTCCCGCGGGTGTTGGGCGGTCGCCGGGTTCCATGGTGCCTCCGCTGCTCGTACCCGTGTGGGGTCGCGAGCGTCTGCGGCGCCGGAAGCGTGGCTGCCGCACCGTGGGCGGTCGCCGTGGCCCGCATACGGCTGGGGCCGCCGTGCGTGCCGTGGGATGCGACGTGATCGGTGGCGTCGGGCTGTGGCCGGTGTCCTGCGGGGCGTGCGCCCGCGACCGGGATGCCGTCGGCACCGTCCCGGTGCCGACGTGCCGATACCGCCGTGCCGCGCCGAGGGGCCGTCACGGCCTACGCCGGTCGCCTCGTCCGCCCGGGGCGCGGGCCCTGTGTCGGCAGCCCGCCCGGCCAGGGCCCCGTCAGCTCAGTTCCGTGCGGCCCTCGGAGAGACGGTCTCCGATGTCGCGCAGGCCCGCCAGGTCGTGTACGTCGCCGGGGAGGGCCGGGACCTCGACGAGCGCCACCTCGGGGTGGCGGGAGACGAAGCGGTCCCGGGTGCGCTGCTCGCGTGCGAGCAACTGCATCCGGTCGGCGTGCAGCCTGAGCAGGCCCGCCGTCAGCTCGTCGACGGACCGGTCCGGATCGGTGGCGGGGGAGCCTGCGCCGGGGGCCGGTTCCTCGGGAGCGGAGTCTGAACTTCCGTACATGTCGGGAGAGTTACGAGATCCAGCTTTCCCGTCCCCCTGATCGACAATGCGGTCCTCCGCAAGATTTTCCGCGGCCGCGAGCGCCCGCTCGGCGGACAGTCCTCCGGCCCCGCTCGCGTGCACGCGGTTGAGGACCAGTCCGACCAGCGGCATCTTCTCCGCCGCGAGGCGCTCCACGAAGTACGCCGCCTCGCGCAGCGCGTCCCGCTCCGGCGCGGCGACCACGAGGAACGCCGTACCGGGCGCCTGGAGGAGCTTGAACGTGGCGTCCGCGCGCGTACGGAACCCGCCGAAGGTGGTGTCCATCGCGGAGACGAAGGTCTGTACGTCCTTCAGGAGCTGACCGCCCAGCAGCTTGCCGAGCGTGCCGGTCATCATCGACATGCCGACGTTCAGGAAGGCCATCCCGGCGCGGCCGCCGAGCTTCGCCGGGGCGGTGAGGACCCGGATCAGCCGGCCGTCCAGGAACGAGCCGAGCCGCTTGGGCGCGTCCAGGAAGTCCAGCGCGTTGCGGGAGGGCGGGGTGTCGACGACGATCAGGTCCCACTCGTCCTTGGCGCGGAGCTGGCCGAGCTTCTCCATCGCCATGTACTCCTGCGTGCCCGCGAAACCTCCGGAGACCGTCTGGTAGAAGGGGTTCGCCAGGATCTGGGCGGCCCGCTCGGGGTCCGCGTGCGCCTCCACGACCTCGTCGAAGGTGCGCTTCATGTCGAGCATCATGGCGTGCAGTTCGCCGCCCGGGGTGTCGTCGGACCCGGCGTCCGGACGGCGGTCCTCGGTGCCCTTCACCCGGCGCGGCACGTTGTCCAGCGAGTCGATGCCCATGGACTGCGCCAGCCGCTTGGCCGGGTCGATGGTGAGGACGACCACCTTGCGGCCCCGCTCGGCCGCGCGCAGCGCGAGCGCCGCCGCCGTGGTGGTCTTGCCGACGCCGCCGGAGCCGCAGCACACCACGATCCGGGTCCCGGGGTCGTCCAGGAGGGCGTCCACGTCGAGCGTGCGGGCGGGGGACAGACCGGGGCGCTCGCCGTCCTCGGCGGGCGCTCCGGCGGCTTTGGGCCGTGCCGGGTCCACACTCATGACAACCCCTGCTTCCGCAGCTCGGTGGCGAGTTCGTACAGGCCCGCGAGGTCCATGCCCTCGGCGAACAGCGGCAGTTCGCGCATCGGCAGGCCCAGTTCGGCGAGGACCGCGCGCTGCTCCTGCTCCAGCGCGTACCGCTCGGCGTACTCGGCGGCCTGGTTCAGCAGCGGGTCGACCAGCCGCTCGGCGCCTCCGCCCCGGCGGGCGCCGCCGAGCCCGGCCGCGGACAGCGCGCGGGCGACGGCGGCGTGCGGGACCGTCCGGGCCAGTTCCAGGTCGGACGCGTCCAGCACCTCGGGGCGCACCATGTTGACGATGATCTCGCCCACCGGGAGCCCCGCCGCGCGGAGTTCGGCGATGCCGTCGGCGGTCTCCTGGACCGGCATCTCCTCCAGCAGCGTCACCAGATGCACGGCCGTCTCGGGCGACTTGAGCACCCGCATCACGGCCTGCGCCTGATTGTGTATCGGCCCGATCTTGGCGAGGCCCGCCATCTCGTCGTTGACGTTGAGGAAGCGGGTGATGCGACCGGTCGGGGGTGCGTCCATCACGACGTGGTCGTAGAGGAACGCGCCGCTCTTGTCCTTGCGGCGCACCGCCTCGCACGCCTTGCCGGTCAGCAGGACGTCTCTGAGACCGGGCGCGATGGTGGTCGCGAAGTCTATGGCGCCCAGTTTTCGCAGGGCGCGGCCCGCGCCGCCGAGTTTGTAGAACATCTGGAGATAGTCCAGAAGGGCCTGTTCGGGATCGATGGCGAGTGCGTACACCTCCCCGCCCCCGGGAGCGACGGCGATCTTCCGCTCCTCGTAGGGCAGCGCTTCGGTCTCGAAGAGCTGTGCGATGCCTTGCCGGCCCTCGACCTCCACGAGAAGCGTCCGCTTCCCCTCGGTCGCGAGGGCCAGCGCGAGGGCGGCGGCGACCGTCGTCTTTCCGGTCCCGCCCTTGCCGCTGACGACCTGGAGCCTGCTCACGTCTTCGAGACTAACCAGTCTGGGCCACAGTCACGCGGGAGGCTGTGGATAACAGCGACTACAGTCGGCCCCATGACCAAGTGGGAATACTCGACCGTGCCGCTGCTCGTCCACGCCACGAAGCAGATTCTGGACAACTGGGGCGAGGACGGCTGGGAGCTGGTCCAGGTCGTTCCCGGGCCCAACCCGGAGCAGCTCGTGGCCTACCTGAAGCGGGAGAAGCAGGCGTGAGCGCGGTGGACGCCCGGCTGGCCGAACTGGGGCTGACCCTGCCCGAGGTCGTGCCGCCGCTGGCCGCCTACCAGCCGGCCGTGCTGTCCGGTTCGTACGTCTACACCGCGGGCCAGCTCCCGATGGTGGACGGGCAGCTCCCGGTCACCGGCAAGGTGGGCGCCGAGGTCACCGCGGAGGAGGCCAAGGACCTCGCCCGCACCTGCGCGCTGAACGCGCTGGCCGCCGTGAAGTCCGTCGTGGGTGATCTGGATCGCGTCGCCCGCGTGGTGAAGGTCACGGGCTTCGTGGCCTCCGCGTCCGACTTCACCGGCCAGCCCGGCGTGCTCAACGGCGCCAGCGAACTGCTCGGCGAGGTCCTCGGCGACCGGGGCGTGCACGCCCGCAGCGCGGTGGGCGTCGCGGTGCTGCCGCTGGACGCGCCGGTGGAGGTCGAGATCCAGGTGGAGCTGCTTCCGTAGGCCAGGCGGAGCCGCCTCCCCGGCCCAGGTGGGGGCCCCTTGCGTGACCCCCACGTCAAACCTCCCGCACGACCCCCGGCCACCTCTCGAACATTCGCTCTGTCCGGGATAGCCTCCGGCCATGGCGAACGGTCAGTGGTACCCCCCGGAGTGGCCGGACCGCATCCGCGCGCTCGCGGACGGCACGCTCACTCCCGTGGCGCCCAGGCGCGCGGCGACCGTCCTGCTGCTGCGGGACACGCCGGCCGGGCCGGCCGTGCACATGCTGCGCAGACGCGCCTCCATGGCTTTCGCCGGAGGCGCGTACGCGTATCCGGGCGGTGGGGTCGACCCGCGCGACGACGACCGTGAGATCGGCTGGGCGGGCCCCTCGCGCGCCTGGTGGGCCGACCGGCTCGGGGTGGACGAGAACGGCGCGCAGGCCGTCGTCTGCGCGGCCGTGCGGGAGACGTTCGAGGAGGCGGGCGTCCTGCTCGCCGGAAGCGGCCCCGACGCGGTCGTGGGCGACACCAGCGGCGACGACTGGGAGGCCGACCGCGCCGCCCTGATCGCCCACGAGCTGTCCTTCGCGGAGTTCCTGGACCGCAGGGGTCTGGTGCTGCGCTCCGACCTGCTCGGCGCCTGGACCCGCTGGATCACCCCGGAGTTCGAGACCCGCCGTTACGACACCTGGTTCTTCGTCGCCGTCCTCCCCGAGGGCCAGCGCACCCGCGAGACCTCGGGCGAGGCCGACCGCACGGTCTGGACCCGCCCCGGGGACGCCGCCGCCGGATACGACCGGGGCGAGCTGCTGATGATGCCGCCCACCATCGCCACCCTGCGCCAGTTGCTCCCGTACGGCACCGCCGCCGAGGCGCTCGCGGCCGCGCCGGAGCGGGACATGTCCCCGGTGCTGGCGCGCGCCCGGCTGCGGGACGGCGAGGTCGTGCTGAGCTGGCCCGGGCACGACGAGTTCACCAAACACGTCCCGGCGGTCCCCGGCGGAGGTGCGGCATGACCGACGCCGCCGTACTGCCCGGACAGCCCCGCGACGTGGTCCGCTCGGGCCCCGCGACCGAACGGGCCGTCAACGTCCTCGCGCCGAACGCCTCCGCGATGACCCTGGACGGCACCAACACCTGGATCGTCGCCGAGCCCGACTCGGGGCTGGCTGTGGTCATAGACCCCGGTCCCCTGGACGAGGGCCATCTGCGCGCGGTCGTGGACGCGGCGGGACAGGCCGGGCGCCGCATAGCCCTCACCCTGCTCACCCATGGCCACGCCGACCACGCCGAGGGCGCCGCCCGCTTCGCGGAACTGACCGGCACGCGCGTGCGTGCCCTCGACCCGGCGCTGCGCCTGGGCGACGAGGGCCTGGCCGCCGGGGACGTGATCACCACCGGCGGCCTCGAACTGCGGGTCGTACCGACCCCCGGGCACACCGCCGACTCGCTGAGCTTCCATCTCCCGGCCGACCGCGCGGTGCTGACCGGCGACACGATCCTCGGACGCGGCACGACCATGGTGGCGCACCCCGACGGCCGTCTGGGGGAGTACCTGGCCTCGCTGCGCCGGCTGCGCTCGCTCACCGTGGACGACGGCGTGCACACCGTCCTGCCGGGCCACGGTCCGGTCCTGGAGGACGCCCAGGGCGCCGTGGAGTTCTATCTCGCCCACCGCGCCCACCGGCTCGCCCAGGTCGAGACGGCCGTGGAGAACGGTCACCGCACCGCGCCCGCGATAGTCGCCCACGTCTACGCCGACGTGGACCCCTCCCTGTGGCCCGCGGCCGAACTGTCCGTCCGCGCCCAGTTGGACTATCTGGGTGAGCACGGGCTGATCTGAGCGCCCTGTCCCGACCGAGGGCCGGTCCAGGACCTGAGCCCCGCTCAGGGCGTCGTCTCCTCCTCGCGGAGGACCTTCTCGCCGTGCACGCGCGCGTACTCGGCGGCGAGCCAGGGGCCGAGGTCGTCCACGTACAGCCGCAGCACCCCCGCGTCCCCGGCGGGCTCCCGGCCGTAGCGCGCCGCCACACGCATCGGCGCGGCCCGCTGCGGGTGGTACGCCCCGAAGACCTCCGCCATCTCGTTCAGGTCGCTCGTCCAGCCCTGCCAGCGGGGCATGACGAGGGTGAAGCCGGTGCGCACGAGGTGGCGGGACATGAAGCGCACCAGCGGTCTGCGGGCCTCCTCGGTGTCCGGCGCGCCCGCGATCCGGGTCCGCCAGCGGGGCAGCAGCCGGGCGAGGTCGCCGTTGGTCTCGCGGGCGAGCAGGGAGGTCGGACGGTAGCGGGGGAGGAGGGCGGCCAGGTCGTCCCCGAGGAGCGGGGTGCACAGGCAGGACAGGAACCAGCCCAGGTCGTGCCGCTCACGCTCGCTCAGCAGCCGCTCCCGGCCGTACAACAGGGTGCCCACGCCGTCGATCACGCCGTACTCGCGGTCCAGGGAGGCCGAGAGGGCGTCCGCCAGGGTCCGGTCGGCCTCGGTCGGCTCGGTGCGCAGCGCGATCAGCAGGTCCAGGTCGCTGCGGCCCTCCCGCGCGGTGCCGCGCGGGATCGAGCCGTAGAGGTAGGCGCTGTCCAGCCGGTCGCCCCAGGCGGCCACGACGCGCTCGCGCGTGGCGGCCACGACCGGGCGGAAGGCGGGCTGCACCCGCGCGAGGGAGCCCTCGCGCGCGATGAACCCGTCGGGGTCCAGTCCGTGCGGGGCGGGAAGGCGCTGAGGCTCGGGCATACCCGCACTCTGCCCCGCCGGGGCACCTGCGATCAGCCGAATTACGGCGAATACGACGGGCCGCTCCGGGCGAGGCCGTCGACAGGGTCACAGGCAGGGGCCCCGCGCCCACGGGAAAGGGCCCCGCCGTCCGGCAGGGCCCTTGTCACCGCGCGTGTGGTGGGTCAGCGCGAGCGCTTCGCCAGGCGTTCCACGTCCAGCAGGATCACCGCGCGCGCCTCCAGGCGCAGCCAGCCGCGCTGGGCGAAGTCGGCCAGCGCCTTGTTCACGGTCTCGCGGGAGGCGCCGACCAACTGGGCCAGCTCTTCCTGCGTGAGGTCGTGGACGACGTGGATGCCTTCCTCGGACTGCACGCCGAAGCGGCGGGAGAGGTCGAGCAGGGCGCGCGCGACACGGCCCGGAACGTCGGAGAAGACCAGGTCCGACATGGCGTCGTTGGTCTTGCGCAGCCGGCGGGCGACCGCGCGCAGCAGGGCGGTGGCCACCTCAGGGCGCGCGTTCAGCCAGGGCTGGAGGTCGCCGTGGCCGAGGCCGAGCAGCTTGACCTCGGTCAGCGCGGTGGCGGTCGCCGTGCGCGGGCCGGGGTCGAACAGCGACAGCTCGCCGATCAGCTCACCGGGGCCGACGACGGCCAGCATGTTCTCCCGCCCGTCGGGGGAGGTGCGGTGAAGCTTGACCTTGCCCTCCGTGACGACGTAGAGCCGGTCACCGGGGTCCCCCTCGTGGAACAGGGAGTCTCCACGGGCGAGGGTCACCTCACTCATGGAGGCGCGAAGCTCCGCGGACTGCTCGTCGTCGAGAGCCGCGAAGAGCGGGTTGCGCCGCAGAACGTCGTCCACGAGTTCTCTCCTTGTCGACCTGCTCAGGGGATGGTTCTCCCCCACGTGCCAGGGGACCGTGCTCCCCATTTTGCCGGACCGTCCAAACAGTGTGATCTGTCACAAGGATGCCGCACACGTGTCCCAACGTGAGCGGCAGGGGTCCAATCGGGGGCTGATCCTCCGGGTCCGGGGCGGATGACGGTGCCGGGCTTTAGGCTGGCCGGGTGTCCAAACAGCCGGTGAGAGCACAGGCCGAGGGGGCTGAACGGGTGACGGTGCGCCGCGATTCCGCCGTGGGCGAACAGGGTTCCGATGGAAGTGGCAAAAAGGTGAAAACCGTAAAAAAGGCTGCGGCGGCGAAGAAGGCCGGCTCCCGCGTCCCCGGAACGTCCGGCACCGGCGAGTCCCGCACCGCCCTGGTCCGCCGCGCCCGCCGGATCAACCGCGAGCTGGCCGAGGTCTACCCCTACGCCCACCCCGAGCTGGACTTCGAGAACCCCTTCCAGCTCCTGGTCGCCACGGTCCTGTCGGCCCAGACCACCGACCTGCGCGTGAACCAGACGACTCCGGCGCTCTTCGCCAAGTACCCCACCCCCGAGGACCTCGCGGCCGCCGACCCGCAGGAGGTCGAGGAGATCCTGCGGCCCTGCGGCTTCTTCCGGGCCAAGACGCGCTCGGTCATAGGGCTCTCCAAGGCCCTCGTGGAGGACTTCGGCGGCGAGGTGCCCGGCAGGTTCGAGGACCTGGTCAAGCTGCCCGGAGTCGGCCGCAAGACCGCCTTCGTGGTCCTCGGCAACGCCTTCGGGCGGCCCGGGATCACCGTGGACACCCACTTCCAGCGGCTGGTCAGGCGCTGGAAGTGGACCGAGGAGACCGAGCCCGAGAAGATCGAGGCGGCCGTCGCGGAGCTGTTCCCCAAGAAGGACTGGACCGACCTGTCCCACCACGTCATCTGGCACGGCCGCCGCATCTGCCACGCCCGCAGGCCCGCCTGCGGCGCCTGCCCCATCGCCCCGCTCTGCCCCTCGTACGGCGAGGGCGAGACGGACCCGGAGAAGGCGAGGAAGCTCCTCAAGTACGAGAAGGGCGGCTTCCCCGGCCAGCGGCTGAACCCGCCGCAGGCGTACCTGGACGCGGGCGGCATCCCGGCCCCGCCGCTGGGGGCCGGATGACGGCAGGGGCACGAGGAGCACGGACGACGGCGACGGCGAGGGGGCGGGCATGACGTACACGCGGGACACGCACGAGGGGCCGGTGGCGCTGCGCCGGGAAGGTCTGCCGGACTGGCTGGAGCCGGTGGCACGCGCCGCCGAGACGGTCCAGCCGCTCCAGCTCAGCCGCTTCCTGCCGCCGGAGAACGGCTCGGGCCGCCAGTCGGCGGTGCTGATCCTCTTCGGCGAGGGCGAGCGCGGCCCCGAACTGCTGCTCATGGAGCGCGCCGGTTCGCTGCGCTCGCACGCCGGCCAGCCGTCCTTCCCCGGCGGCGCGCTCGACCCGGTGGACGGCGACCCGAAGACCGACGGGCCGCTGCGGGCCGCGCTGCGCGAGGCCGAGGAGGAGACCGGGCTCGACCCGGCGGGCGTGCAGCTCTTCGGCGTGCTGCCCGCGCTCTACATCCCGGTCAGCGAGTTCGTCGTCACGCCCGTGCTCGGCTGGTGGCGCAAGCCCAGCCCGGTCGGCGTCGTCGACCCCAACGAGACCGCGCGGGTCTTCACCGTGCCCGTGGCGGATCTCACGGACCCCGCCAACCGTGCCACGGCCATCCACCCCAGCGGCCACCGCGGCCCGGCGTTCCTGGTCGAATCGGCCCTGGTGTGGGGATTCACCGCCGGAGTCATCGACCGGCTGCTGCACTACGCGGGCTGGGAGCTGCCCTGGGACAGGTCCCGGCAGGTCCCGCTCGACCGGCGGTCGTGACAGGGTGTCCGTGCGGTGTTTTCCCCGGGGGCACGACATCGGCGGACCTGCCGCCGCTCCCCGGGCCCCCGGCCGAGCCGCCGGGGCCGGAGCGAAAGTGATGGGGCGGGTCCAGAAGCGGTGAACGTGCTCGACATCCTCCTGCTGGCCGCGGCCGCCTGGTTCGCCGTCGTCGGCTACCGCCAGGGCTTCGTCGTCGGCATCCTGTCGGTGACCGGCTTCCTCGGCGGCGGTCTCGTCACCGTCTACGCGCTGCCGGTGATCTGGGACGCCCTGACCGGCGGCCGCAAGGTCGGCACCGCGATCGCCGTGGTGGCCGTGGTCGTCGTGATCGTCGTGGCCTCGGTCGGCCAGGCGCTGACCACGCACCTCGGCGGCAGACTGCGCCGCCACATCACGTGGTCACCGGCGCGTGCCCTGGACGCGACCGGCGGCGCGCTCGTCAACGTCGCCGCGATGCTGCTGGTCGCCTGGCTGCTCGGCTCCGCGCTCGCGCAGACCACGCTGCCGACGGTCGGCCGCGAGGTGCGCGACTCCCGGGTGCTGGTCGGCATGGACCAGATGCTGCCGGGTCAGGCCGACATCTGGTTCAAGGACTTCACCTCCGTCCTCGCCCAGAACGGCTTCCCGCAGGTCTTCAGCCCGTTCTCCAACGAGCCCATCAAGGAGGTCCAGCCACCCGACCCGGCCCTCGCGCGCGGCGCGGTCGCCGTGCGGGCCCAGCGCTCCATCGTCAAGGTCACGGGCACCGCGCACAGTTGCGGCAAGGTCCTGGAGGGCACCGGCTTCGTCTTCGGCGACCGCCGCGTGATGACCAACGCGCACGTGGTGGGCGGCGTCGAGGAACCCACCGTCCAGATAGGCGGCGAGGGCCGCAAGTACGACGCCAAGGTCGTGCTCTACGACTGGCGGCGCGACATCGCCGTCCTGGACGTGCCCGATCTGAAGGCGCCCGCGCTGCGGTTCTCCGCCCAGGACGCGGACGGCGGCAACGGCGCGATCGTGGCCGGGTTCCCGGAGAACGGCTCGTACGACGTGCGCGCGGCGCGCGTACGCGGGCGCATCACGGCCAACGGGCCGGACATCTACCACCGGGGCACCGTCGCCCGCGACGTGTACTCGCTCTACGCCACCGTCCGCCAGGGCAACTCCGGCGGCCCGCTGCTCACCCCCCAGGGGAAGGTGTACGGCGTGGTGTTCGCCAAGTCCCTGGACGACGCCCAGACCGGCTACGCCCTCACGGCCGACGAGATCCGCACCGACATCGCCAAGGGGCGCACCGCCGCCGAGCAGGTGGGCACGGACAACTGCGCCCTGTGAGGCCCGGGCTGTGAGGTCCGGGGGTGTGGGGCTCGGCGTGGGCCGGTGCGGCCGCCGTGACGGCTTCGGCGCGGTCCGGTGGCCGCGGCCGCGTCAGCCCCTCGGGTGACGCAGCCGTACCGAGACCCAGCGGGCCCTGCGGCGCAGAATGCGCGGAATCCCCACCCTCGGGTCCGCTTCCGCCAGTTGCGGTGTCCCTCGCCGCGCCGGACCGAGTCCGGCGAGAGAGCGGCGGTCGCGGGGTGCGTCACTGTAGTCGTGCGTCCAGCCCATACCCCGACGTGTGCCCCCGTCCCAAGGTCGATAACCGCTTCCGTGCCCACCGATCGGCCTATGCGTCAGGCATGTGGCCGTTCGGGGGACAAGTGTTCAGGAACGGTCGGGAAAAGGGGCACTCCGCGCGCCCGTACGGTCACCGGTCGGGTTCGGGGTCCTTCAGCCAGTTGATCAGCTCGGTGGAGAACGCCACCGGGTCCTCCTCGTGCGGGAAGTGCCCCAGACCGTCGAACAGCCGCCAGCGGTAGGGCGCTTCCACGTACTCGCCCGAACCGGCCGCGCTGCGCGTGCGCATGACGGGGTCGAGGGAACCGTGCAGATGCAGCGTCGGCACCCGTACCGGCCGCTTCATCCGGCGGTTGAACTGGATGCCGTCGGGTCGCGCCAGCGAGCGCACCAGCCAGCGGTACGGCTCGACCGAGCAGTGCGCGGTGGACGGGATGCACATGGCCCGCCGGTACGTCTCCACGTCCGCGTCCTCCGGCAGGCGCGGCCCGGACCAGTCCCGGATCAGCCGGCCCACCAGCGCCCCGTCGTCGGCGGTCAGCCGCCGCTCGGGGATCCACGGCCGCTGGAACCCCCAGATGTAGGAACTGGCCGCCGTCTGGCGGGCGTCCCGCAGCATCGCGGCCCGCCACCGTCTGGGGTGCGGCATCGACACCACGGCGAGCCGCCGCACCAGCTTGGGCCGCATCGCCGCGGCCGTCCACGCCAGATAGCCGCCCAGGTCGTGGCCGACCAGGGCGGCGTCGGGCTCGCCCAGCGAACGGATCACACCGGTCACGTCCAGCGCGAGGTTCGCGGGATCGTAGCCGCGCGGGGTGCGGTCGCTGCCGCCGACACCGCGCAGGTCCATGGCGACGGCGCGATAGCCCGCGGCGGCGAGCGCGGAGAGCTGATAGCGCCAGGTCCACCAGAACTGCGGGAAGCCGTGCAGCAGCATCACCAGGGGTCCGTCGCCGAGTTCGGCGATGTGGAAGCGTGCGCCGTTGGCGGCGACGTCCCGGTGGGTGACCTGTTCCCCGGAGGGGATGCCGATGCGTACGGCCGGGGCGGCGGCGGGTTCCGTCATGAGGACGAGCGTGCCACAGCCTTGCGCGCCCGCTCCCCCGGAGGCAGCGCGCGCGGGTGCTGCGGGCCGGTTCCGCGCGGGTGCGGCTTGGCGTTCTGGAGCACGCCCGCCGACTCCTTCATCGAAGCGGCCACCTTCTGCGGGCCCTTGCTCTTCTTGGTCTTCTTGGCGAGCATCAGGCCGGCGAGCGCGAGGAGCCCGGCGATCAGCACGTTGGCCGCGAAGGAGAGCAGGAAGCAGATCGCGAGATTCCAGTTGCTCCACGTGCGGATGCCGTACGCCAGCGCGAAGTTGAGCATCGGCAGGGAGAACAGCAGCAGCGCGCCCGCCACCGAGAACGAACCGCCGCTCATCGCACCGCGCTTGACGTCCTGCTTGAGCTGCGCCTTGGCCAGGGCGATCTCGTCGTGCACCAGCGCCGACAAGTCGGTCGACGCCGAGGCGAACAACTGGCCGATGCTGTGTTCGGCGCCGACCGGGCTGCCGTCGGGTGCGCTCATCGCGTTCTCCCTCTGAAGTGGTGCCGTCTTGGTGTACCGCTTGTTTTGTACCGTCTCGTCAGATCATGCCGGACGACCGTTCTGCCCGCCTGCCCCGCCGGGTACTTACGCACGCGCGTCCCGCGCGGCGGCGGCCTTCTCGGCGGCCAGCCGACGGTGCTCGGCGGCCCGGCGCTCGTGGATCGCGGCCATGCGCAGGTGGTACGCCGGGTCCTCCTGCTCGTAGACGTCGGGAATGCCGTCCTCGTCCTCGTCGCGCTCCTCGTCCTCGCACAGCCCGCGGTATTTCGCATTGCGTACCTTCAGCAGCACGGTCGCACAGATGGCCGCGATCAGCGATCCGACGAGGACGGCCGCCTTGACCTCGGCGGTCAGCGCCGTGTCGTCCGCGAAGGCCAGCTCGCCGATCAGCAGCGAGACGGTGAAACCGATCCCCGCGAGCGTCGCGACCGCGAACACGTCGGCCCACGCCAGTCCCTCGCCGAGCGTGGCCCGGGTGAACCGCACGGTGAGCCAGGTGCCGCCGAAGACGCCGACCGTCTTGCCCACGACCAGGCCGAGCACCACGCCGAGCGTCTCCGGCCGGGTGAAGACCTGCGCGAGCGCGCCGCCGGAGACCGGCACCCCGGCGCTGAACAGCGCGAACAGCGGCACCGCGAGCCCCGCCGACAGCGGCCGCACCAGATGCTCGATCCGCTCCCCGGGCGAGCGCTCCTCGCCCTCCCGGCTCGTGCAGCGCAGCATCAGCCCCATGGCGACGCCCGCGATGGTGGCGTGCACCCCGCTGCGGTACATCAGCGCCCAGGTCACCAGCGCGAGCGGCACGTAGACGTACCAGCCGCGCACCCCCCTGCGCAGCAGCACCCAGAAGACGGCGAGGGCGGCCACGGCGCCGCCGAGCGCGGCGAAGTCGATCCGGCCGGTGAAGAACACCGCGATGATCAGGATGGCGAAGAGGTCGTCGACGACGGCGAGCGTGAGCAGGAAGGCGCGCAGGGCGCTGGGCAGCGAGGTGCCGATGACCGCGAGCACGGCGAGCGCGAAGGCGATGTCGGTGGCCGTGGGCACCGCCCACCCGGCCAGTGAGCCGCCCCCCGCGATGCCGGTGAGGGTGTATACCAGCGCGGGTACGGCCATCCCGCACAGGGCTGCCGCCACGGGCAGGGCGGCCGCCCTGGGGTCGCGAAGGTCCCCGGCGACCAGTTCGCGCTTGAGTTCCGCCCCGGCGACGAAGAAGAACACCGCGAGCACGCCGTCGGCCGCCCAGTGCGCGACGGAGAGGTCGAGACCGAGCGCGGCGGGGCCGAGGTGGAAGTGGCTGACGGCTTCGTAGCTGGCGTGGAGCGCGGGGACGTTCGCCCAGACGAGGGCGGCGATGGCCGCGACGAGGACGAGGACTCCGCCCACGGTCTCGGTGCGCAGCGCGTCGGCCACGGCGGTCCGCTCGGGCAGGGAGAGGCGGCCCAGAGCCCGGCGGGTGGCGTTCGGGGTGCGGGGCGCGGTCATCGCGGGGCCTTCCGGTCGTGGGCAGGACGAAACGCTTGCCGACCAGACTTCCCGGCGCACCTTGGGCACGCAGCACGTGCCGATTTTGCTTACTTTACCTAAGCTCGCGGGCCGGCGCACCACGGGGCAGTGCCCGGCTCTCGTGGTCCTCGTGGGGCGCGCGACCCGTACGCGCGAGGGGTGCCCGGTGCTTGTCGCGCACCGGGCACCCCTCGTCGGCCGTACCGTGCCTAGTCGTCGCTGGGCTTGGACGGCATCCGGCTCTGGATGAGCGCCATGACCGTGGAGTCGGCCAGGGTCGTCACGTCACCCAGCTCGCGGTCCTCCGCCAGCTCGCGCAGCAGACGGCGCATGATCTTGCCGGAGCGGGTCTTGGGCAGCTCCACGACCGGCTGGACGCGCTTCGGCTTGGCGATCGGGCCGAGCGTGGCGCCCACGTGGTCGCGCAGCTCCGCGACGAGCTTGTCGTCCTCGGTCACGTTCCCGCGCAGGATGACGAAGGCGACGATGGCCTGGCCGGTGGTCTCGTCCGCCGCGCCCACGACCGCCGCCTCGGCGACCGCCGGGTGCGAGACGAGCGCCGACTCCACCTCGGTGGTGGAGATGTTGTGCCCGGACACGAGCATCACGTCGTCCACCCGGCCGAGCAGCCAGATGTCGCCGTCGTCGTCCTTCTTGGCGCCGTCGCCCGCGAAGTACTTGTCGGGGAAGCGCGCCCAGTAGGTGTCCAGGAACCGCTGGTCGTCGCCCCAGATGGTGCGCAGCATCGACGGCCACGGCTCGGTGAGGACCAGGTAGCCGCCGCCTCCGTTCGGCACCTCGTTGCCCTCGTCGTCGACGACCGTCGCGCTGATGCCGGGCAGCGGGCGCTGCGCG
Organism: Streptomyces sp. NPDC005004; assembly: GCF_053600675.1. Taxonomy (NCBI): domain Bacteria; kingdom Bacillati; phylum Actinomycetota; class Actinomycetes; order Kitasatosporales; family Streptomycetaceae; genus Streptomyces; species Streptomyces sp. NPDC005004. The sequence continues at coordinate 320,112 of NZ_JBSGAH010000002.1, forward strand.
GAACCGGGCTTGGTCTCGGTGACGCCGGGCAGCGGCGAGATCATGATCGCGCCGGTCTCGGTCTGCCACCAGGTGTCGACGACGGGGGTGCGGTCGGCGCCGATGTTCTTCCGGTACCAGATCCACGCCTCGGGGTTGATCGGCTCGCCCACCGAACCCAGGACACGCAGCGAGGTCAGGTCGAACTGCGCGGGGATGTCGTCGCCCCACTTCATGAACGTGCGGATCGCCGTCGGGGCGGTGTAGAGGATCGAGACGCGGTACTTCTCCACGATCTCCCAGAACCGGCCCTGGTGCGGGGTGTCCGGGGTGCCCTCGTACATCACCTGGGTCGCGCCGTTGGCCAGCGGGCCGTACACGATGTAGGAGTGCCCGGTGACCCAGCCGACGTCGGCCGTGCACCAGTAGACGTCCGTCTCCGGCTTGAGGTCGAAGACCGCCCAGTGGGTGTAGGCCGCCTGGGTGAGGTAGCCGCCCGAGGTGTGCAGGATGCCCTTCGGCTTACCCGTGGTGCCCGAGGTGTAGAGGATGAACAGCGGGTGCTCCGCCCCGAACGCCTCCGGGGTGTGCTCGGCCGACTGGCGTCCCACCAGGTCGTGCCACCAGACGTCCCGCTCGGCGTCGAAGGCCACGTCCTGCCCGGTGCGGCGCACGACGAGCACGTGCTCGACCGTGCCGGACTTGGCGACCGCCTCGTCCACGGCGGGCTTGAGCGCGGACGGCTTGCCGCGCCGGAAACCGCCGTCGGAGGTGATGACGACCTTGGCGTCCGCGTCCTTGATGCGGGTGGCCAGCGCGTCCGCCGAGAAGCCGCCGAAGACGACCGAGTGCGCGGCGCCGATGCGGGCGGTGGCCAGCATCGCGATCGCGGTCTCGGGGATCATCGGCATGTAGATCGCGACCCGGTCGCCCTTGCGGACACCCAGCTCCAGGAGGGCGTTGGCGGCCTTGGAGACCTCGTCCTTCAGCTCCGCGTAGGTGATCGAGCGGCTGTCGCCCGGCTCGCCCTCGAAGTGGATGGCGACCCGGTCGCCGTTCCCGGCCTCGACGTGGCGGTCGACGCAGTTGTAGGCGACGTTCAGCTCGCCGTCCTGGAACCACTTCGCGAACGGCGGGTTCGACCAGTCCAGCGTCTCGGTCGGTTCCTTGGCCCAACTCAGCCGCCGGGCCTGCTCGGCCCAGAAGCCGAGCCGGTCAGCCTTGGCCTGTTCGTACGCCTCGGCCGTGACGTTGGCGTTCGCCGCCAGGTCAGCGGGCGGCGCGAAGCGGCGCTCCTCCTTCAAGAGGTTGGCCAGGCTCTCGTTGCTCACGACATCTCCCTTTCCCAGGGTGTCCGTTGTGTCCCGAGCCACACCTCATCAGACCAGGAGGCCGATGACAAGGGTGGACCGCAGAATTGGTTTAGACCTTTCTGCGGCGCACCCGGGGCGCCCGCTCACGCGGGACCGCACACCTCTTCCACCTCTCTCATGTCCTCTCTGACGTCGTGGAACACCCCTTCCCCCGCCGGGCCGCCCAGCAGATAGGCCCGCGCCTCACCCACGTGGAAATACATCCCGTGCAACTCCAGCGCGCCGGCAGCCAGCGCCCGGGCCACCGACTCGTGCGCCCGCAGATGCGCGAGCTGCTGGACCACGTTGGTCAGGCACAGCCGCTCCACCGCGTCGACGGCCGGCCGCTCCGCCAGCCGGGGTGCCGTGCCGTCGCCGGAGGCCATCCGTTCCAGGCTCGGCAGCCCGTGCCGCAGCCAGCGTCTGAGCGGGGTGGGTGGCGCGGCCACGCCGGGCTCCGCCGTCAGCAGCGCCTGCATCGCGCCGCACCCGGAGTGCCCGCACACCGTGATCGAGCGGACCCCGAGGACATCCACCGCGTACTCGATGGCGGCGGCCACCGAGTCGTCGCCGTGCTCCTCGCCCGGCGGCGGGACCAGGTTCCCCACGTTGCGCACCACGAAGAGGTCGCCGGGACCGCTCGCCGTGATCATCGAGGTGACCAGCCGGGAGTCGGCACAGGTGAGGAAGAGCTGCGAGGGCCGCTGCCCCTCCCGCGCGAGCCGTGCCAGCTCGTCCCGCACCAGCGGGGCGGTGTTCCGCTGGAACGAGCTGATGCCCCGGGCGAGTTCGTGGGGGTAGGTGTCGGGGGTGGTGGTCGTGGCGTCGGCCGGGCCGCTGGTCGGGGTGAGGGCCGCGGGCCCCGGCGCCGGGCCTCCGGCGGTTCCCGGCGAGGCCGTTTCCGGTGCACCCGTCCCCCGCGCGTGTGCTGCCCGCGGGTCCGCGTTCTCCGCCGGACCGCCGGACGGCATCGCGCACTGGTGGTTGCGCCACGGTGTCCAGGGGCGGCAGCGGCAGGTGGGGGACGGTGTCCCGGCGCGGTGGAACGTGCCGTGTCCGCCGGTCAGTTCGGCGGATCCGCCGCGCGCGGTGTGCGAGGTCCGCCAGTCCTGGAGTGCCTCGTACGCCGCGTGGTCCATGAAGGTGCCGTCCAGCTCCACGACCGCGTGGGCGCCCTGGGGCACGCGGTGCAGGGTTCTGCTGAGCCGGGGCACGGCGAGGAACGTCAACTGGCCCCGTACGTGCACATGGTGGACCCCTTCCTGCTCCTCGTGCGTGATGCGGGTGTGGGTGAGGCGGTGCAGGGCGAGGACGACGGCGACGGCGACGCCGAGGAGCACGCCCTCCAGGACGCCGAGGACGACGACTCCGAGTGTGGTGGCGGCGTACACCGGGACCTCGCGGTGGCGGTTCACCGTGCGGATGTGGTGCAGGGACACCATCTGGATGCCGACGGCCATCACCAGGGCGGCGAGGGCGGCGAGCGGGATGTGCTCCAGGAGCGGGACCATCAGCAGCGTGGCGATCACCACGAGGACGCCGTGCAGCATCGTGGAGTTCCGGCTCACCGCGCCCGCGTTCACGTTCGCCGTGCTGCGGACGGCGACTCCGGCGACGGGCAGGCCGCCGAGGGCGCCGGAGACGATGTTGGCCGCGCCCTGACCGAGGAGTTCGCGGTCGAGGTCGGAGCGGCCGAGCCGGGCCTGGGGGCCGGTGCGGGCGGCGGCCATCTTGTCCACGGCGACCGCACCGAGCAGTGACTGCACGCTGCACACCAGGGTGGTGGTGAGGACGGCGGCCACGACGCCGAGCGCCGGTCCCTCCGGGAGCCCGGCCAGCGCGTGACTGCTCCAGGAGGGCAGGTCGACGCGGGGCAGACTGAGACCGGTGAGCAGGGCGGCCGCCGTGGCGCCGGTGACCGCGACGAGCGGGGCCGGGACCTTGCGCAGCAGACGCCCCGGCGCGCCGGGCAGGCGCGGCCAGGCCAGCAGCAGCGTCAGGGTGAGGGCGCTCACCGAGACGGCCGCCGGGTCCAGATGGGCCAACTGGTTCGGCAGGGCACGCAGGTTGGTCAGCACCGAGCTGTCCGGATTGCCGCCGAGCACGATGTGCAGTTGGGCCACGGCGATGGTGACGCCGATGCCCGCGAGCATTCCGTGGACGACCGCCGGGCTGACGGCGAGCGCGCCGCGCGCCACCCGCAGGCAGCCCAGGCCGAGTTGGGCGAGTCCGGCGAGGACGGTGATGCCGCAGGTCGCCCGCCAGCCGTAGCGGTGGATCAGGTCGGCGGTGACCACGGTCAGCCCCGCGGCGGGACCGCTCACCTGGAGCGGGCAGCCGCCGATCCGGCCGGCGACGATCCCGCCGACGGCGGCGGCGACCAGACCGGCCTGCAGGGGCGCGCCGGTGGCGAGCGCGATGCCGAGCGAGAGCGGCAGGGCGATGAGGAACACGGCGACGGAAGCGGACAGATCGGCACCCGCGACGGCGAGACGGCGGTGCCGGGGCGGTGGGTCGGTGGGCGGGGAAGGCGAGTGGACTCGGGTGGGGACGCTGGCTGACATGGTTCCCGTCTCCTCCGGGGCTACGCGGTCGCGGACTTGGGGTGGCTCGCCCCTTCTCCGCCGTGTGACGGCGGGAAATGGGGCGGATGTTCGGTCGCGGCCGTGGGTCACGGCGTGCAGTGGCGGGATGAATCAAATTTCGGTAAATGAATCGTAATGGCGGGTAAATGTCCCGCATAGCCTTTCGAGGCAAATGGCGCATATCTCCACTCGCCCGAGTGAAGAGGGCGTTTTGTCGGCTTGTCTTACTAATTCCTTCTCGGCCCCGTGCGACCTTGGCGGCGCCGTCGGGGCGAACCCGGCGTATCCGCACAAAAGCCGTCGTCAGCTCGCCCGAGAGAAGCGCCTGAGAGAAGGAAGAAGGTGGGCGGAACATGGCCGCCACCCAGAGGATCGCCGTCTGTGCCATGGTCGCCGCGGCCGGTGCCGCGTCCCTCGCCGGCTGCGCCGCCGGCTCCCACCCCGAAAAAGAGGGCGCGCCCGGCCCGCAGAAGGGGCTCGCCGCCCCCAAGAGCGTGGTCCGCCTGATCGGTGACGGGTCCACCGCCTACACCGGGTCGCAGCCGCACCTGCCCAGCCCCGAAAAACTGAAGCACGGTCAGAAGCCCCCGCAGTTCGTGGTGTTCTCCTGGGACGGCGCCGGTGAGGACAGCCAGAAGTTGTTCTCGCACTTCCGCAAGGTCGCCAAGGACAACCACGCCAACATGACGTTCTTCCTCAGCGGCGTCTACATGCTGCCGGAGGCCAAGCGCGACCTCTACAAGCCGCCGCAGCACTCCCCGGGCCGCTCCGACATCGGCTTCAACGACGACCAGGGCATCGCCGACACCGCCAAGCAGGCCCGCCTCGCCTGGCTGGAGGGCAACGAGATCGGCACCCACTTCAACGGCCACTTCTGCGGACCCGACGGCGGAGTCGGCCAGTGGTCGGTGGACGAGTGGAAGAGCGAGATCAGCCAGGCCAAGCAGTTCGTGAAGACCTGGAAGACCAACTCCGGCCTGAAGAACGCCTCCCCGCTGCCCTTCGACTACGACAGGGAACTCATCGGCGCCCGCACCCCCTGTCTGGAGGGGCAGAAGAACTTCGTGAAGGCGGCGAGCCAGATGGGCTTCCGCTACGACTCCAGCGGCGTGAACAACCAGCTCTGGCCCAAGAAGAAGGAGGGCCTGTGGGACCTGTCCATGCAGTTGGTCCCCTTCCCCGGCCACACCTTCGAGCAACTGACCATGGACTACAACTTCATGGTCAACCAGTCCGGCACCCAGACCCAGGGCGACCCCGACAAGTTCGGCCTGTGGGGCGACGAGATGCGTGACGGTCTGCTCAAGGGCTTCGACCGCGCCTACAACGGCAACCGCGCCCCCCTGATCATCGGCAACCACTTCGAGTCCTGGAACGGCGGCACCTACATGCGCGCCATCGAGGACGTCGTCAAGACGGTGTGCGGAAAGCCGGACGTGCGCTGCGTCTCCTTCCACGAACTGGCCGACTGGCTGGACGCGCAGGACCCGCAGACCCTCGCCAAGCTGCGCACGCTGGAGGTCGGGGAGGCACCCAAGCAGGGCTGGGCGTCCTTCCTCTCCGGCCGCCCGGCACCGGCGCCGAAGGGCGTGCCCGGGGCGCCGGCGGCCAGGCAGTAGTCGTGGCCGGGCCGTAGGCGCCGCCCGGCCGCAGATGTCAGGCGAGGGTCGCGACACCCTCGCCCAGCACGAAGCCGGGGTCGATCTGCGCCGCCAGGTCGGCCCCGGTGCGCTCGTTCCCCCACGACTCGGCGTTCTTCAGGTGGAAGTGCGCCATCTGGCGGGTGTAGCGCTCCCAGTCGCGCAGCGCGTACGTCGCGTCGGCGGCGCTTCTCAGCCGGTGCAGCGCGGCCGCGTTGGTCTCCTCCAGGAGCCCGAAGCGGGGCGGACGCCCCTTCTCCATGGCGCGCACCCAGTCCGAGTGCCCGACCGTCACCAGCAGGTCGTCCCCGACCTCCTTGCGCAGGAAGTCGACGTCGTCCTGCGCCTGCACCTTGTTCCCGACGACCTTCAGTGTGACGTCGAAGTCGCGGGCGTACTCCTTGTACTGGCGGTAGACCGAGACCCCCTTCCGCGTCGGCTCGGCGACGAGGAACGTCATGTCGAACCGGGTGAACATGCCGGACGCGAAGGAGTCGGAACCGGCGGTCATGTCGACCACCACGTACTCGTCGGGGCCGTCGACGAGGTGGTTGAGGAACAGCTCCACCGCTCCGGTCTTGGAGTGGTAGCAGGCGACCCCCAGGTCCGCGTCGGTGAAGGGGCCGGTGACCATCAAACGGACGGCGCCGCCGTCGAGTTCCACCGGGCGGGCGCAGGCGTCGTAGATCGCGTTGGGCTCCCGCACCCGGACCAGGCGCGAACCCTCCCCGGGCGGGGTCGTCTTGATCATCGTCTCGGCGGAGGCGATACGCGGGTTGCCTCCGCGCAGGTGGTCCTTGATGAGCCGCAGCCGGTCGCCCATGGCGGGCAGTGCGGCCGCCTCCGCCTCGTCGAGGCCGAGGGCGGGGCCGAGGTGCTGGTTGATGTCGGCGTCGATCGCGACCACCGGGGCTCCGGCGGCCGCCAGATGGCGGATGAAGAGGGAGGAGAGCGTGGTCTTGCCGCTGCCGCCCTTCCCGACGAAAGCAATTTTCATGTTCACGAAAGGTAGTCGCTCCATCGCTGTGCGTGTCAGGAAGTCCCGGGAAGTCCACTCCTTCGGGGAACGGTCGCCTGTCGGTCACCTGGCTTCCCCAGGGGTGCGGGTCCGGGCGGGAGGCGGACGCGTAGGGTCGTACGCATGAGTACGACTGGTGCGACCGCCGACCCGCTCGCCGCCCTGGGATCGCTGCCCGGCGTGGCCGACTCCGTGGAGTCCGTGCGCAAGGCCGTGGACCGGGTCTACGGGCACCGGATCATGCGGCGCCGCAGCAACGCGATCACCTCCGAGGCGGCGCTGCGCGGGGCGCGTGGTTCGGCCGCGCTCTCCGGTGCCGACTGGGCCCTGGAGGAGGTACGGCGGCGTACGGACTTCAGTGCCGACCCCGAGGCGCGCGTCATGGGCGCGGCCCTGCGGCTGACCGCCGAGGCGGGCCAGCTCCTGTCCATCTGGCGGCAGTCGCCCCTGCGGGTGCTGGCGCGGCTGCACCTGGTGGCGGCCGCGAGCGACGGCGACGAGGTGGGCCGGCCGCGCCACGCCGGTGAGAAGGCGGACGAGCCGCTGATCGAGCTGCCGCTGCCGGACGCCCCCGAGGTCTCGGGCCGGCTCGACGGGCTCGCGGAGCTGATCATCGCGGGCAGTGCGGCGCCCGCGCTGGTGACGGCCGCCGTGGTGCACGGCGAGCTGCTCGCGCTGCGCCCCTTCACGTCGCACAACGGGCTCGTCGCGCGCGCGGCCGAGCGCATCGTGCTGATCGGCAGCGGTCTGGACCCGAAGGCGGTGTGCCCCTCCGAGGTCGGCCACGCCGAACTGGGCCGCGCGGCCTACCTGGGCGCGCTGGACGGATACGTCTCGGGCACTCCGGCCGGCATGGCGGCGTGGATCGCGCACTGCGGCCGCGCGGTGGAGCTCGGTGCCCGTGAGTCGACGGCCGTGTGCGAGGCGCTTCAGCGCGGCGCGGCCTGAGCCGGCGGCCCGGACAAGGGTTGCGGCGGTACGAATCCCTCTCGTACCGCCGCTGGCATGTCCACCCGGGTTACCAAGCGTCCTCGTGTGTTGCTCATCAGGTCGGGGTGCTTTGCCCGGCCCTGGTGCAGCAGGCCCGTAATCGACGGTCCGACGTCGCGTGGGTGCCCGGTGTTCATGCAAGGTCCGTGGGGCCAAGTGCGTAGTAACAGGGAATCCTCGCGGATGTCCTTTGGTCTCGCGGGCCGTTGACTCCTTTGTACTGCAAATGTGGAGAAATCGGAACCCCTGGCCGCACTTCTTTGCTTATGAGCCCATCCTGGATTTCAGGTTTGATTCCCGGGTGAACCGGTGCGTATCAAGGAGAAACGGTCACCCGGTCGTCGTGCGGCGGCGGTTGGCGTACCAGACGAGCCCCGCGGTGGCCGCCGCGGCGCCGACGGCGGCCATCGCGACGAGCGCGGGCCGCGGCGGCACCGAGAGCGCGGGCAGCCGCTGCTTGAGCCGGACTGGCTTGCGGAACTCCAGGACCGGCCAGCCGCGCGCGACCGCCTCGCGGCGCAGCGCGCGATCGGGGTTCACGGCGTGCGGATGGCCCACCGCCTGGAGCATCGGCAGGTCGGTCACCGAGTCGCTGTAGGCGTGGCTGCGGTCGAGGTCGTAGCCCTCGGACGCGGCCAGCTCCCGGACGGCCTCGGCCTTGGTGGGGCCGTAGGCGTAGTACTCCACCTCGCCGGTGTAGCAGCCGTCCTCGCCGACGACCAGACGCGTGGCCACCACGCGGTCGGCGCCGAGCAGCTCGCCGATCGGCTCCACCACTTCGGCGCCCGAGGTGGACACGATCACCACGTCGCGTCCGGCGGCGTGGTGGCGCTCGATGAGCGAGGCGGCCTCGTCGTAGATGATCGGGTCGATCAGGTCGTGGAGCGTCTCGGCCACGATCTCCCTGACCTGTCGCACGTTCCAGCCGCGGCACAGCGTGGACAGATACTCGCGCATCCGCTCCATCTGGTCGTGGTCCATACCTCCGGCCAGGAAGACGAACTGGGCATACGCGGTACGCAACGCGGCCCTGCGGTTGATCAGTCCGCCTTGGTAGAAGGACTTGCTGAAGGTGAGTGTGCTCGACTTCGCAATGACCGTCTTGTCCAGGTCGAAGAAGGCCGCTGCGCGGGGCAAGGAGTGGTTTTCCACGTCCCTGAGCATAGGCGCCCACCATTCGGCGTAAGGTGTGGCGCGTGGGTTTGCCTGAGAAGGCTCTCGGGTACACCATGAAAGTCACGGATCGTTCGCGACCGTGCTAACCCGGTCCGGCTCCTCCCCCCCCGAGTCGGACCGTGGGGACGACCCCCGCTCTCCCCCCCGGCGGGGGTCGTCGCATGTCCAGATGGGGTTTCTCCTTCTTCGTCCGGTGTGGAGCCAGCGGCGGCCGACAATTGGCCGCCGTTTCGTCATGCCCATGATTGATTACATAGGGTAATCAACAGGGCGCTCTGTGGAAGTCGTACACGAACCGTGTCCGCGTCACCGGTTTGGGTGACGGAGATATTCACAGGGCCCTTCAGTGTCCACAGTTTTGGACCAAGATCCACATTATTTCCGGGTTCGCCGCATCGTGATTCCACCGCGCTCCGGATCGGGCAGCTCGATGGCCTGATCGCAATGCCGGACGCGTTTGGCCGGTTCCTGTCGGCCGTTCATATGGAGACCTTTACCGGTTCTCCACAAGTCGGGGAATCGCGGGGCCCGAGGGGGCCGCGCGCACCATGCAGCGAAAGGGAATCCGCCATGACGAATGCCGTCGCCCACGATCCGCCACCCGCCGCCGGAAACCGGGCGGGCCGCCCGCTCATCGTCACCGAGGACGCCCTGCTCCTGGACGACCTGTTGCGCCTGTGCGCGGCGGCCGGGGCCACTCCCGAGGTTCATCACGGCGTCCCCGACCACGGCAGTGGCTGGTCGGCCGCGCCGCTCGTGCTCGTCGGGGACGACGCCGCCCGCCGGGTGCGCGGGGCCGCGCGCCGCAGAGGAGTGGTGCTGGTGGGCCGCGACCAGGACGACCCCGACGTGTGGAAACGCGCCGTCGAGATCGGCGCCGACCACGTCCTGATGCTGCCCGACGGCGAACAGTGGCTCGTCGACCGCATCGCCGACGTGGCCGAGGGGGTCGGCCGCCCCGCCCTCACCGTCGGGGTCATCGGCGGCCGGGGCGGCGCCGGGGCCTCCAGTCTCGCCTGCGCCCTCGCCGTCACCTCCGCCCGCCAGGGCGTCCGCACCCTTCTGGTGGACGCCGATCCGCTGGGCGGCGGACTCGACGTGCTCCTGGGCGGCGAGACCGCCGAGGGCCTGCGCTGGCCCGCCTTCGCCGCCTCGCGCGGCCGGGTCGGCGGCGGCGCCCTGGAGGAGTCCCTGCCCGAACTGCACGCCCTGCGCGTGCTGAGCTGGGACCGGGGAGACTGCGTGGCCGTCCCGCCCCAGGCCGTCCGCGCGGTGCTCGCCGCCGCCCGGCGACGCGGCGGCACGGTCGTCGTCGACCTCCCTCGCCGCCTGGACGACGGGGTCGCGGAAGTCCTCGCCCAGCTCGACCTGGCCCTGCTCGTCGTCCCGGCCGAACTGCGCGCCATGGCTGCCGCCGGCCGAGTCGCCTCCGCCGTCGGCATGGTCGTGCGCGATCTGCGCGTGGCGGTGCGCGGGCCGTGTGCGCCCGGACTCGACGACCGCGAGGTGGCGCGGCTGCTCGACCTCCCCCTGGCCGGCACCGTGCCCCTCGAACCCGCCCTGACGCGGCCGCGCGCCACCGCCAAGCCGCCCGGCGCGAGCGGACGCGGCCCGCTGGCCCGGTTCTGCACCGCCTTCTGGGAGCAGGCCCTCGCCGAGACGGGAGGAGTCCGATGACCCTCCCCGGACTCGACCGGGCCGACGGCGCGGCCCTTCTGGACGGCGTTCGGCGCCGCCTGGCCGAGAGCGGCGCCGAACCCACCCCGGCCCGGGTCGCCCAGGCCCTGCGCGAACAGGGCCGGGTCCTGGGTGACGCCGAGGTTCTCGGCGCCGCCGAGCATCTGCGCTCCGAACTCGTCGGCTCCGGCCCGCTGGAACCGCTGCTCGCGGACCCCGCGGTCACCGACGTCCTGGTGACCGCCCCGGACCGGGTGTGGGTGGACCGGGGCGGCGGACTGGAACTGACCCGGGTGACCTTCCCGGACCCCGCGGCCGTACGACGCCTCGCGCAGCGGCTCGCCGCCGTCGCCGGGCGCCGCCTGGACGACGCGCGGCCCTGGGCGGACGCCCGGCTGCCCGACGGCACCCGGCTGCACGCCGTGCTGCCCCCGGTGGCCGTCGGCTGCACCTGCCTCTCGCTGCGCGTGGTGCGGCCCCGCGCCTTCACCCTCGCCGAACTGGCCCACGCGGGGACCCTGCCGCCCAGCGGCGACCGGCTCCTGCGCGCGCTGCTGAACGCCCGGCTGTCCTTCCTGATCAGCGGCGGAACCGGCACCGGCAAGACCACGCTCCTGAGCGCACTGCTCGGTCTGGTCGGACCCCGTGAGCGGATCGTGCTCGCGGAGGACTCGGCCGAGCTGAGACCCGACCATCCGCACGTCGTACGGCTGGAGACCCGGCCGGCGAACCAGGAGGGCGCCGGTCTGGTCACGCTGGAGGACCTGGTCCGCCAGGCGCTGCGGATGCGGCCCGACCGGCTGGTCGTCGGGGAGGTGCGCGGCCCCGAGGTGGTGCATCTGCTGGCCGCGCTCAACACGGGCCACGAGGGCGGCTGCGGCACCGTGCACGCCAACGCGGCGGGCGACGTACCGGCCCGCCTCGAGGCACTGGGTACGGCGGCCGGGCTCGACCGGGCAGCGCTGCACAGCCAGTTGGCGGCCGCCCTCTCCGTGGTGCTCCACCTCGTGCGCGACCGGACCGGACGGCGCCGGATCGCCGAGGTGCACGTCCTGGAGCGGGACGCCTCCGGCCTGGTGCGGACGGTGCCCGCGCTGCGGTGGGGCGAGCGGGCGTTCGTCGCCGAGCGGGGGTGGGGGCGGCTGCGGGAGCTGTTGGGCGGCGGGCGTTTCCAGGGACTGGAGGACCGTGCGAGCGGTCGCGGCGGAGGAAGTGGCGGCGATGGGTGAGGTCGGGATGGGCGAGCTGGGCACGGGCGCGGCGCTGGTGTGCCTGGGAGGCGTCGGGTGGCTGTACTGCACACGGCAACAGGGCGTGCGACGGGCGCGGTGGCTGCTGGCGGGCGGCGGGGCCGTGGCGACCGGACCGCCTTCCGGGGAGTGGGTGGTGGCCGAACTGCGGCGGCTGACCGGCAGGTTGGATGTCGAGTGGTGGTCGCTCGCGGCCGGCCTGCTGCTGGGGCTCCTGGGCGCCTCGGTGATTCCGGTGGTCGCGGGGGCGGCCGGAGTACCGCTGCTGCGCCGCTTGCGGATCGCCCGGCAGGGTCGGCAGGCCGAGGAGCGCCGGGCGGAAGCGGTGATCGCCCTGTGCGGGGCGATGGCGGGAGAGGTGCGCGCCGGACGGCAGCCCGGGGAGGCCCTGCTGCGGGCCGAGGGGGACTGCGGCGGCCTGGGCGACACGCAGGCGGCCGTGGTCGCCGCCGCCCGCTTCGGCGGTGACGTGCCGGGTGCCCTCGCCCTTGCCGCACGGCGGGCGGGTGCCGAGGGGCTGCTGGGGCTCGCCGCGTGCTGGCGGGTCGCCGTGGACCAGGGCGCGGGACTCGCCGACGGCCTGGACCGGCTGGACGGCGCCCTGCGCGCCGAACGCGACCAACGCGCCGACCTCCGAGCCCAGTTGTCCGGCGCCCGCGCCACCGCCCTGCTGCTGGCCGCGCTTCCCGTCCTCGGTCTGCTGCTCGGCGCCGCCATGGGCGCCCACCCGCTACGGGTGCTGTTGCACACCGGTGCCGGGCTCGGCTGCCTTGCGGCCGGAGCGGCGTTCGAGGCGGCCGGGGTCTGGTGGTCCCACCGGATCGTGCGGGGAGCTGAGGCGGCATGAACGGTGACTCTGTCCACAGGCTGGGGGTGACCGCGCTCCTGGTGGCGACCCTGGTGTGGGTGGTGCGGTGGGCGGATTCGGCTCGGCGGGGGCGGAGGGAGAGGCAGCGAGCGGCGGGGCTGGTGGCGGCCGGGAGCGGGTCGGATGGATCAGCGATGCGGGTCGGTCGCACAGCCGTACGGGGATCGGCTCGCAGGTCTCCCGTCACCGACCTGGCGCAAGCCGTACGGCCGTGGGCACCTCTCGCCGGAGCAGTCTGCGGGGCGTGGGTCCTGGTCGGCGGAACCGCGGGCCTCCTCGTGGGGCTCGGGGTCGCGGCGGGACTGTGGCGGTGGCGCCGCGAGCACGACGCCCGGAAACCCGCCGAGACGGTCGATCCGGTGGCGGCGACCCGCCAACTCCCCCTCGCGGCAGAGCTGCTGGCGGCCTGTGTGGTGGCCGGGGCGGAGCCCGTGGTCGCCGCGCAGGCGGTAGGGGACGCCCTTCGCGGACCGGTCGGGGACGCGTTGGCGCGGGGTGCGGCCGAGGTGCGCCTCGGCGGTGAACCGGCGGGCGCCTGGCGCCGGCTGACCGCGCTGCCCGGCGCGGGTCCACTCGCCCGGCTGCTGGAACGGGCGTCCGAGTCGGGCCTGCCCGCGGCGGCTCCGGCGGCCCGGATCGCCTCCGACGCCCGGGCGGAGTCGGCTCGCGCCGCGACGACCCGGGCCCGCCGGGCGGCCGTGCTGATCTCCGCGCCCGTGGGGCTGTGCTTCCTGCCCGCGTTCATCGCCATCGGCGTGCTGCCCGTGGTGATCGGGCTGGCGGGCGGGGTGCTGGGAGGGGGTGGTCGCTGAGGAGCAGAGGTGAGTGATCGCGGACGCAGACAGAAACACAAGAAGAGTTGGACAGGCTTCGCAGGAAGGGAACTTGAGATGCGACAGAAGGCAGGACGGGTGTGGCGGCGGTTGCGGGAGCGGTGTCGTGAGGACGCCGGAATGGTGACCTCCGAGTACGCCATGGGGATCATCGCGGCGGTCGGGTTCGCGCTGCTCCTCTACGAGGTCGTCACCAGCGGGCAGGTCAAGGCGGAGCTCCAGGGCATCGTGAAACGGGCGCTCAGTGCGCACACATGAGCCGCGCGGGGACCGGGGGTTCGTGACCGCCGAGGCGGCCATGGCGCTGTCCGTGCTGGTGGCGTTCGTCATGGCGCTGGTCTGGGGGCTGCTCGTGGTCGCCGCCCAGATCCGGTGCGTGGACGCCGCCCGCGCGGGCGCCCGGGCCGCCGCCCGGCAGGACCCGCGGGACGCGGTGCTGCGAGTGGCCCGCGAGACGGCACCGGAGGGCGCCGAGGTGAGTGTCGGCCGCGAAGGTGACCACGTCCGGGTGACCGTGGTGGCCAGACCTCCGGTGCTGAGCGGGCTGCCGTTCGACGTACGGGAGGAGGCGGTGGCCGATGCGGAGGACGCCGTCGGCGGCGGGGGGACACCGGCCGGGGAAGGGAGTGAGCGATGAAGTGCCGGGACGGTACGGCTCGTTCGGGGCGGGGCGACCGTGGCTCCGCGACCGTCTGGAGCCTCGGGGCCGTCGCGGTGCTGTGTGTGGTGTTCGGCGCGGTGCTCGCCCTCGGGCACGCCGTCGTCGTACGGCACCGGGCGGCCGGCGCGGCGGACCTCGCGGCGCTCGCGGCGGCGGACCACTGGGCCGAGGGCGCCGAGGCGGCGTGCGCCCGGGCCGAGCGGGTGGCCACCGCACAGGGCGCGCGCCTCGTGCGGTGCGCGATCTCCGGGGAGATCTCGGACGTGAGCGCGGGTGCGGGACGGGAGCCGTTCTCGGCGGAGGTCAGATCGAGGGCGGGTCCGCCGGTGGGGTCCGCGGGGCCGGAGGCAGACCGCGAGGCGGCCGTGCCGCCCGCTCACTCGCCGACGCGCTCCCCACCCGGCTGAGGGCCGGCCTTCTCGGCCACCTCCGCCTCGGCACCGTTCGCCCCGGCCGCCGCCCCCGCGTCCTCCGTCTCCGACGCCCCCCGCAGCAGCACCCCCAGCAACCGCACGGCCCCCCGTTTGTGCAGCGGGTCGTTGCCGTTGCCGCACTTGGGGGACTGGATGCAGGACGGGCAGCCCGCGTCGCATTCGCAGGAGGCGATGGCCTCGCGGGTGGCGGTGAGCCAGGAGCGGGCGGTGTGGAAGGCGCGTTCGGCGAAGCCCGCCCCGCCGGGGTGGCCGTCGTAGACGAAGACGGTGGGCAGCAGGGTGTCGGGGTGGAGGGGGACGGAGACGCCGCCGATGTCCCAGCGGTCGCAGGTGGCGAAGAGGGGGAGCATGCCGATCGAGGCGTGTTCGGCGGCGTGCAGCGAGCCGCCGAGGATCTCCGGGCTGATCCCCGCCTGGTCGAGCTGGTCCTCGGTGACCGTCCACCACACCGCGCGGGTGCGCAGCGTGCGGGGAGGGAGGTCCAGTTTCGTCTCGCCGAGCACCTCACCGGTGATCAGGCGTCTGCGCAGGAAGGAGACCACTTGGTTGGTGACCTCGACGGAGCCGTAGCAAAGGCGCCCGTCGCCCCACGGGATCTCGGTGTCCGTCTCCAGGACGGAGATCGAGGTGGTGTCACGGGCGACGGTGGAGTAGGGCGGGTCGGCCCGTTCCACCAGGGCGACGGAGTGCTTCAGGTCGAGGGAGCGCACGAGATAGGTGCGGCCCTGATGGAGGTGGACGGCGCCCTCGTGGACGGTGGAGTGCGCGGAACTCGCGTCCACCGTGCCGAGCAGATGCCCGGTGCCCTCCTCCACGACCTGCACCGGGGGTCCGCCCTCGCCGCGGATGTCGGTCAGGTCGGCGGCGCGTTCGCGGCGGGTCCAGTGCCAGGCGCGGGTGCGGCGGCGCAGCAGCTTCGCGGCCTCCAGTTGGGGCAGCAGCTCGGCGGTCGCGGGGCCGAAGAGGTCGAGGTCGGTCTCGGTGAGCGGGATCTCGGCGGCGGCGGCGCACAGGTGCGGGGCGAGGACGTAGGGGTTGTCGGGGTCCAGAACCGTGGACTCCACCGGACGGTCGAACAGGGCCTCGGGGTGGTGGACGAGGTAGGTGTCCAGCGGGTCGTCGCGGGCGACCAGCACCGCCAGCGCGCCCTGCCCGGCCCGGCCGGCGCGGCCCGCCTGCTGCCACAGGGAGGCCCGGGTGCCGGGGTAGCCCGCGATGACCACCGCGTCCAGGCCGGAGACGTCCACGCCGAGTTCCAGGGCGGTGGTGGCGGCGAGCCCGAGGAGTTCGCCGGAGTGCAGGGCACGCTCCAGGGCGCGGCGTTCCTCGGGGAGGTAGCCGCCCCGGTAGGCCCGGACCCGCCCGGCCAGCGAGCGGTCGACCTCGGCCAGCCGTTCCTGGGCGATGACCGAGATCAGCTCGGCGCCGCGCCGGGAGCGGACGAAGGCGACCGAGCGCACGCCCTGCACGGCGAGGTCGGTCAGCAGGTCGGCTGTCTCGGCGGTGGCCGTGCGCCGCACTGGGGCGCCCTTCTCGCCGTGCAGCTCGGTGAGCGGGGGCTCCCAGAGGGCGAAGACGAGTTCGCCGCGCGGAGAGGCGTCGTCGGCGACCTCGACCACCGGCAGCCCGGTCAGCCGCCCGGCGGACACGGCGGGCTCGGCGGAGGTGGCCGAGGCGAGCAGGAAGACGGGGGAGGAGCCGTAGCGGGCGCACAGACGGCGCAGCCGACGCAGCACCTGGGCGACGTGCGAGCCGAAGACGCCCCGGTAGGTGTGGCACTCGTCGATGACGACGTACCGGAGCGACTTCAGGAAGGAGGACCAGCGGGGGTGGGCGGGGAGGATTCCCCGGTGGAGCATGTCGGGGTTGGTGAGCACGTAGTTCGCGTGCTGGCGGACCCACTCGCGTTCCTCGAAGGGGGTGTCGCCGTCGTAGACGGCTGCGCGCACCGCCGTGCCGAGCGGGCGGGCGAGTTCGCGCACCGCGCGGCACTGGTCGGCGGCCAGGGCCTTGGTGGGGGAGAGGTACAGGGTGGTCGCGCCGCGGCCGTTCGGCGCCTCGGAGCCGTCCAGGAGCGCGGAGAGCACCGGGACGAGGTAGGCCAGGGACTTGCCGGAGGCGGTACCGGTGGCGACGACGACCGAATCGCCGTCCAGCGCGTGCTCGGCGACGCGTGCCTGGTGGGCCCACGGATGCTCGATCCCGCACGCCTGGACGGCCGCGACGACCTCGGGGCGAATCCGGTCGGGCCAGACGGCATGGCGGCCCGCACGCGGGGGCAAGTGCTCCGTATGAGTGATGCGCGCGGACCTGCTCGGGCCGGAGGCGAGCCTGCCCAGGACCGTCCCCGGGGACGGGTGGGACGCCGGGTCCGGCTGGGATCGGTCGGGTCGGTGATTCTTGGCCATCGGCACCGAGTGTGTCACCGGCTTGACGGACAATGGAGCCAAGGCGTCGTGCACACCTGCCGGTAAGTGATTGAATGCCATCGCGGCTGGCGTTGCGTCCCGGGGGCCGCAAGCCGAGATGTCCCGAGGGACGACCGCTCGATAGCAAGGTGCTGGAGGTTCCGTGGACCTGTCCCTGTCGACCCGTACCGTCGGCGATCGCACGGTCGTCGAGGTCGGTGGCGAAATCGATGTGTATACCGCGCCCAAGCTGCGCGAGCAGTTGGTCGAGCTGGTGAACGACGGGAATTTCCACCTCGTCGTCGACATGGAGGGCGTGGACTTCCTCGACTCCACCGGTCTCGGCGTGCTGGTCGGCGGCCTGAAGCGGGTGCGTGCCCACGAGGGCTCGCTGCGCCTGGTGTGCAACCAGGAGCGCATCCTGAAGATCTTCCGCATCACCGGTCTCACCAAGGTGTTCCCGATTCACACCTCGGTCGAGGAAGCGGTGGAGGCCACCGACTGATTCCGGACCGTTCGCCGAGTCCGGGCCCCGCGGCCCGGACCTGGCCGGTCCTGTCCCGTGCCGTGTGCCGGGGCACAGAAGTACAACGTGGGGTGCGGGCTTTCGGCTGCCCCGCCCCCGTATCGCACGCCCGTAGTCGCGAGGGGGATGCATGGCCACCGTCGAACTCCGCTTCAGCGCGCTGCCCGAGCACGTCCGTACCGCCCGTCTCGTGGCGGCAGCGGTGGCGCGCCGGGCCGGAGTGGACGAGGCCGTGCTGGACGAGGTCCGGCTCGCCGTGGGCGAGGCCTGTTCCCGCGCCGTCGGGCTGCATCAGAGCGGGGGCATCACCGAACCGGTGAAGGTCGCGCTGATCGAGGAGGAGAAGCTGTTCTCCATCGAGGTCGGCGACGAGGCCCCGCACGCGGTCGCCGCCGAGCGGGTGGCGGGCGGTCCCGCGTCCGACGCGGACGTGGAGGCCGAGGAGGACGAGATGGGCCTCGCGGTCATCAGCGGCCTCGTGGACGACGTCAAGGTCACCACCGGCCCGGACGGCGGTCTGATCCGCATGTCCTGGCCGACGGTTCCCCCGGTCACCCCGCTTCTCTGACCCCACCCCCGCCGCACACGCATCACCACCCAGGGCCCTGCCGAGCAGGGCCCTTCGTGCTGCCCCCGCGCTGCCACGCCGCCACGCGCGCCCCCTCTTCCGCGCCTCCCGGCACCCGCCCCGCCTGCCGTCTCGCGAGCCCCCGGCACCGCCACACCCCCACCGCGCCGCCCCGCAGGGCACTCCTTGCGCCGTCCCGCCCACCGGTCCCGGAATTCGTGAAGGAATTCACGAGTAATTCCGATCAAGGGAAACCCCTGCCGGCACTTCGCCGAAACCCCGTCGGGACCCCGCCGGAAATGCCTCAGCGCTATTACGCCGTTCGGGTTCTCGGTCCTTGTTCCGGTCCCGATCATTTGCTAAAGAGCAGGTGCCGGGCAATTCTGTTTACCGTGCCCTGTGCTGATCATTACGAGCTCAGCCCAAGCCTCAAGGAGGACGAATGGCGGGGCTTTCCCTCCCTCAGCCGGAACACTCCATACCCCTCGCGGCAGCGGTCCTGACCGACGACAACCGGATCATGGTCGCGGTGATCGCGGCCGTCGCCGTGGCCGCGCTCGTCGTCGCGGGCATCCTGGTGCGCCAGGTGCTGGCCGCCGACGAGGGCACCGAGTCGATGAAACGGATCGCGGAGGCGGTCCAGGAAGGCGCCAAGGCGTATCTCGCACGGCAGCTGCGCACACTCGCCGTATTCGCCGTGGTCGTCTTCTTCCTGCTTCTGCTGCTGCCCGCCGACGACTGGAATCAGCGGGCCGGGCGATCCGTGTTCTTCCTGATCGGCGCGGTGTTCTCCGCGGCCACCGGATATATCGGCATGTGGCTCGCGGTGCGCAGCAATGTGCGCGTCGCCGCGGCCGCCCGGCGGGCCACTCCCGCGCGGGGTGAACCGGAAAAGGATCTCACCGTCGTATCGCACACGGCGATGAAGATCGCATTTCGCACGGGCGGCGTCGTCGGCATGTTCACCGTCGGCCTCGGCCTGCTCGGCGCCTCCTGCGTGGTGCTGGTCTACGCGGCCGACGCGCCCAAGGTGCTGGAGGGCTTCGGCCTCGGCGCCGCGCTCATCGCGATGTTCATGCGTGTGGGCGGCGGCATCTTCACCAAGGCCGCCGACGTGGGCGCCGACCTGGTCGGCAAGGTCGAGCAGGGCATCCCGGAGGACGACCCGCGCAACGCCGCGACCATCGCGGACAACGTGGGCGACAACGTCGGCGACTGCGCGGGCATGGCGGCCGACCTCTTCGAGTCCTACGCCGTCACCCTGGTCGCCGCGCTGATCCTCGGCAAGACCGCCTTCGGGGACGCCGGCCTCGCCTTCCCGCTGCTGGTGCCCGCCATCGGCGTGGTCACCGCCATGATCGGCATCTTCGCGGTCGCCCCGCGCCGCGCCGACCGCAGCGGTATGAGCGCGATCAACCGGGGCTTCTTCATCTCGGCGGTGATCTCCCTGGCGCTCGTCGCCGCCGCCGTCTTCACCTATCTGCCCTCCCGCTACGCGGACCTCAAGGGCGTCACCGACGTCGCGATCCGTGCCAAGGACGGCGACCCGCGCATCCTCGCGGTGGTCGCGGTGGCCATCGGCATCCTGCTCGCCGCCGTCATCCAGCAGCTCACCGGCTACTTCACCGAGACCACCCGCCGCCCGGTCCGCGACATCGGCAAGACCTCGCTCACCGGTCCGGCCACCGTCGTGCTCTCCGGCATCTCCATCGGTCTGGAATCGGCGGTGTACACCGCGCTGCTGATCGCGCTGAGCGTGTACGGCGCGTTCCTGCTCGGCGGTACGTCGATCATGCTCGCCCTGTTCGCGGTCGCCCTGGCCGGCACCGGGCTGCTCACCACGGTCGGCGTGATCGTCGCCATGGACACCTTCGGGCCGGTCTCCGACAACGCGCAAGGGATCGCCGAGATGTCCGGCGACGTCGAGGGCGCGGGCGCCCAGGTGCTCACCGACCTCGACGCGGTCGGCAACACCACCAAGGCGATCACCAAGGGCATCGCGATCGCCACCGCCGTCCTCGCGGCGTCGGCGCTCTTCGGGTCGTACCGGGACGCGATCACCACCAACGTGCGGGACGTGGGGGAGAGGCTGAGCGGGCCGGGCTCGCCGCTCACCCTGTCCATGGACATCTCCCAGCCCAACAACCTCGTGGGTCTGATCGCGGGCGCCGCGGTCGTCTTCCTCTTCTCCGGACTCGCCATCAGCGCCGTGTCCCGGTCGGCCGGTTCGGTGGTCTTCGAGGTGCGGCGGCAGTTCCGCGAGAAGCCCGGGATCATGAACTTCACGCAGAAACCGGAGTACGGCCGCGTCGTCGACATCTGTACCAAGGACGCGCTGCGGGAGCTGGCCACGCCAGGACTGCTCGCCGTCATGGCACCGATCTTCATCGGGTTCACCCTCGGCGTCGGCGCGCTCGGCGCCTACCTCGCGGGCGCCATCGGCGCGGGCACCCTCATGGCGGTGTTCCTCGCCAACTCTGGCGGCGCCTGGGACAACGCCAAGAAGCTCGTGGAGGACGGCCACCACGGCGGCAAGGGCAGTGAGGCCCACGCGGCCACGGTGATCGGCGACACGGTGGGCGACCCCTTCAAGGACACGGCGGGCCCGGCCATCAACCCGCTGCTGAAGGTCATGAACCTGGTCTCGCTGCTCATCGCGCCCGCGGTGATCAAGTTCTCCTACGGCGCCGACAAGAGCACGGCCGTACGGGTCGTGGTCGCGGTGCTCGCGCTCGCGGTGATCGTCGTCGCGGTGTACGTGTCCAAGCGGCGCGGCATCGCGGTGGGCGACGGGGACGACGAGGACGAGGGCGAGATATCCAACTCGACGCCCCCGGCGGTCGTTTCGTAGGGGACGTGGGGACAGCCCGGTCAACGGGCGGGCGGGCGGTACGTGCTGACGTACCGCCCGCCCGTCGCGTGTGGGGACGGCACGCTCCCCCTCCCCGTGGGCGCCCGGCACGTCTCCTGTGGGCATCCGCACGCCGTGAGCCTTCTCTCCTGCGGTGCGAAGCATGACAAAAGCCGACGTAGGGGGCGTTCGCCAAGGGGAAGGTGTGGTCCGGCGTGTAGATTCCGGGGGCCGAGAGCCAGGGAAGGGAACGATCCTGTGAACAAGAAGCTCGCGGCCGCGCTGTCCGGCGGTGCGGTACTCATAGTCGCGCTGACCGGATGCGGCGGCAAGAGCGAGGGACCCGACCCCAAGCTGGGGGTCTGGGCCAAGTCGGTGTGCGACGCCGTACCCGCTCAGGACAAGAAGATCAGCGCCGCCAACGCCTCCATCGCGAAGATCGCCTCCGACAGCGACCTCGCGCCGAAGGACGCCAAGGAGACCTACTCCCAGGCGTTCCAGGACATGTCCGAGGGCTACAAGGCGATCGCCGACGCCATCAGCCACGCCGGCGCGCCCCCCGGCGTCCAGGACGGCGCCAAGCGCCAGCAGGACGCGGTGAAGAACCTCAACGACCTGTCCACGTCGTACGCCGACCTGAAGAAGAAGGTCGACGACCTGGACACCAAGGACCAGGGCGAGTTCGCCAAGGGCCTGCACGACGTCGCCGACCGCACCAAGGCGATCGGCCGGCAGAGCGACAGCGGCACCGAGGCGCTCAAGCGCCTGGAGCAGGGCGACGTCCGCGAGGCGATCGCGGAGCAGCCGAGCTGCAAGTCCTCGGGTTCGGCGCCCGCGCAGGCGGGCTGACGGCGGCGCCGCGGGCCGGGCGCGCGACGAAGCCGCCCAAGCCCGCTGCCCGGCGCCCCGCCCGGAGTCCGGACGCCCCGGCCGGGCGACACCGGTCACCCCGGTGCGGCGGGCCACAATGGGGACGTGACTGACACCGGCTCCGCTCCCCTGCCCGCCGCCGACCGCCCCGGCACCACCGCCCTGCTGCGTGACGCCCTGCTCGCGGCCTCCTTCACCGCCGACGGTCTGCTCGACCTGCTCGGTGCCCCCGCGTACGCCGCGCTGGCCCGCAGCGAGACCGTGCCCGCGCTCCGGGCGACCCGCGGCGACACGCCGCTGGAGGCGCTGGTGCGGCTCTTCCTGCTCCAGCAGCCCGTGCCGTCCGCGCGTCTGGCCGGCGTCCTCCCCGTCGACGACGCGGTGGACGCGGGCTGGCTCACGCGCGTGGGCGACGAGGTGGCCGCGACGGTGGACGTGCGGCCCTACGGCGGTCCGGACGGCGAGGACTGGTTCATCGTGTCCGACCTGGGCTGCGCGGTCGGTGGCGCGGGCGGCATCGGACAGCGCGCCGAGAACGTCGTCCTCGGTGTGGGCGGCGCCTCCACGACGCTGGCCGGGATCACCGTGCGCACGCCCGTCGGCTCCGCGCTCGACCTCGGTACCGGCTCCGGCATCCAGGCGCTGCACGCCGCCCAGCACGCCACGCGCGTGACGGCCACCGACCTCAACCCGCGCGCGCTGCACATCACCGCCCTCACCCTCGCGCTCTCCGGCGCGCCCGCCGCCGATCTGCGCGAGGGCTCGCTGTTCGAACCGGTGCGCCAGGACGAGACGTTCGACCTGATCGTCTCCAACCCGCCCTTCGTCATCTCGCCCGGCGCCCGCCTTACCTACCGCGACGGCGGGATGAGCGGGGACGATCTGTGCCGCACGCTCGTGCAGCAGGCGGGGGACCGGCTGAACGAGGGCGGGTTCGCGCAGTTCCTCGCCAACTGGCAGCACGTGGAGGGGGAGGACTGGCAGGAGCGGCTCAGGTCGTGGGTGCCGCGCGGGTGCGACGCGTGGATCGTGCAGCGCGAGGTGCAGGACGTCACGCAGTACGCCGAGCTGTGGCTGCGGGACGCCGGGGACCACCGCGAGGACCCGGCGGAGTATCAGGCGCGGTACGACGCCTGGCTCGACGAGTTCGAGGCGCGCAAGGTCAAGGGGATCGGCTTCGGCTGGATCACCCTGCGCAAGACCTCGGCGGCCGAGCCGTCCATCGTCGTGGAGGAGTGGCCGCACGCGGTCGAACAGCCCCTCGGCGACGCGATCCGGGCGCACTGCGAGCGCGTCGCCCATCTGCGCGAGCACGACGACGCCGCTTTGCTGGAGGGGCACTTCAAGCTGGCCGCCGAGGTGGTCCAGGAACAGGTCGGGCTCCCCGGTGCCGAGGACCCCGAGCATGTGGTGCTCCGTCAGCACCGGGGCATGTGCCGCGCCACCAAGGTCGACACCGTCGGCGCGGGCTTCGCGGGCGTCTGCGACGGCACGCTGAGCGCGGGCCGCATCCTGGACGCGATCGCCCAGCTCGTCGGCGAGGACCCGGTGGCCCTGCGCGACCGCACCCCGGCCCAGATCCGGCTGCTGGTGGAGCAGGGCTTCCTGGAACCGGTCGGCTGACCGGCACGGAAAAGGGCGGGTACGGCTGCCGTAGCCGCCCTCGCCGCGCCTGCGTAACCGCCACCCGATCTTCGCCGTACGCCGGAGACTCCGTGCCGCGCGCCGGAAACGGCGGGAGAACGGCCGGAAAGACGCGCCCCCGACCTCGCCCCGGCCGGGCGGAGCCGGCCGTTCACCCGGATGTCGCCCCCCTGTCGATCGCCCGTGGCACGCTCCCCGCGCCGAAGCAGGCCGAAGCGGGGAAGAGAGGGGCGGGCGGGGCATGGAGAGCGGTCCGGCGGTGTTCGCGGGAGTGGTGTTCGCGCTGTTCGGAGGAGGTCTGCTGGTGTGGACCGGGGTCCGGGTACGCCGGGGGGAGCCGGTGGCCCAGGGGGTCGGGCAGACCCTGTCGGCGAGCCTCGCCGGAGCCGGTGGAGCCGTGGCGCTCGGACTCGCCGCGTACTGCCTCACCCGTCTGTGACATCCGGGGCGGAGCGTCGCGCTCCGGACGCGGGCCATGGACCTGCCGGGCACTCCGGGCGGCAGGAATACCGGTAGTCGGGTTACCGTTCGAGTGGCCGTTGTGGGCTTTTCCCGTTTGACACGGGGGCGGGATGTACCGTCACACTCCGCAGCGTCACACGTGCCAGAAGCACGCCGCGACCCCGGGACCAAGGCCCTGGGGAGGCCACAGCGTCGACCGGAGAGAAGAGCGAAGTTGTCCCCGACCAGCGAGACCGCACAGGGCGGCCGCCGACTCGTCATCGTCGAGTCGCCTGCCAAGGCGAAGACGATCAAGGGTTACCTCGGCCCCGGCTACGTAGTCGAGGCGAGCGTCGGGCACATCCGGGACCTTCCCAGCGGCGCCGCGGAGGTGCCGGAGAAGTACACCGGTGAGGTCCGCCGCCTCGGTGTGGACGTGGACCACGACTTCGCGCCGATCTATGTCATCAACGCGGACAAGAAGGCACAGGTAAAGAAGCTCCGGGACCTGATGAAGGACTCCGTCGAGCTCTTCCTCGCCACCGATGAGGACCGCGAGGGCGAGGCCATCGCCTGGCACCTCCAGGAAGTCCTCAAGCCGAAGATCCCCGTCAAGCGGATGGTCTTCCACGAGATCACCAAGGACGCGATCCGCGAGGCCGTCGCCAACCCGCGCGAGCTGAACAAGAAGCTGGTCGACGCCCAGGAGACCCGCCGCATCCTCGACCGCCTCTACGGTTACGAGGTCTCGCCGGTCCTGTGGAAGAAGGTCATGCCGAAGCTGTCGGCGGGCCGCGTCCAGTCGGTGGCCACCCGGCTCATCGTCGAGCGCGAGCGCGACCGCATCGCCTTCCGCTCCGCCGAGTACTGGGACCTGACCGGCACCTTCGCCACCGGCCGCGCCGGTGACCCCTCGGACCCGTCGTCCCTGGTCGCTCGCCTCCAGACGGTCGACGGCCGCCGGATCGCGCAGGGCCGCGACTTCGACTCCCTCGGGCAGCTCAAGAGCCCGAACACCCTCCACCTGGACGAGGCGAACGCCCGCGCGCTCGCCGCCGCCCTGGAGACCACCCGGTTCTCCGTGCGCTCGGTCGAGTCCAAGCCGTACCGCCGCTCGCCGTACGCCCCGTTCCGTACGACCACGCTGCAGCAGGAGGCCAGCCGCAAGCTCGGCTTCGGCGCGAAGGCGACCATGCAGGTCGCCCAGAAGCTGTACGAGAACGGCTACATCACCTACATGCGCACCGACTCCACGACGCTCAGCGACACCGCTGTCGCCGCGGCTCGTGCGCAGGTCACCCACCTGTACGGCGCCGACTACCTCCCGCCGCAGCCGCGGACCTACGCGGGCAAGGTCAAGAACGCCCAGGAGGCGCACGAGGCGATCCGCCCCTCCGGCGACCGCTTCCGCACGCCCGCCGAGACCGGTCTGACCGGCGACCAGTTCAAGCTGTACGAGCTGATCTGGAAGCGCACCGTCGCCTCCCAGATGAAGGACGCGGTCGGCAACAGCGTCACCGTCAAGATCGGCGGCACCTCGTCCGACGGCCGGGACGTGGAGTTCAGCGCCTCCGGCAAGACGATCACCTTCCACGGCTTCCTCAAGGCGTACGTCGAGGGCGCCGACGACCCGAACGCCGAGCTGGACGACCGCGAGCGCCGGCTGCCCCAGGTGGCCGAGGGCGACCCGCTGGCCGCCGACTCGATCACGGTCGACGGCCACGCCACCAAGGCCCCGGCCCGCTACACCGAGGCGTCCCTGGTCAAGGAGCTGGAAGAGCGCGAGATCGGCCGCCCGTCGACCTACGCCTCGATCATCGGCACGATCCTGGACCGCGGCTACGTCTTCAAGAAGGGCACGGCCCTGGTGCCGTCCTTCCTCTCCTTCGCCGTGGTCAACCTGCTGGAGAAGCACTTCGGCCGGCTCGTCGACTACGACTTCACCGCCCGCATGGAGGACGACCTCGACCGCATCGCACGCGGCGAGGCCCAGTCCGTGCCGTGGCTCAAGCGCTTCTACTTCGGCGAGGGCCTGGAGGACTCCGGCGCCGCCGCCGACGCGGGCAACGGCGACGGTGACCACCTCGGCGGCCTCAAGGAACTGGTCACCGACCTCGGCGCGATCGACGCCCGCGAGGTGTCCTCCTTCCCTGTCGGCGACGGCATCGTGCTGCGCGTGGGCCGCTACGGCCCGTACATCGAGCGGGGCGAGAAGGACACCGAGCAGCACCAGCGCGCCGACGTCCCCGAGGACCTGGCGCCGGACGAGCTGAGCGTCGAACTGGCCGAGGAACTGCTGGCCAAGCCCAGCGGCGACTTCGAGCTGGGCGCCGACCCGGTCACCGGCCACCAGATCATCGCCAAGGACGGCCGCTACGGCCCCTACGTCACCGAGGTGCTCCCCGAGGGCACCCCGAAGACCGGCAAGAACGCGGTCAAGCCGCGCACGGCGTCCCTCTTCAAGTCCATGGCGCTCGACACGGTCACCCTCGACGACGCCCTGAAGCTGATGTCGCTGCCCCGCGTGGTCGGCACCGACGCCGAGGGCGTGGAGATCACCGCGCAGAACGGCCGCTACGGCCCGTATCTGAAGAAGGGCACGGACTCGCGCTCGCTCACCTCCGAGGACCAGATCTTCACGATCACCCTGGAGGAGGCGCTGGCGATCTACGCCCAGCCCAAGCAGCGTGGCCGGGCCGCCGCCAAGCCCCCGCTGAAGGAACTGGGCGAGGACCCGGTCTCCGGCAAGCCGGTCGTGGTCAAGGACGGCCGCTTCGGTCCGTACGTCACCGACGGGGAGACCAACGCCACCCTGCGCTCCGGCGACAGCGTGGAGGAGATCACCCCGGAGCGCGGCTTCGAACTGCTCGCCGAGAAGCGGGCCAAGGGCCCCGCCAAGAAGACGGCGAAGAAGGCCACCGCCAAGAAGACCGCCCCGGCGAAGAAGACCGCCGCCAAGAAGACGACGGCGAAGAAGACGACGGCCAAGAAGACGACCACGGCGAAGAAGACCGCCGCGGCCGCCAAGAAGACGGCCTCCTCCGGCTCCTCCGGCACGGAGGACTGAGCCCGCGGGAACACCTCCCGTACGAGCCTCGGGGACGCTTCTCCCCACGCCCCGGTACCCGCCCGCGCGGTGCCGGGGCGTCGGCGTGTCGCCGGGATGTGAGCACCCGGTGCACGTCCGGGGCAGAGCGGGACCGAGGGGGCAAGGAGGGCATGGGTGTCGGCGGCTGCGGATAGGCTGAACGCATGACGCGAGCCGAGCAGCCAACGGCCCCCACCCCAGCACCGGACGACGCACTGGTCGCGGATTCCCGCGAACGCGCCGTCCGTTCCCTGCTGCGCCGACCGGACCTGCGACGCCTGTGCGGCGCACACCTCGTGAGCGGTACGGGCGACGCCCTGGCCCTGCTCGTGCTGGTCCTCCTCGTCCTCCAGGCGGCGGTGTCGCAGAGCGCCTTCGGCGGGGGGTACCGGGGCGTGGCCTTCGCCGTCGCGGTCGTCTTCGCGGTGCGCGTGCTGGCCACCCTGCTCTTCGGCGCCGTCCTGCTCGGCCCGATGAGCACCCTGACCGCGCCGGACGGCCCGCTGGACCGCCGCTGGACCATGGTCGGCGCCGACGCCGTGCGCGCCGCGCTGCTGCTGGTCGCGCCCCTGTGGATCGACTGGACGCCGGACAACGCGCTCGCCGTCCTGCTCGTCACCGCCTTCGTCACCGGTGTGGCCGAGCGGCTGTGGACGGTGTGCCGCGAGAGCGCGGCCCCCGGGCTGCTGCCCGCCCCGCCGCCCGAGGGCGCGACCGTGCGCCCGCTGCCGGACCACCTGGACGCCCTGCGCCGCCTCGCGCTGCGCACCGGCTTCCTCGCCGTCCCGCTGGCGGCCGCCGCGCTGGTCGTCGCCTCCCTGTTCAACAACCTGCTGGCCACCGGCATCACCTGGTTCGACCAGCACCACGCGGCGCTCGCGTCGTACGTGGCGGCCGGACTGTTCGCCGCCTCCCTGTCCGTGCTCAGCGCCCTGAAGCTGCCCGGCACGCGCACCCCGCGCGCGCGGTCGCCGCTGGAGGGCCTGCGCCGTCCGCGCACCGCCGCCGGTGTGGACAAGGGCCGCACCGGTGCCGTGCTGCCGCTCGTCATCGCGTGCGCCGCCGTGGCCGGGGCCATCGCCGCCGCCGTCTCGGTGTGCGTGCTGCACGCCACCGACCTGGGCGGCGGCCCGGTGCTCTACGGCCTGCTGGTGCTCGGCCTGACCGTCGGCGTCGGCGTCGGCATCCGCACCGCGCCCGCGCTGCTGTCCTCCCTCTCGCGCCGCAGGTTCCTCGCGCTGGCCATAGCGGTCACCGGCATCGCCCTGCTGGCCGCGGGTCTCGTCCCGGACGTCACCACGGTGCTGCTCCTGGTCACCCTCGCCGGTGTCGCCGCGGGCGTGTCCGCGAACACCGGGCACGCGCTGCTCGACCAGGAGACCGAGGAGTCGCGCCGGGCCCGGATCACCGAGCACCTGCACGCGGTGGTCCGCGTCTTCATGGCGCTCGGCGTCCTGATCGCCCCCGTGGTCGCCGGGCTCATCGGCCGCCACCGGCTGGAGAGCGGCCGCTTCGTCTTCGCGCACGGCGGCGCCTCGTTCACCCTCATGCTGGTCGGCGCGCTGCTGCTGCCGATCGCCGTGCTGGTCCTCGCCAAGGTCGACGACCGCTCCGGCATCCCGCTGCGCCAGGACCTCAAGGACGCCCTGCTCGGCGGGGACGACCCGGTGACGGCCCCCGCGGCGAACGGATTCTTCATCGCCCTGGAGGGCGGCGACGGCGCCGGCAAGTCCACCCAGGCCGAGGCGCTCGCCGAGTGGATCCGCGGCAAGGGCCACGAGGTCGTCCTCACGCGCGAGCCGGGCGCCACCCCCGTGGGCAAGCGGCTGCGCTCGATCCTGCTCGACGTGTCCTCGGCGGGCCTGTCCCACCGCGCGGAGGCCCTGCTCTACGCGGCCGACCGCGCCGAGCACGTGGACACCGTCGTACGGCCCGCCCTGGAGCGCGGCGCGGTCGTCATCTCGGACCGTTACATCGACTCGTCCGTCGCCTACCAGGGCGCGGGCCGTGATCTCTCCCCGACCGAGATCGCCCGCATCAACCGCTGGGCCACCCATGGACTGGTCCCGCATCTGACCGTGCTGCTCGACGTGCCGCCGGAGACCGCCCGCGAGCGGTTCACCGAGGCGCCGGACCGCCTGGAGTCGGAGCCCGCCGAGTTCCACGCGCGCGTGCGCTCCGGCTTCCTCACCCTCGCCGCCGCCGACCCCGGCCGCTATCTGGTCGTCGACGCGGGGCAGGAGCCCGAGGCCGTCACCACCGTGATCCGGCACCGGCTCGACGTCGTCCTCCCGCTCTCCGAGGCCGAGATCAAGGCTCAGGAGGAGGCCCGGAAGAAGGCCGAGGAGGACGCGCGCCGCAAGGCCGAGGAGGAGGCCGCGCGCAAGGCCGAGGAGGAGCGCCAGGAGCGCGAGCGCCAGGAGGCGCTGGCCCGGCTGCGCGCCGAGGAGGAGGAGCGCAAGCGGCGCGAGCTGGAAGAGGCCCAGCGCCGCGAGGCCGAGCGGCAGGCGGAGGAGGCCAGGCGCCGGGCCGAGGAGGCACACCGGCGCGCCGAGGAGGAGCGGCAGCGGCTGCTCGCCGAGGAGAAGGCCCGCGCCGCCGAGGAGGCGCGCCGCAGGGCGGACGAGGAGCGCCGCCGCCGCGAGGCCGAGGAGGAGGCCCGGCTGCGTGCCGAGGCCGAGGCCCTGCGCCTGGAGAAGCAGCGCAAGGCCGAGGAGGCCCTGCTGCGCGCCGAGGAGGCCCGTCGGCACGCCGCCGAGGCGGCCGCGGCGGCCCAGGAGGCGGCCCGCCGCCGTGGCGCCCCGCGGCCGGCCGACCGGTCCACGCCCCCGGAGGCGACGACCATGCCAACGCCCGTGATCTCACTGAACAAGGACGACGCGCCGCGCTCCGCGCCCCGCGCGGTGGACGAGACGGTCCCGACCCCGGTCGTCGACCCGGACGCCGACCGTACGGCCGTGCTGCCCCCGGTGCGCGACGAGCGCCGCGAAGCCGAGGTCACCGCCGAGGTGCCGAGGCCCCCGGCGGGCGCCACGGACGAGACGGCCGTGCTGCCGCAGGTGCCGTCCGGCTCCTTCCGCGACGCGCGGTCCGGCGCCGACGACAGCACCCGCGAGATGCCCCAGCTCGACGCCGACGGCCGCCCGCGCCGCCCGCGCCCCGACTGGGCCGAGGAGACCCCGCTGGACGACCTGCCGTCGCTGGCGGACGAACTGCTCGGCTCGTACGACGAGCGCGAGTACGGCGCCGGTGGCGAGGACGAGGGGCGGCGCGGCCGCAACCGCCGTCGCTGAGCGGCACGGGTCCACCGGACAGGGGCGGCGCCCCCGGAGCCACTTCACGGCTTCGGGGGCGCCGCCTTTTCCGCTGCCTGCCCGGCGCTCGTTGTCGGGGTTGTCGGTGCTCCCCCGCACAATGGAGGCCGGATCCGCGCGGTGCGGCGTGCGCGGTGTGACGGAAGGGCGGCGTGACCCATGACCGTATGGGACGACCTCGTCGGGCAGGAGAAGGTCGGCGCGGTGCTCGAGGGCGCCGCGCGGGACGCCGACGCGCTCGTCACGGCCGCCTCCGCCTCCGAGCCGCTTCCGGAGTCGTCGCGGATGACCCACGCCTGGCTGTTCACGGGGCCGCCCGGCGCGGGCCGCAACCAGGCGGCGCGCGCCTTCGCCGCCGCCCTCCAGTGCGTGAGCCCCGACCGCGCCCTCGGCGGCGTGCCCGGCTGCGGCTTCTGCGACGGCTGCCACACCGCGCTGCTCGGCACCCACGCGGACGTCACCTCGGTGGCCGCAGTGGGCGCGGAGATCCTGGTCAGGGACATGCGCGACACGGTCCGCAAGTCCTTCACCGCCCCGGCGAACGGCCGCTGGCAGATCATCCTCGTGGAAGACGCCGAACGGCTGAACGAGAAGTCGGCCAACGCCGTCCTCAAGGCCGTCGAGGAGCCCGCCCCCCGCACGGTGTGGCTGCTGTGCGCGCCCTCCATCGAGGACGTACTGCCCACGATCCGCTCCCGCTGCCGCCACCTGAACCTGCGCACGCCCCCCGTGGACGCCGTCGCCGACATGCTGGTGCGCCGCGACGGTATCGAGCCCGAGGTCGCCGCTGCCGCCGCGCGCGCCACCCAGGGGCACGTCGACCGCGCCCGGCGTCTGGCCACCGACCCGGCGGCCCGTGAGCGCCGCGCCGCCGTGCTCAGGCTGCCGCTGCGCCTGAGCGAGGTCGGAGCCTGCCTCAAGGCCGCCCAGGAGCTGGTCGACGCCGCCGCCGAGGACGCCAGGCAACTGGCCGAGGAGATGGACGGCAAGGAGTCCGAGGAGCTCAAGGCGGCGCTCGGCGCGGTCCAGGGCGGGCGGCTGCCGCGCGGCACGGCGGGCGTGATGAAGGACCTGGAGGACATGCAGAAGCGCCGCAGGACCCGTACGCAGCGCGACAGCCTCGACGTGGCCCTCGGCGACCTCACCGGCTTCTACCGCGACGTCCTCGCCCTCCAGCTCGGCTCCCGCATCGCGCTGGCCAACACCGACGCCGAGGACGCGCTCGACCGCATCGCCCGCTCCACCTCCCCCGAGTCCACCTTGCGCCGCATCGAGGCGATCGCCGCGTGCCGGGAGGCGCTGGACCGCAACGTGGCTCCGCTGCTCGCGGTGGAGGCGATGACCATGGCGCTGCGGGCGGGGTGAGCCGGGGGCGCGAGGCGGGGGGTCACCGCCACACGGCGCCGTCCCCCGTACGAGGCACGCGCGGCACCCAACGTGTCCGTACCGTCGCGCAAGGTTACGCTCGCCTGATGCAGACCGAGCCTTCTCCGCGCCGGTTCTCCCGGACGCTGTCCCCGGGGCCGCGCGCGCCCCGTACCGCCGGCACCCGTGCCCGCGCCACCGCGGCTCTCCTCGCGGCGGCCGCGCTGCTGCTGACCGCCTGCTCGGCCACCGGCCCGACCGACGCCTCGGCCGCCGGGACGGTCCAGGGCGCGGTGCTGCCCCCGCTGCCGAAGGCGACTCCGGCCGCGCTCGCGCCGTACTACTCCCAGCGGCTGAGCTGGCGCGCGTGCGGCGCCGCCGGTTTCCAGTGCGCGACCTTCAAGGCGCCGCTCGACTACGACAAGCCGTCCTCCGGCGACGTCAAGCTGGCCGTCGTCCGCAAGAAGGCCACCGGCAAGGCGAAGCCGCTCGGCTCCCTGCTGGTGAACCCGGGCGGTCCGGGCGGCTCGGCGATCGACTACCTCCAGCAGTACGCGGCGCTCGGCTATCCGGCCGAGGTCCGCGCCCGGTACGACATGGTCGGCACGGACCCGCGCGGGGTCGGCCGCAGCGATCCGGTCGAGTGTCTCGACGGCCGTCAGATGGACGCCTTCACCGAGACGGACCTGACCCCCGACAGCCCGGAGGAGACGGACGCGCTGGTCGCGGCGGACAAGGGCTTCGCGGAGGGCTGCGGCGCGCACTCGGCGCGGCTGCTGCGGCACGTCTCCACCGTCGAGGCGGCCCGTGACATGGACATCCTGCGCGCCCTGCTCGGCGACAAGAAGCTGAACTACGTGGGCGCCTCGTACGGCACGCTGCTGGGCGCGACCTACGCCGGGCTGTTCCCGCAGCGCACCGGCCGCCTGGTGCTGGACGGCGCGATCGACCCCGCCCTGGACGCCCGCCAGGTGAACCTGGACCAGACGACGGGCTTCGAGACGGCCTTCCAGGCGTTCTCCCGGGACTGCGTGAAGCGGGCCGACTGCCCGCTGAACAGCAAGGACCACACCCCGGACCAGGTCGGACAGCGCCTGCAGTCGTTCTTCCGGCAGCTCGACGCCCACCCCCTTCCGACGGGCGACGCGGACGGCCGCGAGCTGGGCGAGTCGCTGGCGACCATCGGCGTGGTCGCGGCGATGTACGACCAGGGCCTGTGGGAGCAACTGCGCGAGGCCCTGAAGTCGGCCATGGACGAGCACGACGGCGCGGGACTGCTGGCTCTGGCCGACCTCTACTACGAGCGCGACGCCAAGGGCCACTACAGCAACCTCATGATGGCCAACGCGGCCGTGAACTGCCTGGACCTCCCGCCCGCCTTCTCCGGCCCGGACCAGGTGGCCAAGGCCGTCCCGCAGTTCCGCAAGGCGTCCCCGATCTTCGGCACCAGCCTCGCCTGGGCCTCCCTGAACTGCACCTACTGGCCGGTCAGGGCCGCTGGCACCCCGCACCGCATCGAAGCCGCGGGCGCCGCCCCGATCGTGGTCGTCGGCACGACCCGCGACCCCGCGACCCCCTACCGCTGGGCCCAGTCCCTCTCCCGCCAGCTCGCCTCGGGCCGCCTCCTGACCTACGAGGGCGACGGCCACACCGCCTACGGCCGCGGCAGCACCTGCATCGACTCAGCGATCGACACCTACCTCCTCAAGGGCACCCCGCCCGCCCAGGGCAAGCGCTGCACCTGACCTCCCCGGCTCACCGGCCCCCGCCCGGGGGCCGGTACGACCACCCCTCGAACCTGTGTAGACTTACCGACGTTGCCACGCACCCCGGTGCACGCGCAGCACGCCGCTTTAGCTCAGATGGCCAGAGCAACGCACTCGTAATGCGTAGGTCTCGGGTTCGAATCCCGAAAGCGGCTCAGTACCAGGAACCCCAGGCCGGTGTCGGCCCGGGGTTCCTGTCGTTTCCGGGGGCGCGGTGTCCGCCCGCTCACTTCGCGTCCGCGTAGCACTCCACCGCGGCCGTCGTGAACGGGAAGCGGACCGGGGTGTCGCCGAAGGTGAGGCGGGCCGCCAGGGTCGAGGCGTCCTGGATCGCCTGGACGACCTGGGCCGTCTCATCGGCCGGGCAGTGGACGATCACTTCGTCGTGCTGGAAGAAGACCAGTTCGGCGGCGAGGGGGGCGCAGGCGCGGCGGAGGGCGGCCAGGAGAAGGAGGGTCCAGTCGGCGGCGCTGCCCTGCACGACGAAGTTGCGGGTGAAGCGGCCGCGGGCGCGGGCGCCCCCGCCGTCGTGGGCGGGGGAGTCGTCGAGGGGGATGCCCGCCTCCTCCGCCGCGTCCGGGGACGTCATCGCGGGTGGGCAGGTGCGGCCGAGCCAGGTGCGGACCAGGCGGCCCTCCTCGCCGGCGCGGGCGGCGTCGTCCACGTAGGCGACGGCCGCGGGGTAGCGGCGGCGCAGGGCGGCGAGGTTCTTCAGCCCGTCGCCGGAGGTCTGGCCGTACATCGCGCCGAGCACCGCGAGCTTGGCCTGGTCGCGGTCGCCGGAGAAGGCACGGTCGGAGACGGACTGGTAGAGGTCGCTCTCGCGGGAGGCCACCTCCATGAGCGCCGGGTCGCGGGAGATCGCCGCCAGGACGCGGGGTTCCATCTGGTCGGCGTCGGCCACCACCAGCCGCCAGCCCGGGTCGGCCACCACCGCGCGCCGGATCACCTTGGGGATCTGCAGCGCGCCCCCGCCGTTCGTCACCCAGCGGCCGGTGACCGTGCCGCCCGCCTGGAACTCGGGGCGGAAGCGGCCGTCGCGCACCCAGTCGCGCAGCCAGGACCAGCCGTGCGCCACCCAGATGCGGTACAGCCGCTTGTACTCGAGGAGAGGTGCCACCGCCGGGTGGTCCACCGAGCGCAGCTCCCAGCGGCGGGTGGAGGTCACCTTGATGCCCGCCTTCGCGAACGCCTTGACCACCTCGGCGGGCAGGTCGGGGCGCACCCGGTGGCCGAAGGCCGCCGAGACCTCGTCCGCCAGCTCGGCGAGACGGCGCGGCTCGCCCCCGCCCGCGTACCGCTCGCCGAGCAGGTCGCGCAGTACCTCGCGGTGGACCTCGGCGCTCCAGGGCAGGCCCGTGCGGTTCATCTCGGCCGCCACCAGCATCCCGGCCGATTCGGCCGTGGTCAGCAGGTGCATCCGGTCCGGGTGCGCGGTGCGGTCGTGTCTTCGGTGCTGGTCGGCGTAGACCTCCAGGAGGTCCTGGAGGGGCATGTGGGTGGCCGCCGGTTCGAAGAGGGACGACTGCGCGCCCCGGTCCGCCGGGCGGTGCGGCGGGTCGGGTGGCACGGGGCCGCCCCGGAGGCGGGCCAGGGCCGCGGCGGCCGAGCGCGGCTCGCCGTGACGTCCCTCGTGGCCCAGCAGGAGTGTCTCGGCGTCCTCGACGTCGTAGCACCGCTCGACTCGCACCCCCGTGGCGAGCAGTCGCGGGTAGACCTCGGCGGTCGACCGCCACACCCAGCGCGTCACCTCCGGGCGGCTCCGCACCGCCTCGGCGAGATCGCTCTCGCGACGCACCGGACCGGCGGCCAGCCCGTCCGGACCGAGGGGGGCGACGTCCACGCCACCGTCCTCGGCCGGAGCGAGCGCCCACCGGTCGGCCATGTACGCGAGTGTGCCAGGAGGGTCTGACAACGGGACTGCCTACGGGATCGGGGTGGCGGGCGTCCCCGTGCGGAGCCGTCCGCCGTAGCCGGTCAGCCCCGCGCCGCGTCCCCGTCCGTGTCGTCCGGGTGCACCGCCGCCTCCGCCGCCGCGGAGGCCGCGGTGCTCTGCTCCAGGACGGCCGCGAGGACCCGGTTCACGTACTGCTCGCTCGCGTCCTTGGTGATGCCGAGCCCGCTGAGGACGCCCTCGCCGTTCTCGTGCTCCAGCAGAGCGAGCAGGATGTGCTCGGTGCCGACGTAGTTGTGGCCGAGGCGGAGCGCCTCGCGGAAGGTCAGTTCCAGGACCTTCTTGGCGGCAGGCCCGTAGGGGACGAGGTCGGGGACCTCCTCGGCCTCGGGCGGGAGCGCGGCGGTCGCGGCCTGGCGTACGGCGTCCAGGAGCACGCCCTGGTCGACGATCGCCTTCGCGGCCAGACCCTCCGGCTCGGCCAGCAGTCCGAGGACCAGGTGCTCGGGGCGGCCCTCCGGATTGCGGGCCGCGACGGACTCGCTGTGCGCGGCCATGACCACGGCCCGCGCACGCGGGGTGTAGCGGCTGAAGCCCTGACTCAGGTCGAGGTCCGCCGACTCCTTCGCGACGAACCGCTTCTGTGCCGCCTGCCGGGTCACGCCCATGCTCTTGCCGATGTCGGTCCAGGACGCGCCCGAGCGCCGGGCCTGGTCCACGAAGTGGCCGATCAGATGGTCGGCCACGTCACCGAGGTGATCGGCGGCGATCACCGCGTCCTGGAGCTGGTCGAGGGGTTCGGGGTGCACCTTCTTGATGGCCGCGATGAGGTCGTCGAGGCGCACGGATGACGTGATGTCGGGGTTGGTCGCCATGTGTCAACCGTAAGTTGACACCCCTTCGCTGTCAACTAGCAGTTGACACATGTTCGGGGTGGATTTCCGGAAGGAAGTCGTCCGTCCACAGGCTGTGGACAAATTTTGGCGGGCTGTCGGCCCGGCGTGACACGATCGACGGCGTGACCAGCACTGCCAGCACCGTCGAGCGCGCCTTCCGGGCCGCCCTCTACGACGACACCGACTCCGGCCTCGACACCGGCGCCTCCCTGCTCGCCGCCGACCCCGCCGCCGACGCGGAACTCGCCCGGCGCGGCGAGGAGTTCGTCGCCACGGCCTGGCGTCGCGGCTGGCAGCCCGCCGACGTCGTACGGCTCGTACGGCGGGAGCTGGACGACCTCCACACACGGCTCGCGGCCGCCCTGATCCAGGCTCAGGCGGGTGAGGACCGAGCGCGCGGGCACCGCTGGGCCGCGCAGCTCGACGCCCTCCGCGAGCACACGGCCGCGCCCGCGCGCGGCAGCGACCGCTTCTCGCACGCCACGGCCGTCCTGGAGCTGTACCGCCTGCTGCTGCGGCTGCCCGCCCTGGAACCGCTGGAGGAGCCGCGCCGTGCCGCGAGCCCCGAGGCGTCCCGCACGCTCGGCCGGATCCGCGCCCTGCTCGCCAAGGCCGAGGCCACCCCCTACCCGGAGGAGGCGGAGGCCCTGACCGCCAAGGCGCAGGAGCTGACGGCGCGCTACAGCGTGGACGAGGCGCTGCTCGCCGCCGCCGCGCCCGCGCCGGACGCCCCCGGCGCCTGCCGGATAGGCGTCGAGCCGCCGTACGAGCAGGCCAAGGCCGTCCTGCTCGACGCCGTCGCCCGCGCCAACCACTGCCGTGCGGTGTGGAACGAGCCGTTCGCCTTCTCCACGGTCGTCGGTTTCGAGGCGGACCTGGAGGCGGTCGAGCTGCTCTACACCTCGCTGCTGGTGCAGGCCACGCACGCGATGGCCAAGGCGGAGGCGGCGCAGCGGGCGGGCGGACGCAAGCGCACCAAGACCTTCCGGCAGTCGTTCCTCGCGGCCTACGCCCACCGCGTCGGCGACCGGCTCGCCGCCGTGGCCGAGACCCAGGTGACCCAGGACCTCCTGCCGGTCCTGGCCACCCGGGACATAGCCGTCACCGACCGGATGGAGCGCCTGTTCCCGGAGACCACCACGACCCGGCTGCGCGGCGTCAGCGACGCTGCCGGGTGGACGGAGGGTGCCCGTGCGGCGGACGAGGCGCAGGTGCGAGCCCGGCGCCGACTGGACTGACGGCTCCCACCGGGGCGGCAGCCCCGGCTGGAGCGGCCGGCCCGGCCGGCCCGTACGGCGTCCTCAGTCGCCGACCTGCTGGAAGGCGCCGACCGACGCGTCCGGGGTGGCCTTGCCGGCCTTGGCCGCGACCGGGCCGTACTTCCACGGGAAGCTCTGCGGCTCGCCGCCGCCCGGCAGCGTGATCTCCACCGTGGCCGCCTTCGCGCCCTTGGCGCCGGCGTCCGCGCCGCGCACGTAGCTGATGGTGAAGCTCGCCGAGTCGCCCTTGGCGAGCTTCAGCTTCTGCGCCGTGGCGCCCTCCTGGACGGGCAGCTTCTCCGTGCGGCCGCCCTGGTGGAGGGTGACGCCGGGGAAGTGGTCCAGGGTGCAGGGCGCGCTCTGGTTGGTGATGCTCACCGGCACCTGGCCGCTGTCCCCGGCGGCGGGGGCGACGCTCGCGGAGCCCACCTGGAGCGAGACCGAGCCGGCCGCGCAGGCCGCGCCTGCCTTGCTCTCGGAGCCGCCCGCCCCGCTGCCGCCGCCGTTGTCGCAGGCGGTCAGGGCGAGAGCGGCGGCGAGGGCGGTGAGGGTGAGCGGAATGGCGCGCATGAACTGGTCCCATCGAGGGTCGTGACGGTCTCCCCGCATCATCGCCCCTGCGCGCGCACCCCGAGTACGCGCCCCCGGCGGATTCACCGCTTCAGGCAGGATTCCGGGCAGCGCCGGGCGCGGGGTGCCCGGACCGCGTATGGCCGGACGCCGGGCAGGCGCCCGCACCCGGCCGCCCGCCCTGCCGCCCCGCCCCGTAGGTCTACTGCCCCAGCCCCGAAGGCAGCCCGGACGGCAGCCCCGAAGGCAGCGTTCCGCCCTCTGCCTTCGTGTACGTCTCCTTCCCGGCCCGCCCAGACCAGGTGATCTTCAGGGAGTTCTTGCTCACCGAGTCGACCATGCCCGTGCTCCGGTGCTCGGAGTCGCCCTTGCAGGTGAGGTGGATCATCCGCATCCCGGACTCCTCGCCCGCCGTGCCGCTGCACACCGCGCCGCCCGTCGCGAAGAGCCCCGCCTGCTTGCCGGTGACCACCAGGGCCACGATCCTGCCGCCGCTGGTGGTGATCCAACTGCCCTGGATCTCCGGGACGGCGCCCCCGGCACCGCCCTCGGAGCCGCCGTCGGTCGCGGAACCCGTGGCGGTGGGCGCCGCGCTCGCCGTGGGAGAGCCGTCCGAGGACGTGCCACCCCCGTCACCTCCGCCGCACCCGCTCAGCACCAGCGCGCCGATCACCCCGGCCGCCGCCGCACCGGCTCGCACACGCGCCGCGCGCATGTCCGTACCCCTGCCCCTCGCCGTAGCCGTAGCCGTAGCCGTAGCCCCAGTCACGTCACGCTCCCAAGCCGTAGCGGGTCGCCCGGGGCGGGAGCCCGCGGACCGCGCAGCAAGTTACCAGCCGTTACCCCTGCGCAGGCGGCCGGAATTGGCCGGTTCGGCGCGGAACAGGAACGGCCCCGGGTGCGTCTCTTCCTGGTGCGTGGACAGGGCCGCATGTGCCGTCGTATCCCGGGCAGGCGGGGAAAGGCTTCGGTAAAGCGGTCGTCAAAGCTGTAATCGCGGGAACACCCCGCGTGCACGTGCATCTGCTCATTCATCTGCATGTGAACAGGGTTATGATCCGGGTCGGTTGACCGCAGCATCTACTGACCACAGCACCAATGACCACGGCCTTTGTGCCACATCAGACAGTGCACCACCGGGGAGCGACCTGTGGACCACTACGTTGACAGCGTGTACGGGTACGACGTGTACAACGGCATGGCTGCCACGCTGCTGGTCGGCGTGGCCTGGCAGAAGAGCAGGCACAGCAACTCC
The DNA here is from genome assembly GCF_053600675.1 of Streptomyces sp. NPDC005004. Lineage (NCBI taxonomy): Bacteria > Bacillati > Actinomycetota > Actinomycetes > Kitasatosporales > Streptomycetaceae > Streptomyces > Streptomyces sp. NPDC005004. The sequence goes on from NZ_JBSGAH010000002.1 coordinate 359,290, forward strand.
CAGGGATCCTGCGTGGAGTTCGCGCGCCTGCCCGGCGGCGAGGTGGCCGTCCGCAACTCCCGCTTCCCCGACGGTCCCGCGCTGGTCTACACGCGTGCCGAGATCGAGGCGATGCTCCTCGGCATCAAGGACGGCGAGTTCGACCATCTGACGGCGAGCTGACAACAGGCTCGCAGGGCACGGGCGTTGGCAACGATGTCGGGAACGGCGCGTGTGCGCGGAGCCGGATCAGTCCGCCGGCTCACCCGCGTGCAGCAGGAACAGTGCCCACACCATCTTGCCGTTCAGTGAGCCGGCCAGCGGATGCCAGCCCCAGCCGTCCGCGAAGGAGTCCACGAGGAACAGCCCCCGGCCCGACTCGGCGGAGAAGTCGTCGGACTCGCGGGCCACCGGGGTGTCGTGGCTCGGGTCGCGCACCGCGCACACCAGCCGCCCCGGCCAGCGCATCAGATGCAGCCGCACCGGCGAGGAGCCGGGCGTGCCGTCCGCGTTCCCGTCCGCGGCGTCGCCGGGCAGCGCGTGCCGCAGCGCGTTGGTGACGAGTTCGGAGACGACGAGCGCGATGTCCTCGGAGCGCTCGCCCACGTCCCAGGATTCCAGGGTGGCCCGGGTGAAGCGCCTGGCCTCGCGCACCGCTTCGTAGCGGGCGGGCAGGGCACAGGAGGCTGCCTCGGAGACGGCGCCGGGGTCCAGCGGGGGAAGGCCCTGCCGTAACGGCTTGAGCATGGTCGATCCATTCGTTCCCATGCGAGGCACTCCCGGGAATTCGCGGTCGTTGCGATGCAGCGGTGGCGCGGCCCCATGGTTTCGGATGCGCACAGCAGATGCAAGGGCAGATGCACGTGCACGAGGCCGAATTGCTCCCGCGCGTACCGCTTCTTGGCCATTTTTTCCGCCATCTTGGGCCCAACTTCGGTCCCGGACCGTGACCCTGGCATAGGAGAAACGGTTGACCTCTTTCCGTTTCTGTAACCGAACGAGTACTGCTCGAAGTGTTTTAGTGGCAGACTGCGGCATCTGAAGACGGTTGGGGAGGCTGGCGAAGTGAGCGCGGGAGAGCCCGGATCGGTGGTGCGGCGGATGCTGCTCGGCTCGCAACTCAGGCGGCTGCGGGAGGCGCGGGGCATCACGCGCGAGGCGGCGGGGTACTCGATCCGCGCCTCCGAGTCCAAGATCAGCCGGATGGAGCTCGGCCGCGTGAGCTTCAAGACCAGGGACGTCGAAGACCTGTTGACGCTCTACGGCGTCGACGAAGAGGCGGAGCGCGAATCGCTGCTCTCCCTCGCCCGGGAGGCCAACGTGGCGGGCTGGTGGCACAGTTACACCGACGTGCTGCCCAGTTGGTTCCCCACCTACGTCGGCCTGGAGGGCGCCGCCCATCTCATCCGGGTCTACGAGGTCCAGTTCGTGCACGGCCTGCTCCAGACCGAGGAGTACGCGCGAGCGGTGGTCCGCCGCGGCATGAAGGGTGCGAGCACCGCCGACGTGGAGCGCCGCGTGGCGCTGCGCCTGGAGCGGCAGAAGCATCTGCTGGCCGACGACCCGGACGGCGCCCCCGAGTTCCACATCGTCCTGGACGAGGCGGCGCTGCGCCGCCCGTACGGCGACCGCGAGGTGATGCGGGGCCAGTTGAAGCACCTGATCGAGGTGTCCGAGCGGCCCAACGTGCGGCTCCAGATCATGCCGTTCGGCCTCGGCGGGCACTCCGGGGAGAGCGGCGCCTTCACCCTCCTCAGCTTCCCCGAGTCCGACCTGTCCGACGTGGTCTACGTCGAGCAGCTCACCAGCGCGCTCTATCTGGACAAGCGCGAGGACGTCATCCAGTACGAGCAGGCGCTCAAGGAGCTCCAGCAGGACAGCCCGGGACCGGCGGAGAGCCGGGACATCCTCCGGGGAATCCTTCAACTCACCTGACGGAAAGCGGCTGTTGGGGCACACGTGTGTCTCCGTGTCGCGTGGCGCGTCAGTACGATTGCCTGTGATCAGAACCCGGCGTGGCAGTGTCGTCCGCTAGCGAGTGAGGGATCACATGGCGTCCTATTTCGAGGAACTGGCCCGGCAGTACATCGACGGTGAATGGCGTACGGGGAGCGGCTCCTGGGACGTCATCGACTTCAACCCCTACGACGACGAGAAGCTGGCCTCGATCACGGTCGCCACCGTCGAGGAGGTCGACGACGCCTACCGCGCCGCCGAACGCGCGCAGAAGGAGTGGGCCGCGACCAACGCCTACACCCGCCGCGCGGTGTTCGAGCGGGCGCTCGCGCTGATCGAGGAGCGCGAGGAGGAGATCGCCGAGCTGATCGTCGCGGAACTCGGCGGCACCCGGGTGAAGGCGGGCTTCGAACTGCACCTCGCCAAGGAGTTCCTGCGCGAGTCGATCCACCTGGCACTGCGCCCCGAGGGGAAGATCCTGCCCTCCCCGACCGACGGCAAGGAGAACCGCGTCTACCGCGAGCCGGTGGGCGTCGTGGGCGTGATCAGTCCCTTCAACTTCCCCTTCCTGCTGTCGATCAAGTCGGTCGCCCCGGCCCTCGCGCTCGGCAACGGCGTCGTCCTCAAGCCGCACCAGAACACCCCCGTCGCGGGCGGCACCCTGATCGCGAAGCTCTTCGAGGACGCGGGGCTGCCCGGCGGGCTGCTCAACGTCGTCGTCACCGACATCGCGGAGATCGGGGACGCCTTCATCGAACACCCCGTGCCCCGGGTGATCTCCTTCACCGGCTCCGACAAGACCGGCCGTCACGTGGCGACCGTCTGCGCCGCCCACTTCAAGCGAGCGGTGCTCGAACTGGGCGGCAACAGCGCCCTGGTGGTTCTGGACGACGCCGACCTCGACTACGCGGTGGACGCGTCGGTCTTCAGCCGGTTCGTGCACCAGGGCCAGGTGTGCATGGCGGCCAACCGGGTGCTCGTCGACCGCTCGGTGGCCAAGGAGTTCACCGAGAAGTTCGTGGCCAAGGTCCGCTCGCTGCCGGTGGGCGACCCGCGCGACCCCGGCACCGTCATCGGTCCGGTCATCAACTCCGCCCAGGCGAACTCCCTCGCCCAGGTGGTCGAGCAGGCTCTCGCCGAGGGCGCCACCGCCCTGGTGCGCGGCACCGTCGAGGGCAACCTGGTCGCGCCCAGCGTGCTCACCGGCCTGCCCGGGAACTCGCCCCTGCTGCGGCAGGAGGTCTTCGGTCCGGTCGTCTTCCTGGTGCCGTTCGACGGCGAGGAGGAGGCGGTGCGCATCGTCAACGACACGCCGTACGGGCTCAGCGGCGCGGTCCACACCGGGGACATCGAGCGCGGCGTGGCCTTCGCGCGGCGCATCGACACCGGGATGTTCCACGTGAACGACGGCACCGTGCACGACGAGCCGCTGGTGCCCTTCGGCGGCGAGAAGCACTCGGGCCTCGGCCGGCTGAACGGCGAGACGACCTTGGAGGCGTTCACCACCACCAAGTGGATCTCGGTCCAGCACGGGCGCAGCGGCTTCCCGTTCTGAGGCGACCGGCCCCTCCGGCCGATACGACACGACGCCACGGACCATCGAGGACAGAATCTGTCCTCGATGGTCCGTAGCGTCCTCCGTGTCAGGGCAACGGACCCGGAGAAGGGTGGACGACCATGGTCACGCACGTACGAGCCGAGGCGGCGGGCGACGAGCGCGGGGCACTCCTCGCGTTCCTGGAGGAGCAGCGCGGCGGCATCCGCCGGGCGGTGCTGGGGCTGACCGAGGAGCAGGCCCGCTCCCGGCCGAGCGCGAGCGAGCTGTCGCTCGGCGGGCTGCTCAAGCACGTCGTGGAGGTCGAGCAGACCTGGATCGCCCGGGCCCGCCAGGAGCCGCCCGCGATCCACCGGGACGAGTCCAACTGGCACGAGTGTTTCCAGTTGCTGGAGGGCGAGACGGTCGCCTCCCGGCTCGCGTACTGGGAGGAGGTCGCCGCCGGCACGGAGAAGCTGATCCGCTCCGCGCCGAGCCTGGACGACACCTTCCCGCTGCCCGAGGCGCCCTGGTTCCCGCCGGACGAGCGTGTCTCGCTGCGCTGGGTGTGTCTGCACCTGATCCGCGAGACGGCCCGGCACGCCGGCCACGCCGACATCATCCGTGAGTCGCTCGACGGCCAGACGGCCTTCGAACTGGTCGCCCTGGAGCGGCAGCAGGCCGACGAGGCCGGCTGACCGCCGGACGGCACCTGCCCGAGCCCCCCGTCGGTGGCGGGAACCGCCCCTCACTGACGGGACACCCCGTCAGTGATGGAACCCCGTCGCCGCCCCCTTGTCCCGCGTCGCCGGCCGCTCCTGCCGCCGCAGCCCGGGCAGTTCGCGGGCCAGGTCCGCCAGGAACAGGTCCGCCAGGTCGCGGGAGAAGCCGTTGCGGCAGACCACCCGCAGCACCGACAGGTCCTCCCGGTCGGGCGGGAAGGTGTACGCCGGGACCAGCCAGCCGTGCTCGCGCATCCGCCGGGAGAGGTCGAACACGTCGTACGACGTGACGTGGTCGGCGGTGGTGAACGCGAACACGGGGAGCTGGTCGCCCCGGGTGAGGAGCCGGAAGTCGCCCAACGCCTCGATGCGGTCGGCCAGATGACGGGCCACGTCGCGGGTGGACTGCTGGACCGCGCGATAACCCTCGTGGCCCAGGCGCAGGAACATGTAGTACTGCGCGACCACCTGCGCGCCGGGGCGGGAGAAGTTGAGGGCGAAGGTGGGCATGTCGCCGCCGAGGTAGTTCACCCGGAAGACCAGCTCCTCCGGCAGCGCCTCGGCATCGCGCCACAGGGCCCAGCCGACCCCGGGGTAGACCAGGCCGTACTTGTGGCCCGAGGTGTTGATGGAGGCAACGCGCGGCAGCCGGAAGTCCCAGAGCAGGTCCGGATCGAGGAACGGGGCGATCATGGCGCCCGAGGCGCCGTCGACGTGGACCGGGACGTCGAGCCCGGTGCGCTCCTGGAGGGCGTCCAGTTCGGCGCACAGCTCGGCGATCGGTTCGTAGGAGCCGTCGAAGGTGGAGCCGAGGATGCCCACGACCCCGATCGTGTTCTCGTCGCACAGCCCCGCCGCCTCGTGCGGGTCGAGGTGGAAGCGGTCGCCCTCCATGGGGAGGGTGCGCGCCTCGACCTCCCAGAAGTCGCAGAACTTCTCCCAGCACACCTGGACGTTGACGCCCATCACGAGATTGGGCCGCGCCCCCGGATAGCGGTCGGCGTTCTTCTTGGACCAGCGCCGCTTGAGCGCGAGTCCGGCGAGCATGCACGCCTCGCTGGAGCCGGTGGTGGAACAGCCGATGACGGACGACGGGTCGGGCGCGTTCCACAGCTCGGCCAGCATGGCCACACAGCGCCGCTCCAGCTCGGCGGTGCGCGGGTACTCGTCCTTGTCGATCATGTTCTTGTCGGCGCACTCCGCCATCAGCACCCCGGCCTGCGGCTCCATCCAGGTGGTGACGAAGGTGGCGAGGTTCAGCCGCGCGTTGCCGTCGAGCATCAGCTCGTCGTGCACGAGCTGGTAGGCGGTGGTGGGCGGCAGCGGGGTGTCCGGCAGCCGGTGCGTGGGCGGCGCCTCGGTCATCCCGCTGACGGGATTGGCCTCACCGAAGAACGGGTTGACCGACACCGGCCGCTCGTCGCGTTCGCCGGAACCTTTGTGCAGAGCCATCGACATGCCTCCAGACGGGGATTCAGCGGACCGGGGTGCCGTCCGCGTGGAGCTGCATCTGCGGCCGTCCGGTCACCAGCAGCCAGGCGGGCAGCGAGGCGACGCACAGCAGGGCGAGGAGGGCCGGCGAGGCCACCAGGACGGCGGCCGTGAACAGGCTCACCCAGCCCTGCCGGGTGATCGCCAGGAGCATGCCGAGCACGCCGGAGGCCACGCCCAGCGACGGCTGCACCGCCGGGACCAGCGCATGCGCGCACAGCCCCAGCGCGGCCCCCACGAACACGGACGGGAAGATCCGCCCGCCCCGGAATCCGGAGGACGCGGCGACGACCAGCGCGGCCGCCTTCACCACCGCCAGCACGGCGTACTGCCCCGCCGTACGGCCGTCCGGGTCACGCGCCAGCTCCGCGACCTCGGTCAGCCCCTTGAACAGCGTCAGATGACCGCCCGCCGCCGCGAGCGCGCCGAGCACCGCGCCGCCCGCCGGAAGCATCAGCATCGGATGCCGCAACCGCCCGAAGGCGCGGTGGACGTACGGGAAGACGTACACCGCGCACAGGCCGAGCAGCGCCGCCGACGAGGCCACCGCCATGGCGGCGGGCACGTCGGTCCAGCCGGGGCGCCCGAAGGGCGGCAGACCGAGGTCGAAGGTCGGCTTGGCCACCAGGGTCGTCGTCATGGCGCCGAACGCTCCGGCGGTCAGCGGCGCGAAGAGGTTGTCCCAGAGCCGTCCGGGCAGCGGGCGCGTGGTCAGCGCCTCGGAGATGACCAGCGCCGCCGCCACCGGCGTGCCGAACAGCGCGCCGATCGTGCCCGCCTCGGCCAGCGTGGGCCACAGCGCGCCGGGCAGCCTCGGCAGGAACCGGCTGCCCAGCCACATGCTGAGGCCGACGTTCACGGCGATGATCGGGTTCTCCGGGCCGAGGCTCGGGCCGCCCGCCAGCATCAGCGCGGCCGCCACCACCAGGCCGGGCAGGACCACCGGGGGCAGCACCGGGGCGTCGAGACCCAGCGTGGCCGGGTCGGGACCGGCGTGCCCCGGCACGAGCCACACCACCAGACCCACCGCGACACCCGTGCCGACCAGCATGACGAACATCCACGCCACCGAGTACCGGCCGATCCCCAGCGCGTCCGGCAGCGGTCCCCACAGCACGTGCTGGAGCCGTTCAGCCGCCGCGCTCACCCCGACGAAGACCAGGCTCGCGACCACCCCCACCAGCACGGCGGGCAGGATCAGCGGGAGCAGGGCACGCGCCGGGGCCGGTGAGGTCGGGCGCGGCTGCCGCGCGGTGTCCTGGGCCACGGGCACACCATAAACGGATCAAGCGGACACAACATCCCGAACGGAATCCGGCTTGCACCTCACGCGACGTGAGGTACGAACGTGTTCCCCGGGCGCAGACGTACGACGACGGGAGCGGGACGTGGGGTACTCCGTGGGACAGGTCGCGGGGTTCGCGGGGGTCACGGTGCGGGCCCTGCACCACTGGGACGAGATCGGACTGCTGGTCCCCGGGGAGCGCACCCACGCCGGCCACCGGCGCTACACCGGCGCCGACCTCGACCGGCTCCAGCAGGTCCTCTTCTACCGGGAACTCGGCTTCCCCCTCGACGAGGTCGCCGTGCTGCTCGACGACCCCGACGCGGACCCGCACACGCATCTGCGCCGTCGGCACGAGCTGCTCACCGCCCGCATCGAGAGGCTGCGGCAGATGGCCGCGGCCGTGGAACACGCCATGGAGGCACGCAGGATGGGCATCGACCTCACCCCGGAGGAACGGTTCGAGGTGTTCGGGGACAACGACCCCGAGCGGTACGCGGAGGAGGCGGAACAGCGCTGGGGCGGCACCGAGGCGTACGCCGAGTCGCAGCGCCGCGCCGCCCGCCACACCAAGGCCGACTGGCAGCGGATGCGAGCGGAGTCGGAGGACTGGAACCACCGCTACTCCGCCCTGGTGGCCGACGGCGTCCCGCCGTCCGACGCGGCGGCGATGGACCTCGCGGAGGAACACCGCAACCACATCGGCCGCTGGTTCTACGACTGTCCGTACTCGATGCACCGCTGTCTGGGCGAGATGTACGTCGCCGACGACCGCTTCACCGCGTACTACGACGCCCTCGGCCCCGGTGTCGCCGCGCATCTGAACGCGGCCATCGCCGCCAACGCCGCCCGGCACTCCGCCTAGGTCGGTCCTGGCTCACTCCCGGGCCAGGACCACCGCCGTGCCGTACGCGCACACCTCGGTGCCGAGGTCGGCCGCCTCCGTGACGTCGAAGCGGAACGCCACGACCGCGTTGGCACCCCGCGCGCGTGCCTGCTCCACCAGGCGCTCCATGGCCTGGTTGCGGGTCTGCACCAGCGTCTTGGTGAGCCCCTTCAGCTCGCCGCCGATCATCGACTTCAGCCCGGCGCCGATCTGGCTGCCCAGATGCCGCGACCTGACGGTGAGGCCGAAGACCTCGCCGAGCACGCGCTCCACCCGGTGTCCGGGCACGTCGTTCGCCGTCACGACCAGTACGTCCGGCTCGGGCCCCTGGCCGCCGCCGTAGTCATCGAGTCCCATGACCCACAGCTTTGCCCCAGTCTCCCCACAGTGCATTCTGGAACCACCGGTGGAACCTGAGCCGGTCACGACGCGTTGATAGCTTTGTGCGGCCGCACACGACGCCACAGCCGCCCTCACCCCTCGGGAGCCCGTACCGCTATGACTCTTGCACTGGGCCCGAGCTGGCTCGATCCCGGCAACCTGCTCAACACGTACGGCATCTGGGGCCTGCTGCTCGTCGTCTTCGCGGAGTCGGGCCTGCTGATCGGGTTCTTCCTGCCGGGTGACTCGCTGCTGTTCACCTGCGGTCTGCTCATCACCTCCGGGGACATGGACTTCCCGCTGTGGGGCGCCATCGCCCTGATCTGCCTCGCCGCGATCCTCGGCGACCAGGCGGGCTACATGTTCGGCAAGAAGGTCGGCCCGTCCCTCTTCAACCGTCCGGACTCACGCCTGTTCAAGCAGGAGAACGTCGTCAAGGCGCACGAGTTCTTCGAGAAGCACGGCCCCAAGTCCCTGATCCTGGCCCGCTTCGTGCCCGTGGTGCGCACGTTCACGCCGATCATCGCGGGCGTCAGCGGGATGAAGTACCGCTCGTTCCTGATCTTCAACGTCATCGGCGGCGTCCTGTGGGGCGCGGGCGTCACCCTGCTGGGCTCCTGGCTCGGCAACATCCCGGTCGTCCGGAACAACATCGAGGCGATGCTCATCCTCATCGTCCTCATCTCGGTCGTGCCGATCGCCATCGAGTTCCTGCGCGCCCGCTCCAAGGAGAAGAAGGCCCGCGCCGAGGAGCCCCGACAGCCCGAGCCCGTCCAGGCCGCCCGGCAGTCCTACCCGCAGCCCCCGGCCATGGACGACGCCACCACCCGCCTGCGCCGCATCGAGCCCGAGCCGCACGAGCAGCCCTACGAGCAGCCCGGTCACCCCGAGCAGCAGTACTGGCCGCAGGACTACGGCCAGCCGCGGCAGCAGCCCCGGCCCGCGTACGGCAACCAGCCCAACCAGCCCTACGGCCACGGCGGTTACCCCGACCAGGGCGGCTACGGACAGCAGGGCGGCCACGACCCGTACTACGGCGGTCAGCATCCCCAGCAGCAGCCCCGGTACGACGGTCAGGGCTACGGCGACCACCAGCAGCAGTACCCCTACGGCTACGACCAGGGCGGCCACCGCGCCCCCTGACCGGTGCCGCGCGGCGGGCCCGGGGCCTCAGAAGCCCCTGGTCCGCTTCGCCGCCCGGCGCTTGCCCGGCGAGCCGACCCGCAGGAACAGCCGGAAGAGTTCCGAACCGAGGTTGACGCCGATCGCGATGGCCATGGCGAGCGAGACCGCCTTGGCCAGCGACACCAGACCCTTGTCGATCTCGTTCTGCGCGATCGACAGCAGCCCGAAGTAGGTGGCCGAACCGGGCAGCAGCGGACCGATCGCCGCCGTCGTGAACGGCAGCGCGGACGCGAACTGATAGCGCGACATGAGCTGTCCGAACAGCCCCACCAGACCCGCCGCCACGGCCGTCGACGCCACCGGCGAGAAGCCCCCTGTGATGTGCATCGCGCCGTACACCGACCAGGCCACACCGCCGTTGAGCGTCACCCACAGGACCGTCGCGCGCTCCTGCTGGAGCAGGATCGCGAAGGTGAACGACAGCACCATGGAGGCCGCGATCTGGAGCAGCGGCCGCTGCGAGATGTGCAGAGCGGTGTCCGGGTTCAGCCGGCCGCCGATCTGGACGCCGAAGTACAGGACGGTCAGCACGCCGATGACGATGCCGACGAAGAAGTACATGACTTCCAGCAGGCGCGCGGCCGCGGTGATGTAGAAGCCCGTCAGACCGTCCTGCACGCCCGCCACCAGGGCCCGCCCGGGCAGCAGCGCGAAGAGTCCACCGGTGACCACCGCCGACGCCTTCAGGTCCACGTGCGCCAGCGCGAACGCCACCCCGATCGCGGCGGGCGGCATCGCGGCCACCGTGAACTGGTAGAACTCCGGCAGCCCGCGCCCCGCGCACAGCCACGCCAGCCGGTCGCCGAGCATGGCGCCGACCGCCGCCGCGACGAACACGATGAGGTCACCGCCGACCAGCACCGAGGCCGCGCCCGCGAGCAGACCGCTGGCCAGGGTCAGCGCCCAGCCGGGATAGGGGTGCCGGTTGCGCCGAATCTCCGCCAGGCGGCCGTACGCCTCCTCCAGGGAGACGTGCGTCTCCGCGTCCGTCAGGTCGTCCACCAGGCGGAACACGGCCGCGAGCCGGGTGTAGTCGGTGCCGCGCCTGCGGACCGTGCGCGAGGCGGTGATCGGGTCCTCGACCAGGGACGGCTGGTAGGAGATCGACAGCAGGGTGAAGGTGACGGTCGGCTCGCAGCGGTCGAGGCCGTAGGAGCGGCACACCGCGAACATCGCGGCCTCCACGTCCTCGGCGCCCTCGCCGCCCGCGAGCAGCAACTCGCCGATACGCAGGGTCAGGTCGAGCACGCGCGGAACGGCGGGGCCGTCCTCCTCGGCGCGCGCCATCGGCTCCAGGGCGGGGCGGTCGGCCACCGGCATCCGCAGCATGGTGCGCATCCGGTCCTGCCACGGGGCGTCCGTGATCAGGGTGAGCATCGGGACGCCGGTCGCCGGGGTGAAGGCGGGCGGGGCGTGCTTCGCGCTGTAGGTGTGCGGGGTGTTGAACGCCGAGCCCTCCGGCTCCGGCGCGGGCGCCTGCGGGGTCTCCAGGCCCCTGGGCAGGGAGAACTCCGAGGTCGTCTCGGACTCGCCGCCCCGATCCAGGTCGAGCCCCTCCGGAATGGCGAACTCGGACGTGATCTCCGGGTCGTACCGCGCCTCGTCCGACCGGGGCTTGCGGTCCTCCGCCTCCGACACCTCACACCGCTTCCTGAACGACGCATTCCGTTAGCTTCAGTATGCGCATGATCACGCGAGCGGGCCGCGTCGCCCCCTGCCGGGGTGACGCGGCCCGCTCGCGGACAGGACCGGCCGGATCAGTGGCCGCCGGTCTCCTTGAAACGCTTGTACGACCGCTCGATCTCCGCCTCGGCGTCCGTGCGGCCCACCCAGTTGGCACCCTCGACCGACTTGCCGGGCTCCAGGTCCTTGTAGACCTCGAAGAAGTGCTGGATCTCCAGGCGGTCGAACTCCGACACGTGGTGGATGTCGCGCAGGTGCTCCACACGCGGGTCGGTCGCCGGAACGCACAGCAGCTTGTCGTCGCCGCCCGCCTCGTCCGTCATCCGGAACATGCCGATCGCGCGGCACTTGATCAGGCAGCCCGGGAAGGTCGGCTCGTCAAGAATGACCAGCGCGTCCAGCGGGTCGCCGTCCTCGCCGAGAGTGTTCTCGACGAAGCCGTAGTCGGTCGGGTAGGCGGTCGAGGTGAAGAGGCGACGGTCCAGGCGGATCCGACCGGTCTCGTGGTCCACCTCGTACTTGTTCCGCGAACCCTTCGGGATCTCGATCGTGACGTCGAACTCCACCGGTGGCTCCTCCATGATCAGGACATAGTTCTGGTGATTAAGTGTCCCTCACGCAGGAGTGTGATCGCGAAAGGGGCTGGTGGTCGTGCCGGAGCTGAGACCTTGGCGAGCCGTAGGACCGCAGGTGGCACGGCTCGCGAACACCCTGCGGGCCCCTCTGGCGCGCGCGACGGCGGCCGCAGGACCGCGGTTCGCGCGGTTGACGGACGCCGTACGGACCGCGGCGCCCCGCACCGCCCGGACGCCGCACGCCCGGACCCTGCGGTACACCGCGGGCGCCGCCACCGCGGGACTCGCGCTGGCCGCCGGAGCGGTGGCCCTCGCCGGTCCCTGGGACGCCACCGGTCAGCGTACGGCCGAGCGGGACCGGGCCGTCGCCCTGGAGCTGCCGGGTGGCGCAGATCACGGTGACACGGACGTCTCGGCGGGCGGCGCGGGCGTCGCGCCGAGCGCCCCGCCCGTGCTGACCGCGCTGGGCGGCGCCGCGGCGGGCGCGCACAACGGGAAGTCCCCCGAGAAGGACCCGGCGAAGGGCGGCAAGCCGCTCGCGGAGGTCCTGGAGCCCCTCCTGGACGCCCCCGCGCTCTCCGCCGGGCACGCGGCGGCCGTCGTCGACATGAGCACCGGCAAACGGCTCTACGGCGCCGACAGCGGCAAGGCGCTGACTCCCGCCTCCACCACCAAGATCGCGACCGCCGTGGCCGCGCTGTCCGCGCTGGGCCCGGACCACCGGCTCACCACGCGCACCGCGCTCGAACCCGACACGCGGGAACTGGTCCTGGTCGGCGGCGGCGATCCCACCCTCACCGCGCACAAGTCGCCCGGCGAGTGGGCGAGCCTGCGCACCCTGGCCCGGGACACCGCCGTCGCCCTGGAGAAGCGCGGCATCCGCAAGATCACGCTCTCCTACGACACGACGCTCTTCTCCGGTCCCTCCCTGCACCCCATCGGCGTCAACGACAACCTCGCCCCCGTCACCGCGCTCACCGCCGACGAGGGCCGCACCGACGGCTCCGACCACGGTCCCGCGACCCGGGTGGCCGACCCCGCGGCCGAGGCGGCCCGCGCCTTCGCCGGGTTCCTGAAGGACGCCGGGGTCACCGCGACCCCGCCCGGCCCCTCCAAGGCCACCGGCCGCGCGCAGACCCTCGCGAGCGTCTCCTCGCCGCCGCTGTCCGACCTGGTCGAACGGATGCTGACCAACAGCGACAACGACATCGCCGAGGCCCTCGCCCGCCAGACCGCCCTCGCCTCCGGGCGCCCGGGCAGCTTCGCGGGCGGCGCCCAGGCGATCGCCGCCCGGCTCACCAAGCTCGGGCTCCCCATGAAGGGCGCCGCCTTCCACGACGGCAGCGGCCTCAACCGCGACGACCGCCTTACGGCCGACCTCCTGACCTCCCTGCTCGCCAAGGCCGCCGACCCGACCCGCCCCGGCCTGCGCCCGGTCCTCACCGGCCTCCCCGTCGGCGGCTTCACCGGCACCCTCGCCGAGCGCTACACCGACGGCGCCGCCGGCGTCGTCCGCGCCAAGACCGGCACCCTGACCGGCGTCAACACCCTCGCCGGCACGGTCGTCGACGCCGACGGCCGCCTCCTCTCCTTCGCGTTCCTCGCCTCAGACACCACCGACCCCGAGGCGGCCCAGTCAGCCCTGGACCACACCGCCTCGGCGTTGTCGGCCTGCGGCTGCGGTTAGCGCTCCGCGCGAGCGGGGGGAACCTGGTTCCGGGGCGTCCGACGGCGGCGCCCTCCTCTCCGCCCCGGGTGCCGCGGCGCGGCTGCTTCGCGGCGGCTCCCGCCGACGGGGCTTGCCGAGAGGCGGCCACTGCCTGTCCGCCACTGCATGCGCGGAGGGCCGACGACGGCTCCGGTGCGGCCCGGGCGGGGGACCGCGCACCGGTATGCCGGGCCGTACCGCCTGCCCCCGCTCACCGCGCGCCCCCGTGCTCACGTGCCCCACGACACGCGCCCCGCGCACCTGACCCAGCCTCACCGCGTGCCCCACGCAGAGCCCCCGTACAGCCTGCCCGGAGGGCGTCCGCTCACGTACCGTTGACGCATGACGAGCTTCGGCGGGACCGCATCTTCCGGGATGGTCGACTGGAACCTCGCGGTGGCGACCGCGACTCGGCTCGTGCGGCCGGGGCCGGAGGTGAGCCGGGACGAGGCGCGGGCCGTGGTCGCGGAGTTGCGGCGGCACGCCAAGGCCTCGGAGGCGCACGTCCGGGGCTTCACTCGTATGGGGACCGAGGACGTGCACGACACCCCCGTGCTCGTGGTCGACAGGCCGGGATGGGTGCGGGCCAACGTCGCCGGGTTCCGGGAGATCCTGCGCCCCCTGCTGGAGAAGATGCAGGAGCGGCGCGGCAACGGCCCGGGCAACGCCGTCCTCGGCGCCGTCGGCGGCAAGGTGACCGGCGTCGAGCTGGGGATGCTGCTGTCGTTCCTGTCCTCGCGCGTCCTCGGGCAGTACGAGACCTTCGCCCCCGCCACCGCCGACCTCCCGGCCGCGGGCGCCCCCGGCGGGGGACGGCTGCTGCTCGTCGCGCCGAACATCGTCCACGTCGAGCGCGAACTCGACGTCGAGCCGCACGACTTCAGGCTCTGGGTGTGCCTCCACGAGGAGACCCACCGCACCCAGTTCACGGCGGTGCCCTGGCTCCGCGACCACCTGGAGGGCGAGATCCAGTCCTTCCTCGCGGAGACCGACGTCGACCCGGTGACCTTCCTGGAGCGCGTCCGCGACGCCGTCCAGTCCCTCGCGGGCGGCCGCCCCGAGGGCGAGGAGGACGACGGCGGACGCTCCCTGGTGGAGCTCGTGCAGACCCCCGCCCAGCGCGAGATCCTCGCCCGTCTCACCGCCGTGATGTCCCTCCTGGAGGGACACGCCGACTTCGTCATGGACGGCGTCGGCCCCGACGTCGTGCCGTCCGTCGCCGAGATCCGCGAGAAGTTCCAGCAGCGCCGCGCCAAGGGCGCCTCCCGCCTCGACCTCGCCCTGCGCAAACTCCTCGGTCTGGACGCCAAGCTGCGCCAGTACCGCGACGGCGAGCGCTTCGTGCGCGCCGTCGTCGGCGAGGTCGGCATGGACGGCTTCAACCGCGTCTGGACCTCGCCCAACACGCTGCCCACGAAGGCCGAGATCGCCAAACCGGCCGACTGGGTCGCGCGCGTGCACGGCAGGACCGAGTAGCCGGGTAAGCGCCGACCCCGCTCGACACAAGCAAGCACACCCCCATGGACTCCCTCGAACGGACGGCAGGAAGACGGCAGGCGGACGCCGCTCCTATCACCCGTCCGAGGGACCGTCAGCCATGCGTAGGCGTGCGATGCTCGGGGAAGGGCCCGCTTCTGTCACCATCGACGCACTCTGAGTGACCGACCCGGGCTCACTCCCGAAACTCCATGAAGGGAACCGGACATGGGGCCCCACCCCGCGGTCGCGGCGATACGCCTGGCGGTCCGCCGCGTACTGCACGACGTCATCACCGAACACAGCCGCCGCCCCGAGGCGGCCACCACCCTCGCACCGGCCGGCCGGACCGCCCGCGACCAGGGCCCGCCCGCCGACCCGGTCGCCCCCCTCGTGCTCGTCGCCTGCTCCGGCGGCGCCGACTCCATGGCCCTCGCCTCCGCCCTCGCCTTCGAGGCTCCCCGCCTCGGCGTGCGCGCCGGCGGCGTCACCGTGGACCACGGACTCCAGGAGGGCTCCGCCCTGCGTGCCGAGGAGGTCGTTCTCCGGCTGCGCGAGCTGGGCCTCGCCCCCGTCGAGACCGTCGCCGTCAGCGTCGGCCGCGAGGGCGGACCCGAGGCCGCCGCCCGCGACGCCCGGTACGCCGCGCTGGACGCCGTCGCCGAACGCCACGGCGCCGCCGCCGTCCTGCTCGGCCACACCCGCGACGACCAGGCCGAGACCGTCCTGCTCGGTCTCGCCCGCGGCTCCGGCATCCGCTCCCTGTCCGGAATGGCCGCGGTCTCGGGGGCCGGCGGCCGTTACCGGCGCCCCTTCCTCCAGCTCGACCGGCAGACCGCCCGCAAGGCCTGCCTGGTCCAGTCGCTGCCGGTCTGGGACGACCCGCACAACACCGACCCCGCCTACACCCGCTCCCGGCTGCGCCACGAGGGCCTGCCCGCGCTGGAGAAGGCGCTCGGCAAGGGTGTCGTGGAGGCCCTCGCCCGCACCGCCCAGCTCTCCCGCGACGACGCCGACGCCCTCGACGTCTGGGCCGGCCAGGCCGAGTCCTCCGTACGGGACGACGCGGGCCTGCTGGAGTGCGCCAAGCTGTACGCGCTGCCCCCCGCCGTGCGCCGCCGGGTGCTGCGCCGGGCGGCCATCGAGGCGGGCGCTCCGGCCGGTTCCCTCTTCGCCCGGCACATCGAGGAAGTCGACCGTCTGATCACCGGCTGGCGTGGTCAGGGAGCCATCAACCTGCCCGGCAAGGTAGTCGCCCAGCGTCAGGGTGGCAGACTGGTGATTCGGCAAGGCTAAAGTTCCGGCCCCGGGAGCGACCCTCCCAGGCGGCCGGGGCCGCCGGCCGCCACAGTGCGGCCGTAAGTGCGGGACGACCGAAAGTGATGCGGGTGGACGCGAAAGACATGGGTGCGGACCTCAAGTCGGTGCTCATCACCAAGGAAGAGATCGACGCGAAGCTGGCGGAGCTGGCCGCGAAGATCGACGCGGAGTACGCGGGCAAGGACCTGCTCATCGTCGGCGTCCTCAAGGGCGCGGTGATGGTGATGGCGGACCTCGCCCGGGCGTTGTCCACCCCCGTCACCATGGACTGGATGGCCGTGTCCTCCTACGGCGCGGGCACCCAGTCCTCCGGCGTGGTCCGCATCCTCAAGGACCTCGACACCGACATCAAGGGCCGTCACGTCCTGATCGTCGAGGACATCATCGACTCCGGCCTGACCCTGTCCTGGCTGATCTCGAACCTCGGCTCCCGCGAGCCCGCCTCGCTCAAGGTGTGCACGCTGCTGCGCAAGCCCGAGGCGGCCAAGGTCGCGATCGACGTGGAGTGGGTCGGCTTCGACATCCCCAACGAGTTCGTCGTGGGCTACGGCCTCGACTACGCCGAGAAGTACCGCAACCTGCGGTTCGTCGGTACGCTCGCGCCCCACGTCTACGGCGGCTGACCCGAGCGGATCAGTCCGTCCGAAGATCGGGAACCCCGGCGGGGCTCGCGCCGTTGGAGCAAGGAGAGGCGGACCACAGTCCGTCCGCACCGCTCCGTGCGGCTGCGGGCACCCATGCTGGGGTACCGTCAGAAGAACTGTCTTATCAAACTCACTATGGCAGGAGGGACGGGGCGGCACCGCTCCGTATGGATGGACGTGAAGCGATACTTCCGTGGGCCGGTCATGTGGATCGTGCTGGCCGTCCTTGCCGTGGTCGTGTTGATGACGGTCGTCGGCCAGTCCGGCGGCTACAAGACGGTGGACACAGGCCAGGTCGTCGCCGCGATCAACGACAACAAGGTCCAGTCGGCCAAGGTCACCACCGGTGACGAGCAGACCATCAAGGTCACGCTGAAGGACGGCGTCAAGGTCGACGGCAGCTCGAAGATCCAGGCGAGCTACATCGGCGACCAGGGCGTGGCGATCGCCCAGACGCTGCAGAACAAGTACCAGGACAAGCAGATCGCGAACGGGTACACCG
Organism: Streptomyces sp. NPDC005004; assembly: GCF_053600675.1. Taxonomy (NCBI): domain Bacteria; kingdom Bacillati; phylum Actinomycetota; class Actinomycetes; order Kitasatosporales; family Streptomycetaceae; genus Streptomyces; species Streptomyces sp. NPDC005004. Next base: position 376,617 of record NZ_JBSGAH010000002.1, read on the forward strand.
TCTCGCCCTCGAAGCAGAACCCGTTCGTCGGCGTCCTGCTCTCGCTGCTGCCCTTCGTCCTGATCGTCGTCGTGTTCCTGTTCCTGATGAATCAGATGCAGGGCGGCGGCTCCCGGGTCATGAACTTCGGCAAGTCCAAGGCGAAGCTCATCACCAAGGACACGCCGAAGACGACCTTCTCCGACGTCGCGGGCTGCGACGAGGCCGTCGAGGAGCTCCAGGAGATCAAGGAGTTCCTCCAGGAACCGGCCAAGTTCCAGGCCGTCGGCGCCAAGATCCCCAAGGGCGTGCTGCTGTACGGCCGTCCCGGTACCGGCAAGACGCTTCTCGCGCGTGCCGTCGCCGGTGAGGCCGGGGTGCCGTTCTACTCGATCTCCGGCTCCGACTTCGTCGAGATGTTCGTCGGTGTGGGTGCCTCCCGCGTCCGCGACCTCTTCGAGCAGGCCAAGGCGAACGCCCCGGCGATCGTCTTCGTCGACGAGATCGACGCGGTCGGCCGCCACCGCGGCGCCGGCCTCGGCGGTGGTCACGACGAGCGCGAACAGACGCTGAACCAGCTCCTGGTCGAGATGGACGGCTTCGACGTGAAGGGCGGCGTCATCCTGATCGCCGCCACGAACCGGCCCGACATCCTGGACCCGGCGCTGCTGCGTCCCGGTCGGTTCGACCGGCAGATCGCGGTCGACCCGCCGGACCTCCAGGGCCGCCTGGAGATCCTCAAGGTCCACCAGAAGGGCAAGCCGGTCGCGCCCGACGTCGACCTGGCCGCCGTCGCCCGCCGTACCCCCGGCATGACGGGCGCCGACCTGGCCAACGTGCTCAACGAGGCCGCGCTGCTCACCGCGCGCAGCGACCAGAAGCTGATCGACAACAAGGCGCTGGACGAGGCGATCGACCGTGTGGTCGCGGGCCCGCAGAAGCGGACCCGGATCATGTCGGACAAGGAGAAGAAGATCACCGCGTACCACGAGGGCGGACACGCCCTGGTCGCGGCGGCCTCGCCGAACTCCGACCCCGTCCACAAGATCACCATCCTGTCCCGCGGCCGTGCCCTGGGCTACACGATGGTGCTCCCGGACGAGGACAAGTACTCGACCACGCGCAACGAGATGCTCGACCAGCTCGCCTACATGCTGGGCGGTCGCGCGGCGGAGGAACTGGTCTTCCACGACCCGACCACCGGCGCCGCGAACGACATCGAGAAGGCCACCAACGTGGCCCGCGCGATGGTCACCCAGTACGGCATGACCGAGCGGCTCGGCGCCATCAAGTTCGGCGGCGACAACAGCGAGCCGTTCCTGGGCCGTGAGATGGCTCACCAGCGCGACTACTCGGAAGAGGTCGCCGCGCTGGTGGACGAAGAGGTCAAGAAGCTCATCGAGACCGCGCACAACGAGGCGTGGGAGATCCTGGTCGAGAACCGAGACGTCCTCGACAACCTGGTCCTGGCCCTCCTGGAGAAGGAGACCCTGGGCAAGGAGGAGATCGCCGAGATCTTCGCCCCGATCCACAAGCGCCCGCCGCGGCCCGCGTGGACCGGCTCCTCCCGTCGTACGCCCTCGACCCGTCCGCCGGTGCTCTCCCCCAAGGAGCTGGCACTGACCAACGGTGCGAACGGCTCCACGGCCGCGATCAGCACGATCAAGTCCACGGCCGCCGAGTCGGCCCCGGTCACGGAGCAGTCTCCCGAGGACCGCACCGACAGCTGATCCTTCGGCCATCTGGCCGGAATGTATGCCGCGCCCCCTGGGTTCTAGCCTGGGGGGCGCGGCATTTCGCCATGTCCGCGCGGCGAGACGTACAGGAACGAGGCAACAGATGACCGACCCCGTGACGCTGGCCGGTGACGGCACCGTCGGCGAGTTCGACGAGAAGCGCGCCGAGAACGCGGTGCGCGAGCTGCTGATCGCCGTCGGCGAGGACCCGGAGCGCGAGGGGCTGAGGGAGACTCCGGCGCGGGTGGCGCGGGCATACCGGGAATTGCTGGCGGGGTTGTGGCAGAAGCCCGAGGAAGTCCTGACGACGACGTTCGACCTGGGGCATGACGAGATGGTCCTGGTGAAGGACATTGAGATCGTTAGCCTCTGTGAACATCATCTTTTGCCGTTCCACGGTGTGGCGCACATCGGTTACATTCCTGCGGAAACGGGCAAGATCACCGGTCTGTCGAAGCTGGCGCGTCTGGTCGAGGTCTTCGCCCGCCGTCCGCAGGTGCAGGAACGACTCACCACGCAGATCGCCGACTCCCTCATGGGCATCCTGGAGGCGCGTGGTGCGATCGTCGTCATCGAGGCTGAGCACATGTGCATGTCGGTGCGGGGAATTCGCAAGCCCGGCGCCAAGACGACCACCTCGGCGGTGCGGGGGCAGCTCCGTGACGCGACGACCCGGGCCGAGGCCATGAGCCTGATACTGGCGCGCTGACCCGATTGTCGGTGGTGCCCGATAGCGTCCTTGATCAGTGGAATTGACCGCTGATCAAGGAGGTGTCCGATGGCATACGGGGTGACCAGCAAGCAACTGGTGAGTGTCGTTGGCGGGTGCCGACAGGCCAGGCACATTGAAGTAGGTTCCAAGTTGTGGAGCCTGGACGGTACGCGCACGGTGCATACAACTGTCGTTGAGGTTACGGGCGTCAAGGCGCGCGAAGTCGTGGACGTGGTGGCCGATCGCGTGACGTTCACTGTGGCCGCGGGACAGGAGTTGAGCACTCCGGACGGATGGGTGACTGCGGTGCGCGCGTCCGGGGCCATGCTCGCTCGGACGCACACGAAGAAGCTGTGCCGAGAGCGGCTGACGATTCGGCCCGGCTACGACTTCGGCTATTTCGTCGGTGCCACGTGTGCTGATGGGACGGTCGGCAAGAACTATGTGTCTCTCGTGGTAAACGAGCAGGACTTTGCCGGCCGGTATGCCGACTGCCTGACCAGGTCTACTGGACTCGCGGCGCGGTTGGAGCCAGTCACTCGTCCGTCCGGGTATCTCAAGCGGGATCTCCCGGGCTTCCGGGTACGGGTCGTTTCGTCCTACCTGGCTGACGCGATGCGGCAGTATGCCGGCGGTGATGCGCACCATATGAGGCAGAAGCTTCCGCGTGTGGTCCTCCGTGACATCGACACCTTCGAGGGCTTCCTTGACGGATACATCGAGGGAGACGGCTTCCGTCACAAGAAGTGGGATGGGCGCACCGTGGTCAGTGCCAATGTGCCCTTCCTCGCTGAACTGGCTCGAATCATCGGCGCGAGGTTCACGCCACAGCCAAGGGGGCGTACGTCTGCATTGGTCGTCACTGACCGCTGGCAGCGGCGAGGCACCTTCCAACCCGAGCACCACCCGCTGGAACCGGACGAGATCACCTGGGCGCACGTACGGGATGTGCGTCCGCGCAGGGCCGAGGGGGCCAAGCCCTTCACCCTCTACAGCTATCGGCTGGACCCCTACCCAGGCTTCCTCGTCAATGGGTACCTGGTGCGTCAGGGTGGGTAGCCCTCAGGCCACCGGATGCGGGCGGCCGTTGTTCTCGTCGTCGTCCTCCGGGAGCCGGCAGACCCGCTCCAAGAAGACGGCGGCCGCTATGACGGCGATGCCGGCGAGGACCGAGAAGCCGGCGTAGATGGCCTGGTCGCGGCGGGGCGGGAGATCGAGCAGCTCCAGGAGGAAGACGCCGGTGCCGCCGTAGATGCCGGAGACGAGGGCGGCGACGAGGGCGCTGGCGTGGCCGAAGACGACCGCGCGGGCGGCCATCATCGGGTCGACGCCCTTGGCGCCGGGGCGGCGTTCGCGCTGGGCCTTGAAGCGGCCGCGCAGCGAGAGCCCCGTGGCGAAGAGCACCACGGCGATCAGCGCGAGGACGATGGGCGCGGCGAGCGGCACGCCGGGCAGCGTCCCGAGCGAGTTCCACAGGCGGGCGCCCGCCCAGGACAGGACGCCGGCCACGACGAACACGCCGGCCAGCACCCTGATGCGCAGCTCTTTCACGGTGTCCCTTCAGCTCCCCCGGACCGGTCCGGTCCCGGCCGTGGTCGTCCTGACCTTAACGACTACTCGGGCAGTCGGAGTTCCAGATCCGCGCGCGGGGCGACGCCCTCACGGGTGACGGCCGACAGCAGCTCCGCCACCGCGCCCCGGCCCGGCAGTTCGGCGCCGGGGTCCACGTCGTGCCAGGGGGCGAGCACGAAGGCCCGCTCGTGGGCGCGCGGGTGCGGGAGCGTCAGCTCGGGGTCGTCGGAGACGACATCGGCGTAGGAGACGATGTCCACGTCCAGGGTGCGCGGGCCCCAGCGCTCGTCGCGGACCCGGTGGAAGGCTTCCTCCACGGCGTGCGCCCGCTCCAGCAGGGAGGACGGGGGCAGGGTGGTCTTCAGCAGGACGACCGCGTTGAAGTAGGCGGGCTGGCTGCCGGGCTCGACGCCCCACGGTTCCGTCTCGTAGACCGGGGAGACGGCCTTCACGCGTACGCCCGGGGTGTCCTCGAAGGCGTCCACGGCGGCCTGGAGGGTCTCCAGGCGGTTGCCCAGGTTGGCGCCGAGGGAGAGCACCGCCCACTGGGGGTTGTGCAGGGTCGAGTCGGCCTCGTCCACCTTCTCGACGACGGACGCGGGGACCGGCTGGACGGTCGGGTCGCTCTGACCCTTGGCGAAAGGTCGGGTCATGCTCGGCTCCGGAGGATGGTGACGGTCACGTCGTCGAAGGGCACGGTGATCGGCGCGTCCGGCTTGTGGACGCACACCTCGACCTCCCGCACCGCGTCGTGCTTCAGGCAGGTCTGGGCGATCCGCTCGGCGAGGGTCTCGATGAGGTTCACCGGCTCGCCCTCGACGACGGCCACGACCTCCTCGGCCACCAGGCCGTAGTGCGCGGTCTTCGCCAGGTCGTCGTCGGCCGCGGCCGGCCGGGTGTCCAGGCCGAGGACGAGGTCCACGATGAAGGTCTGGCCCTCCTCGCGCTCCCTGGGGAACACGCCGTGGTGCCCACGGGCCTTCAGGCCGCGCAGCGCGACACGATCCACGCGAATCACTCCTGCAATCGTCGGGAACGGCCGGTCGGTGCCGCGAGCGGGCGGCGCACCGGCCTTGGACGAATCTACCTGCGGGCACCGACAGGGCCGGGCCACGGGGTGTCGGCCCGTGCCGGGCGAAGATCGTTCACAGGGTGGGAACCCGGTGAATTCCGGCCGCGCCGCCGACTGGTGTCCGCACCTACCCGGGCGGGGGTGATTCCAACCACTCCCGCCCGGGGTGTTCAGGCGAGCGTGCCGTCGTCGTCCGGGTTGGAGCCGTTGCCCTCCTCCTCGTCCTCGTCGGCGGTGGCGAGCACGGGGGAGGCGTGGTGCGACCAGAGCTTCCAGCCCGCCGGGGTGCGCCGGAAGGCGTTGGTGGCGACGACGAGCTGGCCGACCAGCGGACCCAGCTCCTCGCCCTCCTCCGGGGCAGGACCCCCGCTGAGGATGTTCTCCGTGCAGGTGACCAGCGCCGTGTCGCCGGTGACGGAGACGTGCACGTCGGTCAGGAAGAACTGGATGTAGTCGGTGTTCGCCATGATCAGCGCGTACGACCTGAGGACCTCGCCGCGCCCGGTCAGCACCGGCCAGCCGGGATGCACGCAGGAGATCACGCCCGCGTCGGCGGGGTCGTGGTACTCCTCGTCCACGCCCAGGTCGGCGGGGGTGAGCCAGAGACCGGCCAGCTCCTCGAAGTCGCCGCGCTCCAGTGCCTCGTAGAAGGCCGTGTTGGCGGCCGACACCTGTTCGACGTCCAGATGCGGCGCGCTCACCGGTCTCCTTCCGACGGCGTACCGGCGGCGGGGCGCTGTTCCCGGGCCGCCTCGACCGCGCGGGCCACGCGCACCGCGTCGGCGGTGGCGCGCACCTCGTGCACCCGTACGGCCCAGGCGCCCGCCTGCGCGGCCAGCGCGGAGACGGCGGCGGTGGCCGCGTCGCGCTCGCGGGCGGGCGGGGTGACGCCGTCGGGTCCGGCCAGCACATGGCCGAGGAAGCGCTTGCGGGAGGCGGCCACCAGCAGCGGGTGGCCGAGCGCGCGCAGCTCGTCCAGATGGGCGAGGAGGGCGAGGTCGTCGGCCGCGTCCTTGGAGAAGCCGAGGCCCGGGTCGACCACGATCCGGTCCTGGGTGACCCCGGCGGCGAGGACGGCCTCCACCCGCGCGCGCAGCTCGTCCACGACCTCGGTGACGACGTCGGCGTAGTGCCCCCGGACGTTGTCGCCCTCCAGCAGGCCGCGCCAGTGCATCACCACGAAGGGGGCCCCGGTGGCGGCGACCACCGGGAGCATGGCGGGGTCGGCGAGGCCGCCGCTGACGTCGTTGACGAGCGCGGCGCCCGCGGCGAGGGACTGCTCGGCGACCGAGGCGCGCATGGTGTCCACGGAGACCACCACGCCCTCGGCGGCCAGTCCCCGCACCACGGGGACGACCCGGCGCAGCTCCTCCGCCTCGTCCACCCGGGTGGCGCCGGGGCGGGTGGACTCGCCGCCCACGTCGACCAGGTCGGCACCCTCGGCCACCAGGTCGAGGCCGTGCTTGACGGCGTGGGTCGTGTCGAACCAGCGGCCGCCGTCGGAGAAGGAGTCGGGGGTCACGTTGACGACCCCCATGACCGCGCACCGGTCCCATTCCGGCAGGCCCGCCACCCGGCCGCGTCCGCTGTGGTTGTTCATACGTTCAGCGTAGGCCCCGAAGGGCGCCCCGCTCGCGCGACGGCCCGGACCGGGGCGGCCCGGTGAAAGGGGGCCGTGTCCCGGTCCGGGCCGTGGTGCCGGCTCGGTGGGGGTGCGCGGTGCCGGTCAGGCGGCGCGTACGTCGTGTTCGGCGGCGGCGTGCCCGCAGGGACGCGGGGTCGTGGCGCGACGGCCGCGCAGGAAGCGCGGCAGGGGCAGCGCGAGGTTGACGAAACCCTCCGCCTGCATGGCGGCGAAGCCGATGCGGGGCAGGTCGCCGGAGGCGCGGTAGACGAGGAAGCGCGGCTCCCAGCGCGGCTGGAACTTGGCGTTGAACTTGTAGAGCGACTCGATCTGGAACCAGCGCGAGAGGAACACCAGCAGCCCGCGCCAGGCGCGCAGCACCGGGCCCGCGCCGATCTTCTCGCCGCGCGCGAGGGCGGAGCGGAACATCGCGAAGTTCAGCGAGACCCGGGCGATGCCGAAGCGGGGTGCGGCCTGGAGGGCGGCGACGATGAGGAGTTCGTTCATGCCGGGGTCGGCGGAGCGGTCGCGGCGCATCAGGTCGAGCGAGGCGCCGTCCGGCCCCCAGGGCACGAAGTGCAGGATCGCCTTGAGATCGCCGTAGGGACCGGGCACCTCGTCCTGCTTGTGGGCGGTGGCGATCAGGCAGTCGCCGTCGGAGGGGTCGCCGATGCGGCCGAGCGCCATGGAGAAGCCGCGCTCGGTGTCGGTGCCGCGCCAGTCCTCCGCCGCGCGGCGGACGCGCTCCAGCTCGGCCTCGCCCAGGTCACGCACCCGCCGTACCCGGGTCTCGTAGCCGGCCCGCTCGATGCGCTTGACCATCTGGCGCACGTTGCGCATCGCGCGTCCGGCGAGCGAGAAATCCGCCACGTCGACCACCGCCTCGTCGCCCAGCTCCAGGGCGTCGAGACCGGTCTCGCGGGTCCACACCTCGCCGCCCGTCTCCGAGCAGCCCATGACGGCGGGTGCCCAGGAGTGGGCCTTGGCGACGTCCATGAAGCGCTCGATGGCGCCGGGCCACGCCTCCACGTCGCCGATCGGGTCGCCGCTGGCCAGCATCACGCCGGAGACGACGCGGTAGGTGACGGCGGCCTTGCCGCTCGGGGAGAAGACGACGGCCTTGTCGCGGCGCAGCGCGAAGTGGCCGAGGGAGTCGCGGCGTCCGTGCCGCTCCAGGAGGGCGCGCAGCCGGGACTCGTCCTCCTCGGTGAGGCGGGCGGCCGGGTGTTCGGGGCGGAAGGCGAGATAGCTGGTGGTGACGGCGGTCAGCCAGCCGAGCGCGCCGAGCGAGAAGGCGACCGTCCAGGAGGTGCTGCCCCGGTAGTCCACCGGGCCCTCGAAGCCGAAGAGGCCGTAGACGACGTGCGTCAGCCGGTCGGCCAGGCTCGGGTCGCCGATCGTGCGGCCGGGGTGGACGCTGACGATGACCAGTCCGAGGGCGAGGGACCCCGCGCTCATGAGCACGAAGTTGGCCAGCGCCCACCAGCGGCTGCGCGGGTCGGGCAGCGCGGCGAACTCACGGCGGTAGCAGAGCAGGACCGTGAAGAGCACCAGCGAGATGAACATGCCGATGAGCGAGTGCCGGTACAGGAACTGGGCGACCGCGCCCGCCGGAAGCAGGGCGACGGCGGCCCGCCAGGCTCGCCGCTTGCGCCGTTTGAGCCCGTGTCCGAGCAGCAGCAGGAGCACGCCCGCGCTGAGCGAGAGCGCCGCCGCGAACGGACCGAAGGAGCCGGGCAGCACCTCGGCGAGGGCGTGCATACGGCTGTGACGGAAGCGCGGGAACACCCCCGCGGCGATGTCCACGACGCCCACGAGGGCGCACGCCCGGCCCGTCAGGACGGGAACCGCCTCCGGACGCGGGCCGCGCGGGAAGCGCCGCGCCCGGCTCGGTCGGCCTGGAACCTGGCCTGACTTTTCCCCATCTATCCTGACAGACATCGCATCCCGTAGTTCTGCGAGAGACCTTGAAACCCGGTGCCGATCGGGGCATCCGGTCACATTGCGCCTTCTAGGACGGTGTGCCGGACTCAGAGGTTCACTCCTCTTCGGAAAGCCGGGTCAAAGGTCAGGGAAAGCCCCGGGCAAGACCGCGCGACGAAGCGTGGCGGCCGGGGGCGGCAAACGCGGACAGGAATTCACCCCATGGGTCTCACGAGCAACAAACTGCTGCTGTTGGCGGTCGTGTTCGCCGTCGCGCTCTTCTGCGTGACGCTGTGGCTGTGGCCACGGCTGGCCCGGTCGCACTGGCGGGCCCTCCTCGGCCGCGCCGGACTTCTCCTCGCCACCCAGTTCGCGCTCATCTGCTGTCTGGGGCTCGCCGCGAACCAGGCGTTCGGCTTCTACGCCGGGTGGGCCGACCTGTTCGGCACGGAGACCAACCAGGGCATCGTCGTCGACCAGTCCGCCAACAGCGGCACGGGCGGCCCGCTCCAGGTCGTCTCCACCGCGCGGGTGAAGGGCGGTTCGGGCTCGGACACCGATCCGCAGACGGCGGGTCAGATCCAGAAGGTGCAGATCGTCGGCCAGACCTCGCACCTGGCCACTCCGGCGTACGTCTATCTGCCGCCCGAGTACTTCCAGCCGCAGTACCGCACCCGCACCTTCCCCGCCGCCGTCGTGCTGACCGGCTACCCGGGTACGGCCGAGGCGCTGGTCTCCAAGCTGCACTACCCGCGCACCGCGCGGGATCTGGCGAAGAACGGCCGGATGCAGCCGATGATCCTGGTGATGCTGCGGCCGACCCTCGCGCCGCCGCGCGACACCGAGTGCGTGGACGTGCCGGGCGGGCCGCAGACCGAGACCTTCTTCGCCAAGGACCTGCCCGACGCGCTGGTCGCCCACTACCGCGTGGGCAAGCGCCCCGGGGGCTGGGGCGTCATCGGGGACTCCACCGGCGGCTACTGCGCGCTGAAGCTGGCGATGCGTCACCCGGGCACCTATGCGGCCGCCGTCGGCCTCTCGGCGTACTACTCCGCGCCCCTCGACCCGACCACGGGCGACCTCTTCCACGGCGACCGGAACCTGCGCGATCACGCCGACCTGCGCTGGCTGCTGAAGCACGAGCCGGCGCCCGACACCTCGCTGCTCGTCACCAGCAGCCGGGTCGGCGAGCACAACTACAAGGACACCCTGAACTTCATCAGCGAGGTCCGGGCCACCGACCGGACCAGGATCTCCTCCATCATCCTGGACAGCGGCGGCCACAACTTCAACACCTGGCGACGGGAGATCCCCCCGGCCCTGCAGTGGCTCAGCGGACAGCTCACCGACCGCTGAAATAGGACAACCTGACACTCGGTGACGCAAGCGGTGTGGCCGGATTTTTAGGCCACCCGGGTCCACCAGCCGCCTACGCGCGGTAAGTTTCTGGCCATGCCACGTGGACGCCACCGTCATTCCCCGCCTCTGCACCGGCTGCTGCCCTCGACGGCGATCGCCGGGGTCTCCGTCGTCTGCGCGCTGGCCCCCTGGGTGTTCGCCGGTATGGGGGTGCTGCGGGCGCTGTCCGCCGTCGTCGCGCTGACGGCCGTCGCCGGTGCCGTCGTGATGCGCCGCTGGGACGCGCAGGCCGGCAAGCAGGTCGCCGACCTCACGCGCGCGCGGGCCAGCGACGAGTGGCGCTTCGAGGAACGCGTCGCCGAACTGGAGACCGACCTCGAGGAGGCGCGCGAGGTGCGCGCCAAGCTGGAGCGACGGCTGCGCGCCAAGCGTGCCGAACTGGCCGGGCTGCGCAACGAACACGCCTCCCTGCTGCGCCGGTACGCCACGGCCGAGACCGAGCGCGCCAGCGCCCTGGAGGGACGCCGGCTGCTCGAACTGGAGTCGGGCGACTCCGGCGACGCGCTCGCGCTGCCGCCGGGGACGGGCACGGGTACGGAGACCGAAGAGGCCGCCGCTGCCGTGGAGCCGGCGGAGCCTCAGGTCGCCGCGGAGACCGAGGACGTGGCGGCATCCCGTCCGGAGTCCATAGCCGTGGCCGCCGGGGCGTTCTCCGCCGAGGGCGCGGAGCTGTACCGCCGGGCCGGTACGGCGCTCGCGCGGCTCGACCGCGACCGGGAGCGCGAGGCGGCCAAGGCCGAGGCGGCGCAGGCCAGGGCGGCCAAGGGCGACGCCGCGAAGGCGGAGTCCGTGCGCGCCGAGACGGCCACGTCCGAGCCGGTCGAGCCCGAGTCCGCGGAGCCCGACCCCGCCGAGGCGGAGCCCGTGGCGGACACCGCCCCCGCGGCGGACGGCGACGGGACGACCGGCGCGCCCGAGAGCGGCACGGCCGTCGAAGCCGACTCCGACTCCGACGCCGAGCCCGACACCCACACCCGAGCCGAAGCCGCGCCCGAGCCCGCCGCCGAGGCGCCCGTCTCGGCCCGGCACGCGCGCCGCGACGGCCACTTCACCGTGCCGACCGCCGTGGCCGTCGTATCGCCCCAGCCCACCCGGCGCCCGGGCGTCGAGGGCGGGTTCGACTTCTTCGGCACCCAGAAGGAGACCGCGACGCCCGCCCTGGGCGCCGTGCAGAACGAGGACCTGGCGGACGTCGTCGGCCAGGAGGCGCTCGCGCTGCACAAGGCGGACGCGGAGTCCGGCTACAAGCCCGCAGCCGGCGCGGCCGGCCAGGTCATCGACCTGACCGCGCACGACGAGACGGAGCACATCGACGTACAGGGGCTGCGCAGCGCGGTCTCCTGACCGGCGGCGCGGCGCCCGCGAGCCCGGCCCTCCCGACCAGGGAGCGCCGGGCTCGCCCGTTTCCGCCACCCGCGCGCGCGTAGGGGAGACTGGGACCATGACAGCGACCCAGACCACGGTCGGGATCGGCGGCGCCGCCGAGAGCACCGACATGGTGCTCAACATCGGCCCCCAGCACCCGTCCACGCACGGTGTGCTCCGGCTGCGGCTCGTGCTGGACGGCGAGCGCATCCAGCGCGCGGAGCCGGTGATCGGCTACATGCACCGGGGTGCCGAGAAGCTCTTCGAGGCCCGCGACTACCGCCAGATCATCATGCTCGCCAACCGCCACGACTGGCTGTCGGCGTTCTCCAACGAGCTGGGCGTCGTCCTCGGGGTGGAGCGGATGCTCGGCATGGAGGTGCCCGAGCGCGCGGTGTGGATCCGCACGCTGCTCGCCGAGCTGAACCGGGTGCTCAACCATCTGATGTTCCTCGGCTCGTACCCGCTGGAGCTGGGCGGGATCACGCCCGTGTTCTACGCGTTCCGGGAGCGCGAGGTGCTCCAGAACGTCATGGAGGAGGTCTCCGGCGGGCGGATGCACTACATGTTCAACCGGGTCGGCGGCCTCAAGGAGGACCTGACCGACGGCTGGACCGGCCGCGCCCGGGACGCCGTCGCCGCCGTCCGTTCCCGCATGGACGTCTTCGACGACCTGGTGCTCGGCAACGAGATCTTCCGGGGGCGCACGCGGGGCGTGGGCGCGCTGGCCCCCGAGGCCGTGCACGCCTACGGCGTGAGCGGGCCCATCGCGCGCGCGTCCGGCGTCGACTTCGACCTGCGCCGTGACGAGCCGTATCTGGCGTACGGCGAACTCCAGGACACCCTCAAGGTCGTCACCCGCACCGAGGGCGACTGCCTCGCCCGTTTCGAGGTGCTCCTGGAGCAGACCCACAACGCCCTCGACCTCGCGGACGCCTGTCTGGACCGGCTCGCGGAGCTGCCGCCCGGTCCGGTCAACCAGCGGCTGCCCAAGGTGCTCAAGGCGCCGGAGGGCCACACCTACGCCTGGACCGAGAACCCGCTCGGCATCAACGGCTACTACCTGGTCAGCAAGGGCGAGAAGACGCCGTACCGGCTCAAGCTGCGCTCGGCGTCGTACAACAACATCCAGGTGCTGGGCGAGTTGCTGCCGGGGACGCTGGTGGCGGACATGGTGGCGATCCTGGGGTCGATGTTCTTCGTGGTGGGAGACATCGACAAGTAGGCGCTCTGGCAGGGGAGTTGGCTACAGCGGTGCCTGGTCGACCCCGACCGGCTGGAGGAGCCAGCCGAAGTCGCCGAGGCCGCCCGTCGCGGTGAGTTCGGCGGCCTCTGCGGCGCGCGCGAGGGCGCGGACGTATCCGGCGGGGTCCGTGGAGGCGAGTGTGAGCGGGGGGCGTGCGCCGGTCACCTCCAGGGCGCGGAGGGCGTCGCGCTGGGTGAGCAGGCGGGGGGCGGCTCCGGCGGTGTTCGCCTGCGCCGACCCGGCCGCCGCGCACGCGTCCAGCGCCACATGCGCCGTGATGTCGCACGTGCCGTCCGGCACCGGGGCCGTCTCCCGGCCCTCCCGGAAGCCGGTGAGGGTGCCGAACGGGGGGCGGGCGCCGAGCGCGTGGGTGTAGTCCACGGCCACCGCGAGCCCGCGCTCGACCCGGCGCACGGCCGCGGCCCAGGCCAGGTCGCGAGGGAGTCCGAGCTCCGCCCGCGCGCCCGGCTCGGCGGACAGGGGCCACCAGCGGGCCAGCCAGTCGGCCGCGGGACCGTCGACCGGGTCGCCGAGCCGCTCGGTGCCGTCCGGTGCGACCAGGACGTACCGGGGGACACCCGCCGGGTCCGTCTCCGCCACGTCCACGGGGACGTTGTCCAGCCACTCGTTGGCGAACAGCAGCCCGGTGAGGGCGTCCGGCAGCTCGTCCCGCCAGTCGATCCGCTCGGCCAGGCCCGCCGGGCGGTCCGCGAGTTCCACGGCGTACGCGCGCGTGCGGGCCGCCACCTCGGCGGGCAGCGCGGCGAGCACCCCGGTGACCAGCTCGCCGCGCCCCGCGCCGAGGTCCGCGAAGTCCAGCCGATCCGGCCGCCCCAGCGCCGCGTCCACCCGGCACAGCAGCCGGGCCACCGCGCCCGCGAACAGCGGCGAGGCGTGCACGGAGGTGCGGAAGTGCCCGGCGGGTCCCTCGGGGCGCCGGTAGAAGCCGCCGGGGCCGTACAGGGCGTCCTCGGTGGCCGCCCGCCAGCCGCGCCACGCGTTCTCCGCGCCGGGTTCTTTCGTCACCGGGACAGCCTAGGTCGCCTACGAGCAGGGGGTGTCCCTCCGATCTTCGTGGGACCGGGGACGCACCCCCTAGCCCTTCCGGAAGTCGCCCGCGTGGTCCTCGGCCCACCGCCCGAAGGAGCGGGCCGGGGTGCCGGTGATCTTCTCCACCGTGTCGGTGATCTCCGGCGGGACGCCCACGGACTCCGCGAAGCCCTTCAGCAGCGCCTGGACGAACTCGGGCGGGGCGTGCGGGAACAGCTCGGGTCCCGCCTGCTCCGGCGACACCTCCACGAAGGTCAGCTCGCGTCCGGTCGCCCGGCCGATCGCGGCGACCTGGTCGGTGTTGCTCGTCGCCTCCGGCCCGGTGAGGCGGTGGACGGCGCCCTCGTGGCCGTCGTCGAGCAGCGCGCGTTCGGCGACGGCGGCGATGTCGTCCTCGTGGATGGGCGCCGTGAGCGCGTCCGCGAAGACCCCGCGCACGGTGTCGCCCGCGCGGAGCTGCGGCGCCCATTGGAGGGCATTGGTGGCGAACGCGTTGGGACGCAGGAACGTCCAGGTGAGCCCGCTGTCGCGGACCTGCCGCTCGGCCGTGGCGTGCATGACGTGGATGGGGTGGCTCTCGTCGCCGCCGCCGACGATGCCGGAGGAGAGCAGCACGACGTGCCGTACGCCCGCGCCCCGGGCGGCCGCGAGCAGCCCCGGGATGTCACCGCCCCCGGCCTGGACGTAGAGGAACAGGCCGGTCACCCCGTCGAACACCGTGCCCGGGTCGTCTGGCCGGAAGCGGACCACCTCGGCGCCCTCGGGGAGGTCGGCGCGTGACGGGTCGCGGGTCAGGGCCCGCACCGGTTCGCCCGCCGCGACGAGCCGTTCGACAAGGGCGCGTCCGACATTGCCGGTGGCGCCGGTCACTGCGATCACGATGGCCTCCTGGGGCTCGGGTGGATCGTCCTGGTCTGGCGCGGCCGAGCCTAGAAGGACGGACCGGCGGCGGGTATCCGCCCTGCGGACCGGCGCGTCTCCGACTTTGGCCCCAGGGCCACGGCATCCACCTTGCGGCGTACACGTATCGCGTACGGATCGCCCCTCCGGCTGACCCCCGGGTGCGCCCGCGCTACCTACTCTGGGTTACGTGCAGCGTCTCTATGACTTCCTCCGTCGCCACCCGACGTGGGTCGACTGCTTCTGGGCCGTCGTCCTGCTCGGGGTCTCCGGCGTGAGCGTCGTGAACATGGACGGCACCCCGAACCACCACGGTTCCTACGCCGCGGCCTGGACCGTCTCCGTGATCCTCTGCGCGGTCCTGGCCCTGCGCCGGCGCGTGCCCGAGGCGATGCTGCTGGTGGTGCTCGCCACCGGAGTGGCCCAGCTCGTCCTGGACGTCCAGCCGGTCGCCGCCGACTTCGCGATGCTGGTGATCACGTACACGGTCGCCGCGACCGGCGCCCGCTGGGCCTCGCGCCTCGCCCTCGCCGGCAGCCTGGTCGCCGCCTCGCTGGCGCAGGTGCGCTGGCCGAACGAGCACACCAGCGGGCTCGGGCAGATCGCGCTCGCCGTGTTCCAGACCGTGCCGTTCGCGCTCGCCTGGGTGCTGGGCGACTCGATGCGCACCCGGCGCGCCTACTTCGCCCAACTGGAGGAGCGCGCGGCCCGCCTGGAGAAGGAGCGCGAGGCGCAGTCCAAGGTCGCGGTGGCAGCCGAGCGCGCCCGGATCGCCCGCGAGCTGCACGACGTGGTCGCGCACAACGTCTCCGTCATGGTGGTCCAGGCCGACGGCGCCGCCTACGTCCTCGACGCCGCCCCCGACCAGGCGAAGAAGGCCCTGGAGACGATCTCCTCCACCGGCCGCCAGGCCCTCGCCGAGATGCGCCGCCTGCTGGGCGTGCTGCGCACCGGGGAGCACCAGGAGAGCGGGGAGTACGTCCCGCAGCCCGACGTCGGCCAGATCGACGACCTGGTCGAGCAGTGCCGCACCTCGGGGCTGCCGGTCGACTTCAAGGTCGAGGGCACCCCGCGCCCGCTGCCCAGCGGGGTCGAGCTGACGGCGTACCGCATCGTGCAGGAGGCGCTGACCAACACGCGCAAGCACGGCGGTCCCGAGGCGGGCGCCAGTGTGCGGCTCGTCTACTTCGACGACGGGCTCGGCCTCCTGGTCGAGGACGACGGCAAAGGCGCGCCGCACGAGCTGTACGAGGAGGGCGGCGCCGACGGGCAGGGGCACGGGCTCATCGGGATGCGGGAGCGGGTCGGCATGGTCGGCGGCACCCTGGACGCCGGGCCGCGGCCGGGCGGCGGCTTCCGCATCAGCGCGCTCCTGCCGCTCAAACCGGCGCACTGATCCCGTCGTACGCCCCCCGCCCCCCGCCCACCGACCCGACCGATACCGGAAGAGGACTCATGACGATCCGCGTGATGCTCGTCGACGACCAGGTGCTGCTGCGCACCGGGTTCCGGATGGTGCTCGCCGCCCAGCCGGACATGGAGGTCGTCGCGGAGGCGGGCGACGGCGTGGAGGCACTTCAGGTGCTGGCCGCCACCGAGGTCGACGTGGTCCTCATGGACGTGCGGATGCCCAAGCTGGACGGCGTGGAGACCACCCGTCGGATCTGTCTGGAGCCCGACCCGCCGAAGGTGCTCATCCTGACCACCTTCGACCTGGACGAGTACGCCTTCTCCGGGCTCAAGGCGGGCGCCTCCGGTTTCATGCTGAAGGACGTGCCGCCGGGCGAGCTGCTGAGCGCGATCCGCGCGGTGCACAGCGGCGACGCGGTGGTCGCCCCCTCGACGACCCGCCGTCTGCTCGACCGCTTCGCACCCATGCTGCCCGCCGCCGGACCGCAGCCCCGGCACAAGGAGCTGGGCCGGCTGACCGACCGCGAGCGCGAGGTCATGGTCCTGGTCGCGCAGGGGCTGTCGAACGGCGAGATCGCCGCGCGCCTGGTCCTGTCCGAGGCGACCGTGAAGACGCATGTGGGCCGCATCCTGACCAAGCTCGGGCTGCGGGACCGGGTGCAGGTGGTCGTGCTGGCGTACGAGACGGGGCTCGTACGGGCGGGCGGGAACGGCTGAGGCGGGGCGCGGGGGCGGGGGCGTCCTGGGCGGAACGTTTCAGCGCGGGAGTCAGCGCAGGACGCCCTCCAGGAAGTCGCTGCCGAGCCGGGCCACCGCCGACAGGTCGAGCTGGTGGCGCACGTACCGGCCGCTCCGGCAGCTCGTGATCAGCTCTGCCTTCTTCAGCACGGCCAGGTGCCGGGAGATCTCCGGCGCGGACATGCCGTGCGCGTCGGCCAGTTCGCCGGTGCTGTGCGGGCCGCGCGCCAGATGGCGGCACAGCCGCAGCCGGGTGGGGTGGGCGAGCGCCGCCAGGCGGCGGGTGAGCTGTTCGACGGTGGGGGCCTGGGGGCGGGACGCCTGGGCCGGGTAGATGATCACGGGCTGCCAGTCGTAACGGTGCAGCACCAGGACGTGCGGCCAGCCGATGCCGGTCGGGACCAGGACCAGACCGCCGTCGCCGGTGGCGGTGCGGCCCACCAGGAGCTTGTCGACGGTGACCGTGCGCGTGTCCTCGTCCACGGTGATCGCGTTGGACAGCGAGGAGAGCGCCTCCGCGGCGCCCTTGCGGTGCAGCAGCTCGGTGCGGTGCCGGGCGTCCGCCGCGAGCTGGGTCTGGGTGCGCGCCCACAGGTCCGCGAAGAACGCCTCCTCGCAGTCGAGCACCAGCCTGCGGAACCAGGCGCGTACGGCGGGCGGATCGTCCAGGAGCCGCCGGGTGAACCGCTCCTGAGGCGCCCCCCGCGCCGCCGCCAGCTCCAGCGCCCGGCAGCGGGCCTCCGGATCGGTGAGCGGGCTCGCCTCCGGCCGGCTGTGCCGGTACGGCATACAGCTGAACTCCGTCGCCGCCAGCACGAACTGGTCGTCCGTCAGCTTGTCCAGCAGCTCCAGCTCGTCGAGCAGTGTGGCTCCCGGGAGCGTCCGTCGCCCGGGAACCCCGGCGAACGGCCAGAAGACGTCCGCGATCGACGTCCGCCACAGGAACTCCGCCTCGCACAGCCGGTCCGCGAGACCCGCCTCAAGGCGTCCGCTCACCCCCGTCGCCCAGCCGTGCAACTGCGGATGATGGCCCGTCTCGCTGAGGGCGTGCAACGCCATCCCCAGCTCCGCCAACGGCGACGGCACAGCGGTGATCCGCTCCCTGGCCAGCCCGTCGATGTCGATCGTCACGCTCATGGCCCCATCGTGCCGGGTGCCTCCGGCGGTTCGGCGATGGATTGACCCGGACCGTCAATCGACGGGACGCCGTCTCCGCCCGCTGAGCAACGTGACCCCATGAGCATCACGCAACAGCACCTCTTCGACACGTACCGAGCCCGGGCGCACGACGCCCCCGAACCGCCTGCCTTCGGCACCGGAGTGCCGGCCCTGTTGCGCACGGTCCGCGACCGCCGCCGCTTCCGGGCGGTCCTGGCGGGGCGTCCGGCGAGGGGGCGGTGGCGCGCGGTGCTGGTCGGGCGGTCGGGGCGCCGTCCCCGGACGCCGTGAGTCTCCCGCGCGGGCGCGGAGCGCGCGGCGGACGCCCGTGGGCAGGTGGACGGTGCCGTGCGTGGCCGACCGGCCGGGGGTGCGTCCAGCGTCACCCCCGCGGCAGCCGTACCCGTTCCGCGAAGTCCACTGCCGCCCGCTTCACGTCCTCCGCCGTCCAGTCGAGGCCCGCCTCTGCGACGGTCACCTCGGTGACCGCGAGGCCCGGGCCCGCCGTGTCCCAGCCGTTGGCGAAGAGCATCGTGCCCGTTTCCTCGGCTTGGCGGACTGCCGCTTCCCCGGCGGTGTCGGGGGTGCAGGGGAGCCAGACCTGGAACTCGTGGGTGTGGGGCTCCTCGGGGTGGACGCGGGACCAGGGGAGACCGGCGGAGGCGAGGCCCTCGCGCAGGGCGGTGGCGACCACGCGCGCGTGGTGGACGTAGGCGGGGAGGCGGGGGAGTTCGCGGTCCAGACCGGCGAGGGCGGACAGGGCGGTCGGGAACTGCTGGAAGATGTTGCCGCCGTAGCGGTGCCGCCAGGTGCGGGCCTCCTCGATCAGGCCGGCGGGACCGGCGAGCGCGGCGCCGCCGAAGCCGCCGAGGGACTTGTAGAACGACACGTAGACGCTGTCCGCGAGGCCCGCGATCTCCTCCAGCGGGCGGCCGAGGCGGACGGTCGACTCCCACAGGCGTGCCCCGTCGAAGTGCACCACCGCGTCCCGTTCACGCGCCGCCTCGACGGTCTCCGTCAGCTCCTCCCAGGTCGGCAGCAGGAATCCGGCGTCCCGCAGCGGGAGTTCGAGCATCAGCGTGCCGAAGGGCTCGGGGAACTCCGCGACCTCCGCTGCCGTGGGCGGCCGGTGCTCGGTCGTGAGGATCACCGGCCGCAGCCCCGCGACCTGGCTCAGCGCATGGCGTTCGTGCCGCTCGGGATGGGCGAGGGAGTGCAGCGCGACGACGGGGTTGCCGGTACGGGCCGCCCAGCAGCGCAGCGCGACCTGCTGGGCCATCGTCCCGGTCGGGAAGAACGCGGCGGACTCCATGCCGAGCAGCGCCGCAACCCGCTCCTCCAGGGCGCCCACGACCCGGTCGCCGTACACGTCCGCGGGCTCGTCCAGGTCGTACACCCCGGGCGCCGCCTCCTGGAGATACCCCAGGCGCTCGCGGAGCGTGCCCCGCCAGCCCGCGCGCGACAGCACCCGCCGCGCCCCGCGCTGCGCCGCCGCACGCCGCTCCCGCAGCGAGGGCTCCTCGCAGGCACCGTGTCCCTCGTCCCCGAACCCGCCCTGGCCGCCCTGCCCCGCCGTATCCGTCATACGGCCGATGATGCCCCGCGCCCCCGCCCCCGGGCACCGGAGTTTTCCGCCCCCGCCGCCCACAGCCTGTGGACAACCGGGGCCGCGTCCCCGGATAGCGTTAACATGACGAGAAATCGTCCGGTACCCAGAGCGGACTGGAACGGGAAGGCCACGGTCGCGTGAGTACAGTCCACCAGCCAGACAACAAGGACCGCCCCGCGCGGCTCACCGTGGGCGTCGTCGGCGCCGGACGCGTGGGCCCCGCGCTGGCCGCGTCCCTCCAGCTCGCCGGGCACGTCCCGGTCGCCGCCTCGGGGGTCTCCGACGCCTCCCGCAGGCGCGCCGAGGCGATGCTCCCGGGCGTGCCGCTGGTACCCCCCGCCGAGGTCCTCCAGCGCGCCGACCTGGTCCTGCTGACCGTCCCCGACGACGCCCTGCCCGGACTGGTCACGGGCCTCGCCGAGACCGGCGCCGTCCGCCCCGGCCAGCTCCTGGTGCACACCTCGGGGCGGTACGGCGTCTCCGTGCTGGAGCCCGCCCTGCGCGCGGGCGCACTGCCCCTCGCGCTGCACCCGGCGATGACCTTCACCGGCACCCCCGTGGACGTCCAGCGCCTGGCCGGCTGCTCCTTCGGCGTCACCGCGCCCGAGGAGCTGCGGCTGGCCGCGCAGGCCCTGGTGATCGAGATGGGCGGCGAGCCCGAGTGGATCGCCGAGGAGAACCGCCCGCTCTACCACGCGGCCCTCGCCCTCGGCGCGAACCACCTGATCACCCTGGTCGCGCAGTCCATGGAGCTGCTCCGCACCGCCGGTGTCGACGCCCCCGACCGGATGCTCGGCCCGCTGCTCGGCGCCGCCCTGGACAACGCGCTGCGCTCCGGCGACGCGGCCCTGACCGGACCGGTCGCGCGCGGCGACGCCGGCACGGTCGTCGCGCACCTCGACCAGCTCAGGAAGCACGCCCCGGACACGGTGGAGGGATACCTCGCCATGGCCCGCGCCACCGCCGACCGCGCCCTCGCCTCCGGGCTGCTCAAGCCCGAACTGGCCGAGGACCTGCTGGGGGCGCTCGCCCCCACCGCCGACGGCCCCGGCGGAACGAACGGAACGAACGGCCCCGAGGGGAACGCCCGATGACCACCACTCTGCTGAGCACCGCCGACGAGCTGCACGCGCGCGTGCGCCGCGGCCGCCGTGCCGTCGTGATGACCATGGGTGCCCTGCACGAGGGCCACGCCACGCTGATCCGCGCCGCGCGCGAGATCGCCGGGCCCGAGGGCGAGGTCGTCGTCACCGTCTTCGTCAACCCGCTCCAGTTCGGCGCGGGCGAGGACCTCGACCGCTACCCGCGCACCCTGGAGGCCGACCTCGCGCTCGCCGGACGCGCGGGAGCCGACGCCGTGTTCGCGCCCTCGGTGGACGAGGTCTACCCGGGCGGTGCCCCCCAGGTCCGCGTCACGGCGGGCCCCATGGGCGAGCGTCTGGAGGGCGCCGTGCGCCCCGGTCACTTCGACGGCATGCTCACCGTCGTCGCCAAGCTGCTCCACCTCACCCGCCCCGACGTGGCCCTCTACGGCCAGAAGGACGCCCAGCAGCTCGCCCTCATCCGGCGCATGGTGCGCGACCTCAACTTCGGCGTGGAGATCGTCGGCGTGCCGACCGTCCGCGAGGAGGACGGCCTCGCCCTCTCCAGCCGCAACCGCTACCTCTCGCCCGAGGAGCGCGACACCGCCCTCACGCTCTCCCGCGCGCTGTTCGCGGGCCGCGACCGGCACGCCGCCCAGGAGGCGCTGCGCGCCCGCGCCCGCGAGGTGCCGTCCACGCAGGCGCGCGCCGAGGCACTGAGCGCCATAGGCGAGTCGCGCGCCGCCGCCGACGCGCACGCGGTCGCCACCGCCGTACCCGGCGGCCCGGCCGCCGTCCGCGCGGCCGCCCGCCAGATCCTGGACGAGGGCGCCCACTTCGAGCCGCCGCTCGTCCTGGACTACCTCGCCCTGGTCGACCCCGCCGACTTCACCGAGATCGGCGACGGCTTCACCGGCGAGGCCGTCCTGGCCGTCGCCGCCCGGGTCGGCTCGACCCGGCTGATCGACAACATCCCACTCACCTTCGGAACCCCCGGAGCCGCCTCGTGACCAGCACAGGCATACGACTGCACGCGCCCGCCCCCGGCTGGGCCATCCCGGCCGACGTGGTGGTCGTCGGATCCGGCGTGGCCGGCCTGACCGCCGCCCTGCGCTGCGAGGCGGCGGGACTGACCACGGTCGTCGTGACCAAGGCCCGCCTGGACGACGGCTCGACCCGCTGGGCCCAGGGCGGCGTCGCCGCCGCGCTCGGCGAGGGCGACACGCCCGAGCAGCACCTGGACGACACCCTGGTCGCGGGCGCGGGCCTGTGCGACGAGGAGGCCGTACGCCTCCTGGTCACCGACGGTCCCGGCGCCGTACGGCGGCTGATCTCGACCGGCGCCCGGTTCGACACCGACGACGCGGGCACCATCGAGCTCACCCGCGAGGGTGGCCACCACCGCCGCCGTATCGCGCACGCGGGCGGGGACGCCACCGGCGCGGAGATCTCCCGCGCGCTGGTCGAGGCGGTCCGCGAGCGCGGCCTGCGCACCATCGAGAACGCGCTCGTGCTCGACCTGCTCACCGACGCCGAGGGCCGCACCGCCGGGGTCACCCTGCACGTCATGGGCGAGGGCCAGCACGACGGGGTGGGCGCCGTGCACGCGCCCGCCGTGATCCTCGCGACCGGCGGCATGGGTCAGGTGTTCTCCGCGACCACCAACCCGGCCGTCTCCACCGGTGACGGCGTCGCGCTGGCGCTGCGCGCGGGCGCCGAGGTCAGCGATCTGGAGTTCGTGCAGTTCCACCCGACCGTGCTGTTCCTCGGCCCCGACGCCGAGGGCCAGCAGCCGCTGGTCTCCGAGGCGGTGCGCGGCGAGGGCGCCCACCTGGTCGACGCCGACGGCGTGCGCTTCATGCTGGGCCAGCACGAACTGGCCGAGCTGGCCCCTCGCGACATCGTCGCCAAGGGCATCACACGGCGTATGCAGGAGAAGGGCGCCGAGCACATGTACCTCGACGCCCGGCACTTCGGCGCCGAGATGTGGGAGCAGCGCTTCCCGACCATCCTGGCCGCCTGCCGCGCCCACGGCATCGACCCGGTCACCGAACCGATCCCGGTCGCCCCGGCCGCCCACTACGCCTCCGGCGGCGTCCGCACCGACGACCGCGGCCGTACGACGGTCCCCGGCCTGTACGCGTGCGGCGAGACCGCCTGCACCGGCGTCCACGGCGCCAACCGGCTCGCCTCCAACTCCCTGCTCGAAGGGCTCGTCTACGCCGAGCGCATCGCCGCCGACCTCGCGGCCGCCCACGCCGACGGCACCCTCGCCGCACGCGTGCCCGCCCCCGTGTCTCACGCCGACCGCCCCGCGCACCCGCTGCTCGCGCCGGAGGCGCGCCTCGCCGTCCAGCGGATCATGACCGAGGGCGCGGGCGTGCTGCGCTCGGCGGACTCCCTCGCGACCGCCGCCGAGCGGCTGCGGCAGCTGCACGCCGAGGCGCGCGAGGCCCTGGAGACCGACGGCAAGACCCCCGAGCCCGGTGTGGACACCTGGGAGGCGACCAACCTCCTGGACGTCGCCCGCGTCCTGGTCGCCGCCGCCCGGCTGCGCGAGGAGACCCGGGGCTGCCACTGGCGCGAGGACCGTCCCGAGCGCGACGACGACCACTGGCGCCGCCACATCGTGGTGACGCTCCGCCCGGACCGTTCCCTGGCCGAGCATGTCACCGAGACCGCAGACTTCCCCCCGACCCGGTAACACCCTCCGGCATCCATCCGCGTCCCCAGGAGCAGTGACGAACGTGAGCACCGAAGACCTTCCCCTCGCTTCCACCGGCGGCTGCGGTGACGGCTGCGCCTGCGGCGCGGGCGGCGAGGAGGGCGAGGAGTACCTGGAGTGCGGGCTCGACCCCGCGCTCGCCGACCTGCTGGCCGAGGCCGGGCTCGACCCGGTCGAGGTCGAGGACATCGCCAACGTCGCGGTCCAGGAGGACCTGGCCGGCGGTGTCGACGTGACGACCGTCGCGACCATCCCCGAGGACGCGCGCGCCACCGGTGACTTCACCGCCCGCGAGACGGGCGTCGTGGCCGGGCTCAGGGTCGCGGAGGCCGTGCTCTCCGTGGTCTGCGAGGACGAGTTCGAGGTCGAGCGGCACGTCGAGGACGGCGACCTGGTCGAGGCCGGGCAGAAGCTCCTCACGGTCACCGCCCGCACCCGCGACCTGCTCACCGCCGAGCGCAGCGCGCTGAACATCCTCGGCCGCATGTCCGGCATCGCCACCGCCACCCGCGCGTGGGCCGACCTGCTGGAGGGCAGCCGCACCCGGGTCCGCGACACCCGCAAGACCACGCCGGGGCTGCGCTCGCTGGAGAAGTACGCGGTCCGCTGCGGCGGCGGCGTCAACCACCGCATGTCGCTCTCCGACGCGGCCCTCGTCAAGGACAACCACGTGGTCGCCGCGGGCGGCGTCGCCGAGGCGTTCAAGGCCGTACGCGAGGCGTTCCCCGACGTGCCGGTCGAGGTCGAGGTGGACACCCTGCACCAGTTGCGCGAGGTCGTGGACGCGGGCGCCGACCTGATCCTGCTGGACAACTTCACGCCGGGGGAGTGCGAGGAGGCCGTGGCCCTCGTCGCCGGGCGGGCCCAGCTGGAGGCGTCCGGGCGGCTCACGCTGGAGAACGCGCGCGCGTACGCCGAGACCGGGGTGGACTTCCTCGCCGTCGGCGCCCTCACCCACTCCGCGCCGGTCCTGGACATCGGCCTGGACCTGCGCGCGGCGGAGTGACGGGATGCTGCTCACGATCGACGTCGGCAACACCCACACCGTCCTCGGTCTCTTCGACGGCGAGGACATCGTCGAGCACTGGCGCGTGTCCACCGACCCGCGCCGTACGGCCGACGAGCTGGCGGTGCTGCTGCGCGGGCTGATGGGCACCCACCCGCTGCTCGGCAGCGGTCTCGGCGACGGCATCACCGGCATCGCGATCTGCGCGACCGTGCCGTCGGTGCTGCACGAGCTGCGCGAGGTCACCCGGCGCTACTACGGCGACGTGCCCTCCGTGCTGGTCGAACCCGGCGTCAAGACGGGCGTCCCCGTGCAGTTCGACAACCCCAAGGAGGTCGGCGCCGACCGGATCATCAACACGGTCGCCGCGAACGAGCTGTACGGCGGCCCGGCGATCGTCGTCGACTTCGGCACGGCGACCACCTTCGACGCGGTCTCCGCGCGCGGGGAGTACGTCGGCGGGGTGATCGCCCCCGGCATCGAGATCTCGGTGGAAGCGCTGGGCGTCAAGGCGGCCCAGTTGCGCAAGATCGAGGTGGCCCGGCCGCGCAACGTGATCGGCAAGAGCACCGTGGAGGCGATGCAGTCCGGCATCGTCTACGGCTTCGCGGGCCAGGTCGACGGCGTGGTCACCCGAATGGCCCGTGAACTGGCGGACGATCCGGACGACGTCACGGTGATCGCCACGGGCGGGCTCGCGCCCATGGTGCTCGGCGAGTCCTCGGTGATCGACGAGCACGAGCCGTGGCTGACGCTGATCGGGCTGCGGCTGGTCTACGAGCGGAACGTGCCGCGGCGGTGAGCGGGGGGCGGCGCCGGCCGGAGTAACCGGGGGGCGACACGCGTCGACACAACGATGTGTTTCGTCACTTTTGTCCGATTACCGGTACCGTCGCCCCATGCCCACGCCATACGGATCTCGCGGCGGCATGGCGTTCGGCACGGAGGAGCTGCGTGTGCTCCGCCGTGCCCTCGCCCTCGCCCTCCACCCCGGACCCGCCTCGGCCGAGGACGTCCAGGACTGCTTCCGCCTCGCCGAGTCGCTCGACGAGGCGCTGGCCGAAGCGGCGCGGCTGCGCGCCTTCCTGCTGGCCGACCTCGGCCGTTACCGAGCGGCCCTCCCGGCCACGGCGACCGGCTACCTCTCCCTCCTCGCTGAGGCGCTCGACACCGGCCACCGCCCCACCCCCGACGACGTGGCCGCCCTCAGAGCCCTGAGCGGCAACCCCCGAGCCGCCACCCTCCTGGCCCACTGCCGAGGAGTCCCGGTCCAACAGCAGGGCCCGCACACCTCCCGGACGACCGCCGGGGTCCCCTCCCCGACGGTCCCCGCCGACGCGAGCGCGACGCCGAAAGCGCCGACTTCCGCGGGAACGGCTTCTTCGACTCTGCCGGCTCCGGCTCCGGCCACCTCAGCCTCCGAGGTCCCCGCCCCGGCCGCCCCGGCGCGCAGGGCGCCCTCTCCGGCCCTCTCCACCCCGGCCCTCGCGGTCCCGGCGGTCCTGGTGTCCTCGTCCGTGCTCCCGGCCTCGGCCGCACCCGTCCCCGGCGTTCCGGCCGCCGCCATCCTGGCCTCGGAGCTTCCGGCCTCCGCGCTCGTGCCCGCCGTGATCGAGCTGCCGGTCTCCCGGACCCGCCTCCTGGCGCTCCCGGGCGGCGCGGCCGATCCCGCCAAGCCGGGCCGGAAGCCGGGAACGCCCGCTCCCGAGCGGCCGGCGACGGAACCCGAGCAGCCGAAGCGCCCGGTCCCGACCCCCGGCGAGGTCTTCCCGCCCCGCAAGCCCACCGCGCCCCCGGACCCGACGTCCGAGCAGCTCGCGGCGGGCTGACTTCCCACGCCTCCGCCGCCCCCTGAGGAATCCCTCCGGGGGCGGCGGAGGTATCCGGGCACCCCGCCCCATACGCCCCACCTCCGCTGGCTACTCTGGTCGCATGGAATACGTCTCCGCGCTCGTTCCCCCGGTCGTCATGGCCGCGTTGTTCATCGGTGTGGTCCGGGTGATCGTGAAGACCCAGGGCGGCGCCGCCAAGACCAAGGAAGACGCGGCCGTGGACGCGGCACTGGCCCGCGCGGAGACCGCCCGCCAGGCCGCCACGGACGCCTGAGCCCCCGCCTCCACCCGCTCCCGCCGGTATCCGCGCCGCCGAGAGCGAGGAAGGCGCCGCCGTGCACGCGCCGCCGCCCGCACCGAGGGCGCCCTTCAGGACGCTCGGACGCCTGACCCGCGCCGCACACGGCCCCCTCTTCCTGCACCGAAGGCGCGCCGACAAAGGCGGGTGAGGCGCCGCCTGCTCACGCAGAGGCCCCCGCACCACCGCCACGGACGCCTGCCCGCGCCGCAGGCCCCGCGCAGGGCACGCACCCCGCGCCGTACGCCTCCGCCCCGCGTCGCAGGCACCCCGCGGCACGGGCATTCCCGTCCCTTTTGATCCTGTTTCGCACCTAAGCGCACGTCCCGCACGCCATTGGCGGGATCTCCCACTATTGTTCTAAGCGTGCCTCGCCCATTGGGAGAACTCGAAGACGCAGTCATGACGCGGGTGTGGAAGTGGAACCGCCCGGTGACCGTTCGAGAAGTCCTGGAAGACCTCCAGCGGGAACGCACCATCGCGTACACCACGGTCATGACCGTTTTGGACAATCTCCATCAGAAGGGCTGGGTACGCCGCGAGGCGGAAGGCCGCGCCTATCGATACGAGGCCGTCTCCACCCGAGCCGCCTACGCCGCCGCGCTCATGAACGACGCCTGGACCCAGAGCGACAACCCCGCCGCCGCTCTCGTCGCCTTCTTCGGCATGATGAGCGAGGAACAACGCCAGGCACTCAGTGACGCCATCCGTATCGTCCAGGGACCGGAAACACGCGAACCCAGGGAACCCAGGGAACCCTCCCGAGAGGAGAACCCCGGTTCGGCGGAGGACACCGACGGGCGATAGCGTCCGCTCATGTCAGCAGAGCGCCCCGAAGTACCCGGGAAAGCCACCGGCCGCGGGAAAGCGGTCACCGTCCGCCGCGCCCGGACCAGCGATGTTCCCGCCGTACGCCGACTCCTCGACCTCTACGCGGACGAGCGCATCCTGCTCGACAAAGCCACGGTCACGCTTTACGAGGACATCCAGGAGTTCTGGGTCGCGGAACGCGACGACAACGCCGAGGTGGTCGGCTGCGGCGCCCTGCACGTGATGTGGGAAGACCTCGCGGAAGTCCGCACTCTCGCCGTGCAGCCGGGGCTGAAGGGCTCGGGGGTGGGCCACCTGGTGCTGGAGAAGTTGCTCCAGACCGCACGCTGGCTCGGTGTTCGCCGCGTTTTCTGTCTGACCTTCGAAGTCGACTTCTTCACCAAGCACGGCTTCACCGAGATCGGCGAGACTCCCGTCGACACCGATGTGTACGCGGAGCTGATGCGCTCCTATGACGAGGGTGTCGCGGAGTTCCTCGGTCTCGAACGAGTGAAACCGAACACCTTGGGCAACAGCCGGATGCTTCTGCATCTGTGATCGCCATTGCCCCGGTTCCCTATGTCCGAAACGCGCACGTTTCCGGACGGGTCCGCCTCCGCACCCCTCTCCCCGAGGGTTTGTGTTTTTCCGGCAAAAGCGGTTTGCTTTCCGGCGTACTGCAGCACTGCATATAACAGGGGTGGCAAAACGGCGACGCCGCGCACCTCCCCGCACTCACGTTATCGATGAAAGGAAATCCGGTGGCACAGAAGGTTCAGGTCCTTCTTGTCGACGACCTCGACGGCGGCGAGGCGGACGAGACGGTGACGTTCGCGCTGGACGGCAAGACTTACGAGATCGATCTGACGACCGCCAATGCGGACAAGCTGCGCGACCTTCTCGGTCCGTATGTCCAGGGTGGCCGTCGTACCGGTGGCCGTTCCTCCGCCGGCCGCGGAAAGTCCCGCGCCTCTTCCGGCGGCAGCCAGGACACCGCGGCGATCCGCGCCTGGGCCAAGGAGAACGGCTACGACGTGAACGACCGCGGCCGCGTCCCCGCCTCCATCCGCGAGGCGTACGAGAAGGCCAACGGCTGATCCGCCTACCGAGGGTCCGACGACCGGGCCCGCGCGCGGCCGTCCGACCCGGCGCCCGCGCGCCGCAGCCGGACGCGGTGGCACTCCGCCGCGACCGTGCCCACGAGCCGGATGAGATCGGGGGCACCCCCGGCGCCCCCCACGGCCGGCAGTGCCGGCAGTGCGGCCTCGACCCCGTGACCCGGCTCGGGGGGCCGCAGCCACGCGGCGGTTCCCCACGCCGTGCCGGGCTGCTGCCGCGCCCCCTCAGGGGGGTGTCCGGGCGGCACGGGAGGTGCGGGCGCCGCCATCAGGCCGCCCGCGCCCAGCGCCCGCAGATCCAGTGGGAGCGGCGCCCACTCCAGCCACTCCAGCAGCCCCGGCAGCTCCTCCGCCGAGCCCGCGGCCACCAGGAGCAGCATCCGCCCGCCGCACCGGGCCACCGGTGAACCGGGACCCAGATGCCGCAGCGCCGCCGCGCCCGCCTCGGCCGGCACGTCCAGCGCGTCGAACCGCACCCCTGTCACCAGCCGCAGCGGCTCCCCCGGGGCCGTCGGCCACCCCAGCACCCCCTCGTACCACCGCCGGGCCGCGGAGGCCCCCGTACCCGTCCCGGAGGCGGGACCGGAGGCGGGACCGGAGGGCGGACGCCGGGGTCCGGGAATCGCGGACGTCGGAAGCGGCGAGGACATGTACGGAGCAACCTCACACCCCGCCCGCTGGTTACGCTGGGCAGTCGGGTGATCCCGGAGCGCCTACCTGCGGGGAGTGGGTGGGAGCGCACGGGGGCACAAGGTTGTTCGCCCATAGCGGAGGGATGGGGGGCGCGCGGCATGGACTGTCGGTCCCCGCGGGTAAGACATGCCTAGTGGGAGGGGGCGACACGCAGAACGGGGCGTCTCACGTTCGCCATCGGCGTACTGGCGACTGGGGTAACTGCCTGGCCTGCGGGAACATCGTCTCGCACCATCGGGTTGGAGCAGATGTCGACGTCAGGGGTCAGGAGGCCATCGACGGTGTCGGCAGTTGGAATGAGCGGTCCCCGCTTGCGGGACTAAGCTGCGGAAGGACAGGGAGGGGAAGTTCCCCCCACTGCCTGACCGCTCTGAGGAGCGATTAACGATGTTCGAGAGGTTCACCGACCGCGCGCGGCGGGTTGTCGTCCTGGCTCAGGAAGAAGCCCGGATGCTCAACCACAACTACATCGGCACCGAGCACATCCTCCTGGGTCTCATCCACGAGGGTGAAGGTGTCGCCGCTAAGGCCCTGGAGAGCCTCGGCATTTCGCTTGAGGCGGTCCGCCAGCAGGTGGAGGAGATCATCGGTCAGGGCCAGCAGGCCCCGTCCGGCCACATCCCCTTCACCCCCCGTGCCAAGAAGGTCCTGGAGCTGTCGCTCCGCGAGGCCCTTCAACTGGGCCACAACTACATCGGCACGGAGCACATCCTGCTCGGCCTGATCCGCGAGGGCGAGGGCGTCGCCGCCCAGGTCCTGGTCAAGCTGGGCGCAGACCTCAACCGGGTGCGGCAGCAGGTCATCCAGTTGCTCTCCGGTTACCAGGGCGGCAAGGAGGCGGCCACCGCGGGCGGTCCGGCCGAGGGCACGCCCTCGACCTCCCTCGTCCTGGACCAGTTCGGCCGGAACCTCACCCAGGCCGCTCGTGAGACCAAGCTCGACCCGGTCATCGGGCGCGAGAAGGAGATCGAGCGGGTCATGCAGGTGCTGTCCCGCCGCACCAAGAACAACCCGGTGCTGATCGGTGAGCCCGGCGTCGGCAAGACCGCCGTCGTCGAGGGCCTCGCCCAGGCCATCGTCAAGGGCGAGGTGCCCGAGACCCTCAAGGACAAGCACCTCTACACCCTGGACCTCGGTGCCCTGGTCGCCGGCTCCCGCTACCGCGGTGATTTCGAGGAGCGCCTGAAGAAGGTGCTCAAGGAGATCCGCACCCGCGGCGACATCATCCTGTTCATCGACGAGCTGCACACGCTGGTCGGTGCGGGCGCCGCCGAGGGCGCGATCGACGCCGCCTCCATCCTCAAGCCGATGCTGGCGCGCGGTGAGCTGCAGACCATCGGTGCGACCACGCTGGACGAGTACCGCAAGCACCTGGAGAAGGACGCGGCCCTGGAGCGCCGCTTCCAGCCCATCCAGGTCGCGGAGCCGTCGCTGCCGCACACGATCGAGATCCTCAAGGGCCTGCGCGACCGGTACGAGGCGCACCACCGCGTCTCCATCACCGACGAGGCGCTGGTCCAGGCCGCCACCCTGGCCGACCGGTACATCTCGGACCGCTTCCTGCCGGACAAGGCGATCGACCTGATCGACGAGGCCGGTTCCCGGATGCGCATCCGCCGGATGACCGCGCCGCCGGACCTCCGCGAGTTCGACGAGAAGATCGCCGGTGTCCGCCGGGACAAGGAGTCCGCGATCGACTCGCAGGACTTCGAGAAGGCCGCCTCCCTGCGCGACAAGGAGAAGCAGCTCCTGGCCGCCAAGGCCAAGCGCGAGAAGGAGTGGAAGGCCGGCGACATGGACGTCGTCGCCGAGGTCGACGGCGAGCTGATCGCCGAGGTCCTCGCGACCGCCACCGGCATCCCGGTCTTCAAGCTGACCGAGGAGGAGTCCAGCCGCCTGCTCCGCATGGAGGAGGAGCTGCACAAGCGGGTCATCGGCCAGAACGACGCCGTCAAGGCGCTCTCGAAGGCCATCCGCCGTACGCGCGCCGGTCTGAAGGACCCGAAGCGTCCCGGTGGCTCGTTCATCTTCGCCGGTCCGTCCGGTGTCGGTAAGACCGAGCTGTCCAAGGCGCTCGCGGAGTTCCTCTTCGGCGACGAGGACGCGCTGATCTCCCTCGACATGTCGGAGTTCAGCGAGAAGCACACGGTCTCGCGTCTCTTCGGTTCGCCCCCCGGCTACGTGGGCTACGAGGAGGGCGGCCAGCTCACCGAGAAGGTGCGCCGCAAGCCTTTCTCGGTCGTCCTCTTCGACGAGGTCGAGAAGGCCCACCCGGACATCTTCAACTCGCTGCTGCAGATCCTGGAGGACGGTCGCCTGACCGACTCCCAGGGCCGGGTCGTGGACTTCAAGAACACGGTCATCATCATGACGACCAACCTCGGCACCCGGGACATCTCCAAGGGCTTCAACCTGGGCTTCGCGGCCTCGGGCGACACGAAGACCAACTACGAGCGCATGAAGAACAAGGTCTCGGACGAGCTCAAGCAGCACTTCCGCCCCGAGTTCCTCAACCGTGTCGACGACGTGGTCGTCTTCCCGCAGCTCACCCAGGCCGACATCCTGCGGATCGTCGACCTGATGGTCGGCAAGGTGGACGAGCGCCTCAAGGACCGGGACATGGGCATCGAGCTCTCCCAGTCCGCCAAGGAGCTCCTCTCCAAGAAGGGCTACGACCCGGTGCTGGGCGCGCGTCCGCTGCGTCGCACGATCCAGCGCGAGATCGAGGACACCCTCTCGGAGAAGATCCTCTTCGGCGAACTCCGCCCCGGCCACATCGTGGTCGTGGACACGGAGGGCGAGGGCGACAACCAGACCTTCACCTTCCGAGGCGAAGAGAAGTCCGCCCTCCCCGACGCTCCGCCGATCGAGCAGGCGGCGGGCGGCGCGGGTCCGAACCTGAGCAAGGACGCGTGACCCTCCGGGGGATCGCCTGACGAAACCCCGAAAGGGCCGGTGCTTTCGAGCACCGGCCCTTTCGCGTGCGCGGGGGCTCTGACAGTCGGCCCGCTACGACAGCTGGCCCTCGTAGTCCGGGAGTTTGAAGGTCTTCTCCGCGTGGCCGCCCGTGAGGTCGGAGGGGCTGTTGCCGATGTTGGCGATGATCGTGTAGCCGTGGGCCTCGATGTCGGCGCGCTGGGCGGTCTTGTAGGCGGCGACGTCCTTGAAGAGGTCGGTGAGGCCGCGGACGCGCAGGCCGGTGACGTCATAGCCGTCGTGGGCGAGGTTGTACCGCGTGGGCAGGTACAGGAGGCCGGGGCGGGCGGTGACGAAGAAGAGGGCGACGTCGTGGTCCTGGGCGTAGCGGGCGACGTTCAGGACGGGCTCGTTGGCGGGCTGCGGGTAGCTGAACCCGAAGTCCGTCTCCAGCGTGGTGTTGTCGATGTCGAAGACGATCGCCTGGCGTTCGCCGGCGGGGGCGGCGGCGACGCGGTTCTGGAGGTAGGGCAGCGCCTGCTCCATGACGGCCGCGCAGTCGCGCTGCCAGGTGGCGTAGTCGACGGCGGCGGAAGCCGTCCCGGGGGCCGCCTCGGCGGCCTGGGCGGGGGCGGCCAGGGCGGTGAGCGCGGCCAGGCAGACGGCGGTGGTGGCGGTCCGGCGGGCTAAGGGGCGTCTGGTCATCGGTGGGGGGTTCCTCTCGCGTCCGTACGGGGCAGGGGCGGGTCCCGGAGACCGGAAGTGTCAGGGACATGCTTTGTGAAGTGGGTGGCGCGAGGGGAACCGTAGGGTTACCGAGGGGTAGGTGACCAGAGGCGCGGGTCACATTGAAGGCTTTGGTGAATACCGCCGCCGGTGACATGGGGCACAGGCGAAATGTCCGTTACTACACCGGATAGTGGGAAAGTTAATCCCACCAAAATGGGACATTCGACTCGGAACTCAGGGTGATATGCCGACGTCGGCGCAGTCGGCGTCCGTGGTGGAGGGTTCTGTCAAGAGATGGGTGTTTTTGGAAGGTTCTACTAACCCCTGCCGTAGTGAGGGGGGTTTGAGTGTGAATGGAATGCCGGGTTACCAATGTGGAGTCCCGCCCGGCGAATCGGTGAAACATCCGTGTGCCGGGTGGCTCTCTGTCCCCCGAGTTCACGAGGTATAGATGTTCAAGCGTTCCATGTCTCGTTCCGCCCGTACGTCCCTCCGCAGCCGCGTGGCCGTCATGGCCGCCGGAGTCGGCGCCGCGGCCGTGCTGGGCGGCGGGGTCGCGAGCGCCGCGACCGCCCCCGCGACCTCCTGGGTCGACCCGGTGCAGCACTACAAGCTCTCGGCCGGGTTCGCCCAGGCCGGCAGCCACTGGGCCCACAAGCACAGCGGTCAGGACTTCGCGGTGCCCACCGGCACCAACGTCCTCGCGGCGCACGGCGGCACGGTCGTCAAGGCCGGCCCGAACGGTGCCGGTGACGGTCCCGCCTACGGCAACGCCGTCGTCATCAAGCACGGCAACGGTCTGTACTCGCAGTACGCCCACCTGTCCCGGATCGACGTGCGCGTCGGCCAGGTCGTCAAGACCGGCCAGCACATAGCCCTCTCGGGCAGCACCGGCAACTCCACCGGCCCGCACCTGCACTTCGAGATCCGTACGACGCCGAACTACGGCTCCGCCGTCAACCCGGTCGTCTTCCTGCGCGCTCACGGCGTCCACGTCTGAGCCGCCCGCGTCCCGGACCGGGACGTGCCGGTGACGGCGCCCTGACGTCGGGGCGCCGGAATCACTTCCCGTCGCGGGCGCTCTCGTGCGCCTGCGTCACCATGTCGATGGCGACCTCGAGAACGGCCTGGCGCTTCTTCTCGGCGTCGCCCTCCAGGTCCTGCATCACGAACATCCCCGCGTGCAGCGTGAACAGTGCGCTGATGCAGCGGACCTGGTCGGTGAGCTGGGCCTCGGGGTCGATGATGATGTCCCTGAGGCCGCGCATCCGGTCCTTGAAGGTCTCGCCGATGCGCAGCTCCCGTACCGTCGCCTGGTTCTCCTGCATGAACCGGAAGAGCGGCTCCGCTCCGGCCAGCGCCTCGCTGTAGCGCCGGACGATCTCCTGCTTGGTCTCCAGGGTGTGCGGCTGCCCCTGTCCCCACTCGATCAGGTCCTCGATCGGTTGCGTCAGATCCCGGAAGAGGCTGACGATGATCTCTTCCTTGGTCTTGAAGTGGTAGTACAGGGCCGCTTTGGTCACGTCGAGGCGTTCCGCGATCTCGCGCAGAGACGTCTTCTCGTAGCCCTGCTCCGCGAAGAGCTCGAGCGCCACGTCCTGGATGCGCTGGCGGGTGTTGCCGCGGCGCTGCTGCTTGGTGCCGTCCATCGTGCCACCCATCCTCGTACTCCTCGCGCTCCCGGGAAACTTACTTGACGCCCGGCTAGTAAACTGGCTACCTTCAGTGTAGTGAACTAGCCGGGCGGCAAGTAAGTACCTGTCGCAAGGGAGTGGGAGAGATGGCGGACACACAGACGGTCCCCGCGGACCAGGGGAAACCCGCGGAACCCGAGAAGCAGCCGAAGAGCGTACGCGTCGTTCTGATGGCGCTCATGATCGCGATGATGCTCGCGATGCTGGACAACATGATCGTGGGCACCGCGATGCCGACCATCGTCGGCGACCTCGGCGGCCTGGAACACCTGTCCTGGGTGGTCACGGGCTACACGCTCGCGACCGCGGCCTCCACCCCCGTCTGGGGCAAGGTCGGCGACATGTTCGGGCGCAAGGGCGCCTTCCTCAGCTCGATCGTGATCTTCCTGATCGGTTCGGCGCTGAGCGGCATGGCCCAGGACATGGGCCAGCTCATCGGTTTCCGCGCCATCCAGGGTCTCGGCGCCGGCGGTCTGATGGTCGGCGTCATGGCGATCATCGGCGACCTGATTCCGCCGCGTGAGCGCGGCAAGTACCAGGGCATGATGGCCGGTGTCATGGCGCTCGCCATGATCGGCGGTCCGCTGGTCGGCGGCACCATCACCGACAACTGGGGATGGCGCTGGACCTTCTACATCAACCTGCCGCTCGGCGCCGTCGCGCTCGCGCTGGTCACCGCCGTGCTGCACCTGCCGAAGAAGCGGGCCAAGGCCGGCATCGACTACCTCGGTGTCGTGCTCCTGACCGTCGGCATCACCTCCATCGTGCTCGTCACCACCTGGGGCGGCACGCAGTACGCGTGGACCTCGGCGCGCATCATGGAGCTGATCGCGCTCGGCGTGGTCTCGCTGGTCGGGTTCGTGTTCTGGCAGACCAAGGCCGCCGAGCCGGTGCTGCCGCTGCACATCTTCAAGAGCCGCAACTTCACCCTGATGGCCCTCATCGGCTTCATCACCGGCTTCGTGATGTTCGGCGCCACGCTCTTCCTGCCGCTGTACCAGCAGTCCGTGCAGGGCGCGTCCGCCACCAACTCCGGCCTGCTGCTCCTGCCGATGCTGGGCGCGATGCTCGTGACCTCCATGGTCGCGGGCCGGGTCACCACGGGCAGCGGCCGCTACAAGGCGTTCCCGATCGTGGGCGGCGCGCTGATGATCGTCGGCCTCTACCTGATGTCGACCATGGGCGTCGACACCACCCGCGTGACCTCCGGCATCTACATGGCCGTGGTCGGCGCCGGCATGGGCTGCCTGATGCAGATCACCATGCTGGTCGCGCAGAACAGCGTGGAGATGAAGGACATGGGCGTCGCCTCGTCCTCCGCCACCCTGTTCCGCACCCTCGGCTCCTCGTTCGGCGTGGCGGTCATGGGCGCGCTGTTCAACAACCGGGTGAACGACACCATGGCCGAGCGCGGCGGCGCGATGGCCCGCAAGGTCACCGAGAAGTCCGCGCAGCTCGACGCGGCGCACCTGCGCCTGCTTCCGGTCCCGCTGCAGGACGCGTACAAGCACGCGGTCTCCGCCGGAATCCACTCCGCCTTCCTGCTCGGCGCGGTGGTCGCGGTCGTGGTCCTGGTCGCGTCCCTGTTCGTCAAGGAGGTCCCGCTGCGCGGCGGCCCCCAGAAGACCGACGCGGACGGCGCCGACGCCGCCCCGCTCCCGGTCGTCGAAGCGGTCTGACCCCCGCACTCCAGACCGAAGGCCCCCGGCGCGTGTCCGCCCCGGGGGCCTTCGTCGTGCCCGGGCACTGTCAGTGCCCCGTGTCACCATCGGCCGCATGGACAAAGTGCGCCGTATGCGCCTGGCCAAGGACGCCATGGACCGGGGCTGGGCCGACCCCGGCCTCGACCTGAGCGCGGTCGCGGCGCACGCCGGGTACTCGCGGTTCCACTTCCTGCGCGCCTTCAAGGACGTCTACGGCGAGACGCCCGGACAGTACCTGACCCACCGGCGGATCGAACGGGCGCAGGACCTGCTGCGCACCGCCGGCCCGTCGGTGACCGAGATCTGCCATCTCGTCGGATTCAGCAGCCTGGGCACCTTCTCCACCCGGTTCAAGGCGCGGACCGGGCTGACCCCCAGCGAGTACCGGGCCCGGCACGTGGGGCGCGGAGCCGCCCTCATACCCGGGTGCTACGCCATGCTCTGGGCGGGCGGGTTCGGAAACGGCCCCGGTGCGGACCGGGCGGAGAGCGCAATTCCGGAGAAGCACGGCGACGACTCCACTCCTTACGGTGACTGAGCAGGAGCCGATCACCACGAACAGCAGGAGCACGTCATGATCAAGGGACTCAAGATCGCGACCGTCTGGGTACTCGACCAGGAACGGGCGAAGGAGTTCTACACCGAGAAGCTCGGCCTGGAGGTCCGTACGGACCTGACGATGGGCGAGGGCGGGATGCGCTGGCTCACCGTCGGCTCCCCGGAGCAGCCCGACGTCGAACTGACGCTGATGGTGCCGCAGCCGCCGGCGATGGACCCCGAGTCCGCCGAGATGGTGAAGAAGCTCGTGGCCAAGGGGGTGCTCGGAGCCGGTGTGCTGACCACCGACGACATCCACGGCGACTACAAGAGGCTCAAGGACCGCGGCGTGGAGTTCCTCCAGGAGCCGCAGGAGCGCCCGTACGGCACGGAGGCGCTGCTGCGCGACGACTCCGGGAACTGGTTCTCGTTCACGCAGCCCCGCGCGGACGGCCTGGACCCGGACCAGGACTGGGCCTGCTGACCGGCGACCGGAGCGGCTGAGCACGTGCCCACCGGCGCGCGACCGTCGCGCGCCGGGCCCGTGAACTCATCCCGCGCCCCCGGACGGCGGCAGCACCGGATAGCTCCCCGTGTTCGTCGGCGCGTGCTCCGGAAGCCACAGCACCGCGACCGCGCCCTCGGCCGGGATGCCCGGCGGCGCGCCCGGGGGACGTACGTTGCGGAAGGTGAGCCGGGCGCCCAGCACCCGCGCCTGTCCCGCCGCGATGGTCAGACCCAGCCCGTGCCCCTGCCCGGAGCGGTCCGCGCTGCCGGTGCGGAAACGGCGCGGGCCCTCGGCGAGCAGCTCTTCGGGGAACCCGGGGCCGTGGTCGCGGATGCGGATCACCCGGCCCTCGACGGTCACCTCGATGGGCGGCCTGCCGTGCCGGGCGGCGTTGGCGAGCAGGTTGAACAGCACCCGCTCAAGGCGCCGGGGGTCGGTGGTGACCTCCGACTCGTGCACCACCCGTACGACGATGTCGGGGTCCTTGGCGGTCGCCCGCCGCGCGACGAACTCGCCCAGCATGAGGTCCTGGAGCTCGGCCCGCTCGGAGGCGCCGTCGAGCCGGGCCACCTCCAGCACGTCCTCCACCAGGGTGCGCATGGCCTTGGCACGGTCCAGGACCAGCTCCGTGGGGCGCCCGGGCGGCAGCAGCTCGGCGGCCGTCAGCAGACCCGTCACCGGGGTGCGCAGCTCGTGCGCGATGTCGGCGGTGACCCGGCGTTCGGCCTCCAGGCGCTGCTTGAGCGCGTCCGCCATGGCGTCGACCGCGCGCGCCAGGTCGTCGGTCTCGTCCCGGACGACCCCGCCGATGGCCTCGCGCACGCGGACGTCGGTCTCGCCCTTGGCGACCTGGTTGGCGGCGGCCGCCGCCTTGCGCAGCCGCCGGGAGAGCTGCCCGCCGATCAGCACGCCGAGCGCGCTGCCGCCGAGCACCACCGCGATGGAGCCGATGACCAGCGCCTGGTCGAGGTCGGTGAGGATGTCGGTCGAGCGGTCCGGGAAGGAGCTGTGCAGGGACAGCACATGCCCGCCCTTGACCGGCACCGCCGCCCAGATGTCGGGCTCCCCGCTGCCCTGGTCGCTGACGTAACTGACCCGGCGCCCCTCCTCCACCTTGTCCCGCAGCGGATCCGGCAGCAGCGGGTCGTCGATCTTGATGTTGGGGAAGTTGGGCCGCCCGGACAGCTCGTAGTTGCGTTGGGCGATCTGCACCCGCTGGTTGGCGAGGTCGCGGGCGTTGTCGAGCATGGAGACCCGGGCCGCGTTGTGCACGACCAGGCTCAGTCCGATCGCCACCAGACCCGCGACCAGCGCGATCGCCGCGCTCAGCTTCCATCGCAGCCCCGTTCTGAGGCCCACTCCCGCCACGCGCCGCACCGGGCGCCGCACGAATCCCGGCATGTCGGCTCCGCTCAGGCCCGCAGCTTGTAGCCGAAGCCGCGGACCGTCTCGATCCGGTCCTGCCCGATCTTCTGCCGCAGCCGCTGCACATGCACGTCCACGACCCGGGTGTCCCCGCCCCAGCCGTACTCCCAGACCCGCTCCAGGAGCTTGTCGCGGGAGAGCACGGTGCCCGGCGCGCCGGAGAACTCCAGCAGCAGCCGCATCTCGGTCGGGGTGAGCGCCACCGGGTGCCCGGCCCGGCGCACCTCCATGCCCTCGGTGTCGATCTCCAGGTCCCCGAAGGCGAGCATCCCGTCGGAATCCGCCTCTGACCCCGGACCGTCCGCCGTGTGCCCGGCGTGCCCGAAGCGGCGCAGCACCGCCCGGATGCGGGCCACCAGCACCGCCCCGTCGAACGGCTTGGTCACGTAGTCGTCCGCGCCCGCCTCCAGGCCGAGCACCACGTCGATGGAGTCGGCCCGCGCCGACAGCATGATCACCGGCACCGTCGACTCGTCCCGGATACGGCGGCACAGGCTCACCCCGTCCAGGCCCGGCACCATGACGTCGAGGAGCGCGATGTCCGGCCGGTCGGACCGGAACGCCTCCAGGCCGGACAGCCCGTCCGGCATGGCGGTCACCGCGAAGCCGTCCCGCTCCAGGGCGAGCTGGGTGGCCTCACGGATGACGTCGTCGTCCTCGACGAACAGGACGTGGGTCTGCTCTGGCATCCGGATGCTCTCCGTCTCGTGGTCGTCTCGGGCTCGTGGTCGGCTCGGTGGGGGCGTCAGCCGGCCGGGACGGGGCTGGGCTGCCCGCCGACGGCACCGCTGTAGTCGGTGTGGACCGGCTTGCCCTGCACGAACCGGCCGGTCTTCCACCGGTACGGGATCACGTCCTCCCCGGACGGGCTGGAGATGGGGTCGCCCTTGCGGTACACCTGCTTGGTCACGCTCAGCACGCCCTGGTCGATCTCCGCGTAGACCGGCGACTCCTCGGTCCGGAAGACGTTCTTGTAAGAGCCGCTGTCGTCCCGGTACACATACGACCCGATCCCGACCGCGTCCGTGCAGGTCAACACGTTGATCACGACATCGTCGCGGGCGCCGCCGGTCAGATCGCCATAGGAGACGTCCACCGGGTAGTCGTCCCCGCCGCACGGCTTCAGCTCTCTCTTCACCGCCGCGGAGACCCCCGGATCGGCCTTCAGCAGCCGCACCGCGTCCACCCGCTTGTACGTACCGGCCGGGCTCGGCGTCGGAGAGGCGGCCCCGGCCACCGCCGAGGCGTGCGCCGGACCCTCGTCCCGCGCGCCGGTGCCCCCCGTGCCGCACGCGGCGGCGAAAAGGGCGACGGCGGTGAGCGCGGCCGCAGCCGTGATCACCGCCTGTGAACTCCGCCGGGCCCCGCCGGACCCGCCGCCGCTCAGGCCGCGCAACGCTCCCGCTCCTCACGCTCCAGCGCGCGTGCGTCCAGGTCGCGGGCCTCCAGCTCCTCGCGGAGCCGGGCGAGCGCCCGGTGCAGCGTGCTCTTGACCGTGCCCGCCGACATGCCGAGGGCCGCGGCCGTCTCCTCCGTGGACATCTGCTCCCAGTGTCGCAGCACCACGACACTGCGCTGCTTGGGAGCCAGCACCTTCATGATGTCCATCAGCAGGGAGCGGTCCGCGTACTGCTCGGTGGCGTCCTCGACGCACGCGTCGGGGAGCTGCTCGGTGGGGATCTCCTCCAGCTTGCGCGCCCGCCACCACTCGGTCCGCGTGTTGATCATGACCCGGCGCAGATAGGCGTCCGCGAGCCGCTTGTCGGCGATGCCCTCCCAGCGGCCGTACGTCCGCACCAGCGCCGTCTGGAGCAGGTCCTGGGCGTCCACGGGGTCCGGCACCAGCCGGCGCGCACTGCGCAGCAGCGCGTCCTGCCGGGTACGCACGTACTCCTCGAACTCGAGCACCTCACCCTGCGCCATGATCGACCGCCTCCGTCTCCCCGTTGTCCCGCCCAGGCTCCCGCCTGACATTTGCGGCCCGGTGGTCCGCCGGGCACGGGAGAAACCTACGGAGCCGTTGTCACGGGGCTGTGCGGAGCAGCCTGCGACCGGCACTCGGCTGTACGTCGGTTGTGTAACGGAAGTAGGCCCGGGGTAAGGAGGACGGTCACCTTGCCCCGTTTCACGGTGTTCTGTCGGTCCGGCCCTTCCGTCACACGGACCCGCGGCCTGTGACGTACCGGTGTGTCAGCTCAGCGGCAGCCGGTAGAGACCGCCCGCGAGCGGCTCCACGAGCCCGTCCGCCACGAGCCCGTCCAGCGCGCGGGCCCGCTGCACCGGCTCGTGCCACACCCGGTCCAGCGCCGCCTGCGGCACCGGCACGTGCGCCTCCCGCAGCACCGCGAGGAGCTTCCCGCGCACCTGCCGGTCCGTGCCCGCGTACGTCTGCCCGCGCCGCGGCGGCCCGTCGTGCTCCGGCTTGCCCGCGAGCCGCCAGGCGCACTGGTCCGAGATCGGACAGCTTCCGCAGCCCTCGTTCTTCGCCGTGCACACCAGCGCGCCCAGCTCCATGGAGGCGGCGGCCCAGCGCGCCGCCGTCTTCTCGTCCTCGGGCAGCAGCTCGCGCGCCAGGCGCCGCTCGGCGGCCGTGGTCGCGTTCGGCGGGTACCGCACCCCCGTCACCGCGCGCGCGAAGACCCGGCGCACATTGGTGTCGAGGACGGCGTGCCGCTGGCCGTAGGCGAAGGAGGCCACGGCGGCGGCCGTGTACTCGCCGATGCCGGGCAGTGCGAGGAGCTGGGCGTGGTCGGTGGGCACGTCACCGCCGTGCCGCTCCGTTATGGCGACGGCCGCGCCGTGCAGCCTGAGCGCCCTGCGCGGATAGCCGAGCCGGCCCCAGGCGCGCACCGCCTCGCCGGGCGCCTCCTTGGCGAGGTCGGCCGGGCGCGGCCAGCGGGCCAGCCACTGCTCGTAGACGGGCAGCACCCGGTTCACCGGGGTCTGCTGCAGCATGAACTCGCTGACCATCACGCCCCACGGCCCCGCCTCCGGGCGGCGCCAGGGGAGGTCGCGGGCGTGGAGGTCGAACCACTCGATCACGGGGGCGTGCAGCTTCTCAGTCATGACCCTCCGATCCTGCCACGGCCGACGCGGTCATCGTCGGTGACCGTCCGCGCACGGAGCGTCGGACCTTGTGCAAGAGGCCGACGCCGGGCGGCAGTTACCGGGATGATGATCCGGAAAAGTTGGCGTCGGGGCGGCGGGGGACGCCGCCCGGCGGGGTGATCTCTCGTAGAGTTCGCTCGTGGGATCTCTGCGCAATCCGATCGGGCCGCTTCCCTCGTCCATCTACTGGCGACGGAGGGTCGTACTGGTGTCCGTGGTCGCCGTGTTGGCGCTCCTGGTCACCTGGATCGTCACGTCGGGCGGCGGTGGCGGCAAGAAGGACGCCGACGGCTCGAACGGCAAGAATCCCGCGCACACCATCACCCCCGGACCCTCCTCCTCCGGCCCCGCGATCAGCCAACACCCCGGCGGCCGCGACGAGTCGAGCGGCGGTGACGGCTCCGGCGGCGACGAGGGCTCCGGCTCGGGTTCCGGCGGCTCCGGCGCGGACGGCGGTGACGGCTCCGGCGGTTCCGGCGGCTCGGGCACCGGCGGCTCGGGTTCCGGCTCGGGCTCGGTCGGTACGGGCTCCGGCTCCGGCGGCGGTGCCGGTACGGCCGAGACGATCCCCGCGTCCTCCTCGCTGCCCGACTGCGCCCCCGGCGCGGTCACCCTGAGCCTGCGCAGCGTCCACAACTCGTACTCGCCCGACCAGACCCCGACCTTCGAACTGGTCGTCAAGAACACCGGTTCCGCCGCCTGCAAGACCGACCTCGGTCCCAAGCACACGATCTTGACGATCACCCCGGCCGACGGCGACGACCCCTTCTGGTCCTCGGACGACTGCCCGGAGAACGCGGCCGCCCGCTTCTACAAGGTCCCGGCCGGCCAGAGCATCACCTACACCCTGAAGTGGGACCGAGCCCAGACGACCGACAAGTGCGAAACCCCCCGGCCCGACAAGGCCAAGCCGGGCACGTACCTTCTTGAAGCCCGGACCCCGGGCTTCAAGAAGACGCAGACGTCGTTCGTACTGTCGGCGGACTAGGGCCTGTCTGACGATTCTCGTCTGCCTCCGGGCGACGACGGGAATGGTCGGACAGGCCCCAGGACTTCCTGGCGGGCAACGGGCAACTGGCTGCGTTTGAGGGGCGCGGGGAACAGCGCGACAAGCCACAAAGAACCCGCACCCGAGAACCGACCGCGAGAAACCTAGACGTACCGCTCGAGAATCGAGGACTCGGCAAGCCGCGAGAGCCCCTCCCGCACACTGCGAGCCCGGGCCTCTCCCACCCCGTCCACGGCCTGAAGATCGTCCACGCTGGCCGCGAGCAGCTTCTGAAGCCCTCCGAAATGCTCGACCAGCCGGTCGATGATCGCGCCGGGCAGCCGGGGAACCTTCGCCAGCAACCGGAATCCCCGGGGCGAGACAGAGGAGTCCAGCGACTCGGGAGACGCGGTGTATCCCAACGCCCGCGCAACGGTCCCCAGTTCAAGCAGCTCGGCATGGGTGAGCGCGTCCAGCTCGGACAACGCCTCCTCCACCGTGCGCGACCGCTTGGCCGTCGGCTCGGGCACGTAGTCCCGTACGACCAGCTCGCGGTCCGGCTCGACCCCCGCGATCAACTCCTCCAGCTGGAGCGCGAGAAGACGTCCGTCCGTGCCCAACTCGACCACGTACTCGGCGATTTCCGTGGCGATGCGGCGGACCATCTCCAGGCGCTGCGCCACCGCCGAGACGTCCCGGACGGTGACCAGGTCCTCGATCTCC
Organism: Streptomyces sp. NPDC005004; assembly: GCF_053600675.1. Taxonomy (NCBI): domain Bacteria; kingdom Bacillati; phylum Actinomycetota; class Actinomycetes; order Kitasatosporales; family Streptomycetaceae; genus Streptomyces; species Streptomyces sp. NPDC005004. The sequence continues at coordinate 420,025 of NZ_JBSGAH010000002.1, forward strand.
AGCGCGGACAGCGTGCCCGCGACCTCGTCCAGGCGGAGCTTGTACCGCTCCAGGGTGGCGAGCGCCTGGTTCGCGCGGGAGAGGATCGCGGCCGAGTCCTCCAGGACCCGGCGCTGACCGTCGACGTAGAGCGCGATCAGGCGCATCGACTGGGAGACGGAGACGACCGGGAAGCCGACCTGCTTGGAGACGCGGTCGGCGGTGCGGTGCCGGGTGCCGGTCTCCTCGGTGGGGATGGTGGGGTCCGGGACGAGCTGGACTCCGGCGCGCAGGATCTTGGAGAGGTCCGAGGAGAGCACGATGCCGCCGTCGAGCTTGCACAGCTCGCGCAGCCGGGTCGCGGTGAACTCCACGTCCAGCACGAAGCCGCCGGTGCACATCGCCTCGACCGTCTTGTCCCAGCCGAGCAGGATCAGACCGCCGGTGTTGCCGCGCAGGACCCGTTCCAGACCATCGCGCAGGGCCGTACCAGGTGCCACGGCGCTCAGTGAGGCGCGCATCAGGCCATCGGGACCGCCACTCCCACCGGACTTTCCGGGAGCTGCTGCCCGGTCGTTGGCTGCCACTGCACTCCTCCGGTCGCAGGTTCTGACGCGCTCCCGTCCGACGCGCGTTTCGTACGGACGGGCGAGACCTGCACAAAGTCTACCGGCGCTCCTCCGCCTCCCGAGGGGCCTCCCGGCGACGCGAGCGGGGCAGCACCCGCAGGGCGTCACCCATGTCCGCCACTTCGAGGACCTTCATCCCGGGCGGGATCTTGCCCGGATCGCCGGGGACCAGCGCATGAGTGAAGCCCAGCCGGTGCGCCTCCGCGAGCCTGCGCTGGACGCCCGTGACCCGTCTGACCTCACCGGCGAGGCCGACCTCGCCGATCGCCACGAGGTTCTTCGGCAGCGGGGTGTCACTGGCGGCCGAGGCCAGCGCGAGCGCGATCGCGAGGTCGGCGGCGGGCTCGGAGAGCTTCACCCCGCCCACGGTCGCGGAGTAGATGTCCCGCTTGCCGAGCGCGCTGATCCGGCCACGCTGCTCAAGGACCGCCAGCATCATCGACACCCGGGAGGTCTCAAGTCCCGAGGTGGTCCGGCGCGGGGAGGGGATCTGCGAGTCCACGGTCAGCGCCTGCACCTCGGCCACCAGCGGGCGGCGGCCTTCGAGGGTCACCGTGAGACAGGTGCCCGGCACCGGCTCGGCGCGCCGGGTCAGGAACAGGCCACTGGGGTCGGCGAGCCCGGTGATGCCCTCGTCGTGCAGCTCGAAGCAGCCGACCTCGTCCGTCGCGCCGTACCGGTTCTTGACGCCGCGGACCAGGCGCAGGCGCGCGTGCCGGTCGCCCTCGAAGTGCAGGACCACGTCCACCAGGTGCTCGAGCAGGCGCGGGCCCGCGATGGCGCCGTCCTTGGTGACATGGCCGACGAGCAGCGTGGACATGCCGCGTTCCTTGGAGGCGCGGATCAGGGCGCCGGCCACCTCGCGGACCTGGGCCATGCCGCCCGGGGCGCCGTCGATCTCCGGAGAGGCGACCGTCTGCACCGAGTCCAGGATCAGCAGCGAGGGCTTCACCGCGTCCAAGTGGCCGAGAACGGCGGCCAGATCGGTCTCGGCGGCGAGATAGAGGTGGTCGTCCAGGGCGTTGATGCGGTCCGCGCGCAGCCGGACCTGGCTGGCGGACTCCTCACCGGTGACGTAGAGGGTCTTGTGCTCCTCGCTCGCGGACTTGGCCGCCACGTCGAGGAGCAGGGTCGACTTGCCGACGCCGGGCTCCCCCGCGAGCAGCACGACCGCGCCGGGCACGAGTCCGCCGCCGAGCACCCGGTCCAGCTCGGGCACGCCGGTGGGGCGGGCGGTGGCCTGGCGGCCGTCGACCTGGCCGATGGGCAGCGCGGAGCTGGTGACCCGGCCGGGAGCCGTCGTCCGCACCGCGGGCGCGCCGTACTCCTCGACCGTCCCCCACGCCTGGCACTCGGGGCAGCGGCCGAGCCACTTGGCCGTCTGCCAACCGCACTCGGTGCAGCGGTAGGACGGACGGTCCTTGGTGGTCTTGGTACGGGCAGCCATGCGGACACCGTAGTCGGCCCCACTGACAACGGGCCCTGGCCCGCCTCCTCCGGAAGGCCGTCCCCGTCGCCCAGGGGCGCACGCGGGGCGTCCGGGTGCACGCGGGTGGTCCGGGGCAGGTCCGGATGCTCCGGTCGGGAGCCGCCGGGCGGAGCATCCGTGTCCCCTTATGAGGGATCGTTTCACCCGTACGGATTAAAAGTGCTCAAGGTGCAAGAAGGGGCACTCCGCGGGCGCCTACGGTCGCACAGGTGAGGAGCAGCAGTCCGGAGACCACGACCCGCACGACCGGCGCACACCGGGCGCACCGGGAGGCGCGTGACCGAGCCGCCGCGCGGAACATCGCCCGGCGCCCTTCGGCGTGCCACGAGCCGTATCTGGATGGTCTGTTCACCTACTGCCTCTCGGTGCTCTGCGACCATGACGCGGCCACCGCCGCCCTCGGGGAGGTCCTCGCCCTCGCCGAGCGGCGCGGCCCGCGCGTCCCGAGGACCACCGCCGACCGCAGGGCCTGGCTGTACGCGCTGGCCCGCTGGGCCTGTCTGCGCGGGCTCGCCGAGGCCCGCCGTACGCGCCAGGCCACCCACGCGGCCGGCCGCCCCGCCCACGGCGCCGAACCCGCCGGGTCCGCCGCGCCGCAGCCCTCCCCGGAGGTCCAGGAACGGCGCCGCCGCGAACTCGCCCTGCTCGCGTGGCCGGAGGCGGCCGGTACGACACCCGAGCAGCGCGAGGCCCTGGAGCTGGCCGTCCGGCACCGGCTCGCCGCCCCCGAGGTCGCCGCCGTGCTCGGCCTGGAGCCCGCCGCCGCCCGGGACCTGCTCTCCTCCGCCGCCTGCGAGGTCGAGCGCACCCGCGCCGCGCTCGCCGTCGTCGAGACCGGCGGCTGCCCGAGCGTGGCCCATCTGACCGGCGACAGCCGCCTCGTCCTCAGCGCGGCCCTGCGCCGCGAACTGGTCCGGCACGTGGACGACTGCCCGCGCTGCCGCCGCACCGCCGAGCGCGCGGTGCCCGGCCGCTGGCCCGGTGCCACGGTCACCCCCGCCGAGCTGCCCGTCCTCCAGGCCCCCCGCGCCGCCCTGCACGCGGCGCTCGCGAGCCATCCCCGCGCGCGGGGCGCCGCCCTGCCGCGCTTCGACCGGCGCGGTTTCCCCATGGACCCCAAGGACCGCGCGGCCCGCCGCGACCGGCTGCGCGCGCGGGCCGTCACCACGACGGTGGTCGCCACCGTCGTCGCCGCGCCCGTCCTCGCCCTGTGGGCCGCCTATCGCGGCGCCCCCACCGCCGACGACGGCCGCCCCTCCGCCGCACCCGGCGCGAGCGGCCCGGACACCCTCGACGGCGACCGCCCCGGGGCGTACGAGAACGCGGGCAACGCCAGCGTGAAGCCCGAGCCGGGCCCGGGCGGCGCCGCCGACCCGGACGTCTCGGTCGAGGTGGTCAGCGTCTCCGGCGCGGGCAAGAAGGGCGCCGGACAGCTCACCGTCGGCGCGGCCACCGAGGGCGACACCACGCTGATCACCCTGCGCGCCTCCGGCTCGGGGCCCGTCCACTGGTCCGCCGCCACCCGGCAGCCCTGGCTCTACCTCAGCCGCTCCTCGGGCACCCTCGCCCCCGGCGACACGCTCACGGTCCGGGTGTACGTGGACCACCTGCGCGAACCCGCCGGGCACTGGCGCGCCCGGGTCGCCGTCGCCCCGGCGGGCGCGGTCGTCACCATCACCGGGTACGGCAGGGCCCGTACGACCCCGCCCCCCACCTCGGCTCCGCCCAGCAGCACGCCCCCGGCCTCCCCGACCCCGCCGCCGACGGACCCGCCGAGCAGCACGCCCCCGACGAGCGACAGCCCGAGCCCGGACCCGTCGGACACGCCGACCTCGCCGCCGCCGACGCAGACACCGCCGCCGGACGACGAGGACCCGTCGATCCCGGCGGCCGACTGACCGGGCCGCCGATCGGCCGACCGTCCGGCCGGTTGATCAGACGTGCTGACCGGGAGCGCCCGGGGCCGGCGCCCTCAGCCCGACTCGCCCGGCCGCGCCGGGTCCGCCGGGTGCGGGGCCACCAGCGGCAGCCGCGAGGCCAGCCGCTGCTCGCACAGCTCGACCAGCCGCTCGTAGCCCGCCTTGCCCATCAGCTCGGTCAGCTCGGCCCGGTAGGAGACGTAGACCGGGTCGCCCGCGCCGTGCGCCGAGGTGGCCGACGTGCACCACCAGTGCAGGTCGTGACCGCCAGGACCCCAGCCCCGGCGGTCGTACTCCCCGATGGACACCTGGAGGACCCGGGTGTCGTCCGGGCGGTCGATCCACTCGTACGTCCGCCGGATCGGCAGCTGCCAGCACACGTCCGGCTTGGTCTCCAGCGGCTCGCGGCCCTCCTTCAGGGCCAGGATGTGCAGCGAGCAGCCCGCGCCGCCCTCGAAGCCGGGGCGGTTCTGGAAGATGCAGGAGCCCTGGAAGGGGCGGGTCTGCCGGGAGCCCTCGTCGTCCTCGGCGACCCAGCCGCCGCGCAGCCCCTCGTCGTGGTGCTGCCAGATGTCCGGGGTCAGCCGGGCCACGTGCTCCGCGACCCGCTTCTCGTCGTCCTCGTCGGAGAAGTGCGCGCCCAGCGAGCAGCAGCCGTCGGCCGCGCGGCCCGCCTGGATGCCCTGGCAGCCGCTGCCGAAGATGCAGTTCCAGCGCGAGGTCAGCCAGGTCAGATCGCAGCGGAAGACCTGCTCGTCGTCCGCCGGGTCGGGGAACTCCACCCACGCCCGCGCGAAGTCGAGCCCCTGCTCGTCGTCCACCGGTGCGGCGTTCTTGCGCGCCTTGGGCGCCTTGTCCGCCTTGTCGCGCTTGGTGGCCTTCTCGTCCTTCGCCTTCTTCGTCTTTGGCACAGGTCCAGGGTAAGTGGACGGAACCCCTGATCGGGGCCGTCCGCAGGCGTATTGGCAGTAGCGTTCCGTATATGAGACTCGGTGTCCTGGACGTGGGTTCGAACACGGTGCATCTGCTGGTCGTGGACGCGCATCCCGGTGCGCGCCCGCTGCCCGCGCATTCGCACAAGGCCGACCTCCGGCTGGCTCAGCTCCTCGACGGGGACGGGGCCATCGGGGCCGAGGGCGTCGAGCGGCTCGTGGCGGTCGTACGGGAGGCGCTGGAGGCCGCCGAGGACAAGGGCGTGGAGGACCTGCTGCCCTTCGCGACCTCCGCCGTGCGCGACGCCCGCAACGCCGACGACGTGCTCGCCCGGGTCGAGGACGAGACCGGCGTACGGCTCCAGGTGCTCAGCGGCGCCGAGGAGGCGCGGCTCACCTTCCTCGCGGTGCGCCGCTGGTTCGGCTGGTCCGCCGGAAAGCTGCTCGTCCTCGACATCGGCGGCGGCTCCCTGGAGGTCGCCTACGGCCTGGACGAGGAGCCGGACGCCGCCGTCTCCCTGCCGCTCGGTGCGGGCCGCCTCACCGCGGGCTGGCTGCCGGGCGACCCGCCCGACCCGGACGCCGTACGCGCCCTGCGCCGCCACGCCCGCACCGAGATCGCCCGCACCGTCGGGGAGTTCAGCCGCTTCGGCGCCCCCGACCACGTGGTCGCCACCTCGAAGACCTTCAAGCAGCTCGCCCGCCTCGCGGGCGCCGCACGCGACGCCGACGGGCTGTACGTGCAGCGGGAACTCAAGCGCGAGTCCCTGGAAGCCTGGGTGCCCCGCCTCGCCGCCATGTCCGCCGAACAGCGCGCCGAACTCCCCGGCGTCTCCGAGTCCCGCTCCGGCCAGCTCCTCGCCGGCGCCCTGGTCGCCGAGGGCGCGATGGACCTCTTCGGCGTGGAAAGCCTGGAGATCTGCCCCTGGGCCCTGCGCGAGGGCGTGATCCTGCGGCGGCTGGACCACATGGGCGTGGGGTGAGGTCGTCGGGTGGGCCCGCACCCGCCCGGTGAGGTCCCGCCGCCGTGTGCTGCCCCACACCCGCCCGGGGACACCCCGCACCCCCCTCACCCCACCCCGTAAGGTGTCCCCGTGGCTGAACCAAGGGACGTGAAGGTCGCCCTGTCGACGGCCTCCGTATACCCGGAGTCGACGGCGACGGCCTTCGAGATGGCCGGGCGCCTGGGGTACGACGGTGTCGAGGTCATGGTCTGGACCGATCCCGTCAGTCAGGACATCGAGGCCCTGCGCAGGCTCTCCGACCACCACGGTGTGCCGATCCTCGCCGTGCACGCGCCCTGTCTGCTGATCACCCAGCGGGTCTGGTCCACCGACCCGTGGACCAAGCTGCGCCGGGCGCAGTCGGCTGCCGAGAAGCTGGGTGCCTCCACCGTCGTCGTCCACCCGCCCTTCCGCTGGCAGCGGCAGTACGCCCGCGAGTTCGTCGAGGGCGTCTGGCGCATGGCCGACGAGACGGACGTACGGTTCGCCGTCGAGAACATGTACCCCTGGCGCTACCGCGACCGCGAGATGCTCGCCTACGCCCCCGAGTGGGACGTCACCAAGGACGACTACCGGCACTTCACGATCGACCTCAGCCACACCGCCACCGCCCGCACCAGCGCGCTCGACATGCTCGACCGCATGGGCGACCGGCTCGGCCACGTCCACCTCGCCGACGGGCGCGGCTCCGCCAAGGACGAGCACCTGGTCCCCGGCCGGGGCAACCAGCCCTGCGCCGAGGTCCTCGACCGGTTGACCCGCACCGGCTTCGACGGCCATGTCGTCCTGGAGGTCAACACCCGGCGCGCGATGTCCAGCGCCGAGCGCGAGGCGGACCTCGCCGAGGCACTGGAGTTCACCCGCCGCCACCTCGCGGCCGACGCCCGGGTGTCCCGGCCGTGAGCGACGGCACGGCGCGCCGCCGGGGCCGTCCCCCGCGTACCGAGTCCGGCGACACCCGCGACCGCATCCTCGCCGCCGCCCGCGAGGAGTTCTCCGAGCGCGGCTACGAGAAGACCTCCGTACGCGGCATCGCCAAGGCCGCGGGCGTCGACTCCGCCCTGGTCCACCACTACTTCGGTACCAAGGAGCAGGTCTTCGAAGCGGCCGTCACCGTCTCCTTCGCGCCCGCGCTCGCCGCCCCGGACGCCATCGCCGAGGGCCCGATGGACACGGTGGGGGAGCGGTTCACCCGCTTCGTCTTCGGCATCTGGGAGAACCCCGCGACCCGTGCCCCGCTGCTCGCCATCGTCCGCTCGGCGGTGAACAACGAGGTCGCCGCCGCCGTCTTCCGCCGGCTGGTCGCCGCGCAGCTCCTGCACCGCATCGCCGGGCGCCTGGGCGGTCCGGACGCCGAGCTGCGCGCCGAGCTGGCGGCCGCCCAACTGGTCGGCACGGCCATGCTGCGGTACGTGATCAAGGTGGAGCCGCTGGCCTCGGCGGACGTGGAGCGGATCGTGGAGCGCCTCGCGCCGGTGGTGCAGGGGCATCTCACGGGCACGTGAGCGGTGGCGTGGACGGCGTACGACTGAGCCCCGGCCCGCCCGGGATCGCCGTACGACGGAGCCCGCGGACCACCTCGGAGCGCCGTACGACACGGTGCGCCGCAAGACACCCGTCCCGCATTCCGGACACATCGTCCCGCCCGCTGGATGACCGGCGTACGCTCGGCAGCAGTCAGAAGCCTCTCTGACCGTCATTCTCCGAAGGAGCGAGCGACGATGCCCGAGCTGAGGTCCCGCACAGTCACCCACGGACGCAACATGGCGGGCGCCCGCGCCCTTATGCGCGCCTCGGGTGTACCCGGTGCGGACATCGGCCGGAAGCCGATCATCGCGGTGGCCAACTCCTTCACCGAGTTCGTCCCCGGCCACACCCACCTCCAGCCGGTCGGCCGCATCGTCAGCGAGGCGATCCGCGAGGCGGGCGGCATCCCGCGCGAGTTCAACACCATCGCGGTGGACGACGGCATCGCCATGGGCCACGGCGGAATGCTCTACTCCCTGCCCTCCCGCGACCTGATCGCGGACTCGGTGGAGTACATGGTCGAGGCCCACTGCGCCGACGCCCTGGTCTGCATCTCCAACTGCGACAAGATCACCCCGGGCATGTTGATGGCCGCCCTGCGCCTGAACATCCCGACGGTCTTCGTCTCCGGCGGCCCCATGGAGTCCGGCCGCGCCACCCTGGTCGACGGCACGGTCCGCACCCTCGACCTGGTCGACGCGATCTCCGACGCGGTCAACGACAAGATCTCCGACGAGGACATCCTCCGCATCGAGGAGAACGCCTGCCCGACCTGCGGCAGCTGTTCCGGCATGTTCACCGCCAACTCGATGAACTGCCTGACCGAGGCCATCGGTCTCTCCCTGCCGGGCAACGGCTCGGTCCTCGCCACGCACACCGCCCGCAAGGCGCTGTACGAGGACGCGGCCCGCACGGTCATGGACATCACCCGCCGCTACTACGAGCAGGACGACGAGACGGTCCTGCCCCGCTCCATCGCCTCCTTCCAGGCGTTCGAGAACGCGATGGCGCTGGACATCGCCATGGGTGGCTCCACCAACACGATCCTGCACCTGCTCGCCGCCGCCCAGGAAGCGGGCGTCCCCTTCGGCCTGGAGCAGATCGACGCCGTCTCCCGCCGCGTCCCGTGCCTGGCCAAGGTCGCGCCCAACGTCGCGAAGAACCGCACGTACTACATGGAGGACGTGCACCGCGCGGGCGGCATCCCCGCCCTCCTCGGCGAGCTGCACCGCGCCGGACTGCTCAACGAGGACGTGCACGCTGTGCACAGCCCGTCCCTCGCCGACTGGCTCAAGACCTGGGACGTGCGCGGCGGTTCGCCCTCCCCGGAGGCGGTCGAGCTGTGGCACGCCGCGCCCGGCTGCGTCCGCTCCGCCGAGGCGTTCTCCCAGTCCGAGCGCTGGGAGGCGCTGGACGACGACGCCGAGGGCGGCTGCATCCGCTCCGCCGAGCACGCCTACTCCAAGGACGGCGGCCTCGCGGTCCTCAAGGGCAACCTCGCCGTCGACGGCTGCGTGGTGAAGACCGCGGGCGTGGACGAGTCGGTGTGGACCTTCGAGGGCCCGGCCGTGGTCTGCGAGTCGCAGGAGGAGGCCGTCCGCCGCATCCTCACCCAGGAGGTCAAGGACGGCGACGTGGTCGTCATCCGCTACGAGGGCCCCAAGGGCGGTCCCGGTATGCAGGAGATGCTCTACCCGACCTCGTACCTCAAGGGCCGCGGCCTCGGGAAGACCTGCGCCCTGATCACCGACGGCCGCTTCTCCGGCGGCACCTCGGGTCTCTCCATCGGCCACGTCTCCCCGGAGGCCGCCTCCGGAGGGACCATCGCCCTGGTCCGCGACGGCGACCGCATCCGCATCGACATCCCCGGCCGCACCATCGAACTCCTCGTGGACGAGTCCGAACTCGCCCGCCGCGAGGCGGAACTGGGCGGCGTCTACGCCCCCGCCGACCGCGACCGCAAGGTCTCCGCCGCCCTGCGCGCCTACGCCGCGATGGCCACCAGCGCCGACCGCGGCGCCGTGCGCGACGTGACCCTGCTGGGCTGACCGGACGACAACGAGAGGGGGCCGGTGCGCGACACCGGCCCCCTTCGTGTCGTCGTCACCAGCCGGAGGGATCGCGCGTGTCCCGGGCGAACACCGTCCCGTCGGGAGCCGCCGCGTACACCGCTCCCCGGGCGACCACCGGCACCGGCACCCCCGCCGACACCAGGTCCGTGCGCGCCCCGAAACGCGGCCGCGTCTGCCCCGCGAGGCTCCCGCGCCGGACGTCCACGGCGAGCAGCCGTCCGTCGGCGGCGGAGAAGTACAGATACCGGCCGTCGGCGACCGGCCCCGAGCCCCAGCTCACCGAGGTCTCCAGATGCCACAGCCGCTTGCCGGCACCCGCGTCCACGGCGTCGAGCCCACCGTTCGTCGAGAGCAGGTACACCACCCCGTCCCGGACGACGGCCCGGGCGCCGTGTGAAACGGCCGGGAGCGGCACGCGGCGCACCGCGCCGGACTTCACCGAGTAGCGCACCACCGCGTCCGTGTCGCCGTGGACCGGATCGGCGGCGAGGAAATAGACGAAGTCGCCCTCCGCGCCAACGGGTTGGAGCACACCGGACAGCTCCGCGCTCCAACGCCGCCCACCCGAGGCGGGGTCGAGCGCGGTGACCCGCGTACCGCTCCCGTCGGCGGAGGCGGCCGTCGCATACGCGGTGACAGTCCCGGTGCCCGCACCGAAGGCGTAGAGGCGGGTGAACGCCCGGTCCGGCAAAGCGTGTTGCCACACCGTCCGCCCCGAGGCGCTGTCCGTGCCGGTGATCCGGCCGTCCGTGTCGCTCACCAGACGGATGCCGTCCGCGTACAGCGTCCCGGTGTCCCGGGGCAGTCGGCGGCGCAACCGGGTCTCGCCCGAGGACGGATCGAGTGCCGTCACCCGGCCGTCCTGGTCGCGCAGTTGGAGCAGCCCGCCCGACACGACCGGCGGATCGCTCCACCGGACGCCCGTGAAGGAGCGCCGCCACTTCACCGTGCCGTCACGCGGGTCGAGCCCGGCCGCCGTGCCCGGGGCGGTGCACAGCAACTCGCCTGCTCCGTAGGTGCATCGAGGCGTGCCGGTGCCCCCGGTGAGGGTCGTGGACCGCCACTCGGTGATCCGGTCCCCGGTGGCCGTCGGACGCACCCGGGGTGCCCGCTCGCCGCCGGACCAGTGCACCGCGGTGATCCCCACGCTCCCCGCCAGCACAAGCGCGCCCGCCGCGAGCGCGGCCCGGCCACGCGTCCACCACCGCGGCCGCCCCGCCGCGTCCTTGTCCGGCTCCTCGGCCTCGGCGCGCCCCGCGTGGTCCTCGGCCTCTTCGGCCTCCTCGGCCGGGGGCACCTCCCGCTGAGCCGGTATGAACGCCTGAGTGTCGTACGACGCCGCCACCGACCGCAGCGCGCGCATGAGTTCGTCGGGCGTGGGCCGGTCCTCGGGTTCCTTGGCCAGGCAGCGCCGCACCAGTGGAACGAGGTTTCCGGGCACGCCGGTCAGGTCCGGCTCGTCGTGCACCACTTGGTACGCGACGACGTAGGGGCTGTCGGAGTCGAACGGACCCCGCCCGGCCGCCGCGTGCACGATCACCGAGCCGAGGGCGAACACGTCCGCCGCAGGGCCCACTTCACGCGGACGGCGGAACTGCTCGGGCGCCATGAACGGTGGCGTCCCTATCAACTTGCCCGTCTCGGTGCGCAGTTCGCTGTCCTTGGGGCGCGAGATGCCGAAGTCGATGACCTTCGGACCGTCCTCCGCCAGCAGCACGTTGCCCGGCTTGAGATCCCGGTGCACCACCCCGACCCGGTGGATGTCCCGCAGCGCCTCCGCGAGCCCGGCCATCAGCCGCCGTACCTCGCCGGGTGCCATCGGGCCGTTCCGCTTCACCTCTTCGGCGAGCGTCGGACCGGGGATGAACATGGTCGCCATCCAGGGGCGCCCGGCCTCCGGATCGGCGTCCACCACCGGCGCGGTGAAGGCGCCGCTCACCCGCCGGGCCGCCGCCACCTCCTGCCGGAAACGCCCTCTGAACTCCTCGTCCCGCGCGAACTCGGCGTGCACGACCTTCACCGCGAGCCGCATCCCGGAACCACTGCGGGCCAGGTGCACCACACCCATGCCGCCCGACCCGAGCCGCGACTCCAGACGGTAGTGACCGGCGTACTCCGGAAGTTCCGGTTCCGCGTCCGGCCCGGAGCTGAGCTGTGGCGCCATGGACCACCCCCGTGCCATTCGTCCGCGCGCGTCGCTCGGAGCCTAGTCGATCGCCCGTACGAGACGGCGGAGGCTTGCTACTCTCCGCGTGCGCGCCCCGAACACCTGTGCGGGGACGTGCAGTTCCGCGAAAAATCACCGGCGCCCCCGCACCTGCCGAGGGCGTCATGGGGGAGGTTGACCATGTCCTACTCCGTCGCCCCGGGCGTCCGTCTGAACGTCCGCAGCGGCCCCGGCACCGGCTACGCGCTCGTCCGCGTCCTGCCCGAGGGCGCCCAGGTCTCGATCAACTGCCAGAGCCCGGGCACCATCGTCACCGGCTACTACGGCACCTCGAACATCTGGGACAACATCGCCCCCGGCGAGTTCGTCTCCGACGCCTACGTGCACACCGGCAGCGACGGCTACGTCGCCGGCCGCTGTGGCTGACCCCACCAGAAAGGCAACGACATGACCTCACTCCACCGCAGAGGCGCTCTGCTGGGGGCTGCCGCAGGAGCCCTGCTCCTGGTGACGGGCCTCGCGGCGCCGGCGAGCGCCACGGCCGCCGCGTATCCCGTGGCCCCGGGCGTCAGCCTCGACGTCCGCAGCGGTCCCGGCACCGGCTACAGCATCATCCGTGTGCTGCCCGCAGGCTCGTCCGTGTCGATCTACTGCCAGACCCCGGGCACGACGGTGAACGGCTACTACGGCACCTCGAACATCTGGGACAACATCGGCAGCGGCGAGTTCGTCTCCGACGCCTACGTGCACACCGGCAGCGACGGCTACGTCGCCCCCCGCTGCGCCTGACCCCCGTCCCCGCCCCGCCGCCCCCGCCCGCGATAATCATCCCGTGAGCGACGAAACCGGCACCAGTCCCGAGACCCGCGCCGGGGGCGGCGACGCGGGCCCCCGCCCCGAACCCCTGCGCTTCTACGGCACCTCCTGGGTCGACCACACCGACGGCTACGCCGCTCGCCGCGCCGGCACCGCCCTCGGTGCCGTCGCCGCCGCGGCCGTCGCCTGCCTGGTCCTGCGCTTCGCCTACCAGGGGCTCCAGATCGCGGGCACCGGCTCCTTCGTGACCGTCCTGGTCGTCGGCATGTTCGCCGTGTGCAGCGCGCTCGCCTTCGGCAACACCTGGCAGAGCTACGAACGCCGCCCCGACCCCGACCGCCAGGCGTCCCAGCGCGGCCTCCTCACCATCGGCTTCGTCGGCTCCCTCCTCGCCTACGCCTGCCGTTCCTTCCTGGAGGCCCCCGGCGAGAAGCTCGCTCGCGCCGAGTACGACAAGGCCCGCGCCGAACACGACCGCACCCGCTCCCGCCGCACGGGCAACCCGGCGAAGAAGAAGCGCGGCAAGTAAGGCACCAGGGGGTACCTCCCGCCGGATATCCCCTGTCCCCTCCCGCCCCACACCGCGCACCATGAGCGGCATGACCACACGCGAAGCCGCCCAGGAGCCGCCCGCCTCCGCCCGCGCCCACTCCTTCAACGCCGCGGCCGCCCAGTACGCCGCGAACCGCCCCTCCTACCCGCCCGCCCTCCTGGACGCGCTGGAGGAACTGTCCGGCCGCCCCCTGGCCGGCGCGCGGGTCGTGGACGTCGGCGCGGGCACCGGCATCGCGAGCCGCCTGCTGCACGAGCGCGGCGCCCGCGTCCTCGCCGTCGAACCCGGCGCGGGCATGGCCGCCGAGTTCCGCCGGACACTGCCGGACGTCCCCCTGGTCCGGGGCGACGGCAACGCCCTCCCGGTCGCCGACGACCACGCCGACCTCATCACCTACGCCCAGGCATGGCACTGGACCGACACCGCCCGCTCGGTCCCGGAGGCGCTGCGCGTCCTGCGACCCGGCGGCGCGCTGGCGCTGTGGTGGAACACCGACGCCGTCGACGTGGAGTGGATCTCCGAGGCCGGTGAGCGTGCCGCACGCTTCTTCGGCCTCGACATCCCCGCCGAGAAGCGCAAGGCGGTGGACCGCACGGAACTGGCCGACCCCAGCGGCCGCCTCGCCTTCGAGCGCCGCGTGGTCCGCTGGAGCCGCCACGTCCCCGTCGACGTCCACCTCGCCAACATCGGCAGTCACTCCGCCCTCCTCCTCGCCCCGCCGGAGGACCGCACCGCCTTCCTGGCCGACGAGCGCGCCCACCTGCTGAAGGTCTTCCCGGACGGCGTCGTCGAGGAGACCTACGACGTGCACCTGATCGTCGCCCGCAAGGAGTGACACCCCCGAACCCACGAAGGGCGGCCCGGTACCGGTACCGGGCCGCCGTTTCGTATGCCCCGGCCCTTGACGACGCCACGCCACAGGAGAATTATTCATCAGGTGATGAATAATGAGCCTCCGCCGGTCCCGGCGGCCGTCCACGCCGACGCCCTCACCGTCGTACGCGGTCCCCGCACCGTCCTCCACGCCCTCGGCTTCACCGTCCCCCGCGGCCGGATCACCGGCCTCCTCGGCCCCTCCGGCTGCGGAAAGTCCACGCTGATGCGCGCCATCGCGGGCACCCAGGCCAAGGTCACCGGCACCCTCGACGTGCTGGGCCGGCCGGCCGGACACCCCGCCCTGCGCCACCGCCTCGGCTACGTCACCCAGGCCCCCTCCGTCTACGACGACCTCACCGTCCGCCAGAACCTCGACTACTTCGCCGCGATCCTCGACCCCGGCCGCGCCGCCGCCGACCGTCGCCACACCCACGTCACCCGCGCCCTCGCCGACGTGGACCTCACCTCCCACGCCGACGCCCTCGCCGGAAACCTCTCCGGCGGCCAGCGCAGCCGCGTCTCCCTCGCCGTCGCCCTCCTCGGCACCCCCGAACTCCTCGTCCTGGACGAACCGACCGTGGGTCTCGACCCCGTACTCCGCCGAGACCTGTGGACCCTCTTCCACACCCTCGCCGCCGAGCGCGGCACCACCCTCCTCGTCTCCTCCCACGTCATGGACGAGGCCGAGCGCTGCGACCACCTCCTCCTCATGCGCGACGGCCGTGTGCTCGCCGACGACACCCCGGAGAACCTGCGCACCCGCACCGGCACGGACACCGTCGAGGCCGCCTTCCTGCACCTCGTCGACCAGGCCGCCGCCACCGACCGCACCAAGGAGCCGACCCGATGAGCACGACCACCGCGGCCGCGCTGAACCCCGGCCGTACGACCGCCACCGCCGCCCGCGTCCTGCGCCAGCTCCGCCACGACCCCCGGACCATCGCCCTGATGCTCCTGGTCCCCTGCCTGATGCTGGTCCTGCTGCGCTACGTCTTCGACGGAAGCCCCCGCACCTTCGACAACATCGGCGCGTCCCTGCTCGGGATCTTCCCGCTGATCACGATGTTCCTGGTCACGTCCATCGCCACCCTGCGCGAACGCACCTCCGGCACTTTGGAGCGCCTCCTGGCGATGCCGCTCGGCAAGGCCGACCTGATCGCCGGCTACGCCCTCGCCTTCGGCGCCGTCGCCGTCGTCCAGTCCGCCCTCGCCACCGGCCTCGCCGTCTGGCTCCTCGGTCTCGACGTCACCGGCTCGCCCTGGCTGCTCCTCCTGGTCGCGCTCCTGGACGCCCTGCTCGGCACGGCCCTCGGCCTCTTCGTCTCGGCCTTCGCGGCCTCGGAATTCCAGGCGGTCCAGTTCATGCCCGCGGTGATCTTCCCCCAGCTCCTGCTCTGCGGCCTGTTCACCCCACGCCCCGACATGCACCCCGCCCTCGAGGCCGTCTCGGACGTCCTCCCCATGTCGTACGCCGTCGACGGCATGAACGAGGTCCTCCACCACACCGACATGACGGCGACCTTCCTCCGCGACATCCTGATCGTCGCGGGCTGCGCCCTCCTGGTCCTCACCCTCGGCGCCGCCACCCTGCGCCGCCGCACGGACTGAACCCCGACGGAGGTCCGCCCACCGGACAGCACCCCGCACCCGGCGCCCCCGATGCGAGGATGAACCGCATGAGCCAGAAAGTCGCAGTCCTCGGCACCGGCAAGATCGGCGAAGCCCTGCTCAGCGGAATGATCCGGGCGGGCTGGGCCCCCGCCGACCTCCTGGTGACCGCCCGCCGCCCCGAGCGCGCCGAAGAACTCCGCGCCCGCCACGGCGTCACCCCGGTCACCAACGCCGAGGCGGCCAAGACCGCCGACACCCTGATCCTCACGGTCAAGCCGCAGGACATGGGCACGCTGCTTGCCGAACTGGCCCCGCACGTCCCCGCCGACCGCCTGGTCATCAGCGGCGCCGCCGGGATCCCCACCTCGCTCGTCGAGGAGCACCTGGCCGAGGGCACGCCCGTCGTGCGCGTCATGACGAACACGCCCGCCCTGGTCGACGAGGCCATGTCCGTCATCTCCGGGGGCAGCCACGCCACCGCCGCCCACCTCGCCACGGCCGAGGAGATCTTCGGCGCCGTCGGCAAGACCCTGCACGTCCCGGAGAACCAGCAGGACGCCTGCACCGCCCTGTCAGGCTCGGGCCCGGCGTACTTCTTCTATCTGGTCGAGGCGATGACCGACGCGGGCATCCTGCTCGGCCTGCCCCGCGACAAGGCGCACGAGCTGATCGTCCAGTCCGCCATCGGCGCCGCCACGATGCTCCGCGACAGCGGCGAGCACCCGGTCAAGCTCCGTGAGAACGTCACCTCGCCCGCCGGTACGACCATCAACGCCATCCGTGAGCTGGAGAACCACGGGGTGCGCGCCGCCCTCATCGCCGCCCTGGAGGCGGCCCGCGACCGCAGCCGTGAGCTGGCCTCCGGCAAGAAGGACTGACCCGCACCAAGATTCTTCGCAGGAGGGGGTTGACACCCCCTCCCCAGGTGCGTAGTGTTCTCCGAGTTGTCCGACGTGAGAGCCGACTCCGGTCGGTCCCCGGACAGCCATTCCGCAAGGCCCACTCGACATCGGCGCTTCCGCGCCGCTTGTTTCGTTGTGCGCATTTGCGAAATGAGGAATCCGTGTTCGAAAGAGCGCAGGACCCCGATTGGCTTCGGGGGCCGGGAATCCGCTAAAGTCTCACTCGTCGGAACGGCCGCGAGGCCGGGAAGACAAACCCCGCTGACTGGGGGTCAGACACCGAAAAGGATCTGATAGAGTCGGAACCGCCGGAAAGGGAAACGCGAAAGCGAGAACCTGGAAAGCACCGAGGAAATCGGATCGGAAAAAGATCTGATAGAGTCG